>NZ_JBHXTJ010000017.1:0-156680 GCF_042677525.1 Streptomyces sp. NPDC127114
GACGACGGCGGGGAGGGGTCCGGGGCCGGAGCGGGGGTGGGGGTGTCCGGACGTTTAGGCCTCCTCCGCGAGCGAAGCGAAGCGGAGGTGGCAGTCCGGACACCCCCGCCCCCGCGGAGGCCCCGGACCCCGGCCCCACCCCCGACCCGGCCTCGCACCGTCCGGAATGCGTGCGGGGCGGGCCCCGGCAGTCGGCAGACTGGACCCGTGACGCACTACCGACTCGCCGGGCTCCCCCCGGGGCCGGCCCGCTACGGCCGCCTCCGGGTGCAGACCGCCGACCTCTCCCCCGCCGCATGGCTGACCGAACGCCAGGCGGACTTCCCCACCGTCGCGGGCGCGACCGCGCCCGGTTTCCCGGCGTACGCCCGCATCCTCCACCCCGCGTACCTCGACGAGCAGCCGGTGCGCTGGGAGACCGTCGGCGCCGCGTACGGGCGCAGCCCGGCCGGCGCCCTGCCCTGGCACGCCTTGATCGGGGTCACCCGGGACGCGTCGTACGGCGACCTGTCCCTGCCGGGCGTCTGGGACGAGGATCCCGGCGAGGGCAACACGCCGCCGGAGGTGGCGCGAGCCCTCCTCCCCGTCCTGGCGCGGCACACCGACACGCCGGACGACTGCTGGTACGCGCTGTGGTCGGGGTACGGGCAGTGGGACTGGGACGCGGTGCCCCGGTTCGAGACCCCGCACCGCGACCGCGTCCTGATGGCGGGCGCGCTCGCCGACGCCGACTCCCCGGCCGCCGACGACTCCGTGCTCCCGGACCTGTGGTGGCCCGCGGACCACGCCTGGGTCGTGGGCGGCGACACCGACCTGCGGAGCACGTACGTGGCCGGCTCGGCGGCCCTGGTCGCGGACCTGCTCGCCGATCCGGCGCTGGAGGCGCACCGGGTGGCGGCCGCCGACCGGCTGGACTGACGCCGCCCCGCAGCTGGGCGGGTCCCCGACGCGCCGTCACGCCCTCGGTGCGGGGCCCGGTACCGAGCCGGTCGAGGCATTCATGGGCGGGGGCGGGCCGTGGAGAGGTCCTGTCCGGCGCGCTCGGCTACGTCGCCCGCCTGGACCAGCAGCCCGCACGGCGACCCGACGGCACCGACGTCACCACCGAGGGCATGCGCGGCCGGGAGGCGTGCGTCGGTCAGCGCCGGGTCCACGTGATGGCGGCGACCGACGAGAGGAAGTCCTCGGCGTCGAAGACCTCACCCGGGGCGCGCATGCCGGAGGCCGTGCCGCTCGGCAGCGTCCGGCCCGCGAGGATCCGGACGGCCGCCTCGGCGACCAACGGTGCGGTCACCGCGTAGATGTCCTGGCCGACCGCGGACGCGGCGCGGCGCTCGGCTCCGCGCGTGACCACGACGTCGATCAGCCATGACTGCGCCGAACGGCCGTCCTCGGACACGGCGGTGGGTGCCGGCGTGCCCGGGTCCCGCAGGTCGGCCAGCGGGGCCTCGTTCATGAACGCCCGGACGTCCGGGGCTTTCAGGTGCCGCGAGATGGTGATCTGGTCGGCCGTCCCCAGCGCGCGCACCGGCTGCGTACCGGCCGGCGCGGGGAAGTCCCAGTCCGCCAGGACGTCCTGGTCGTCTTCGAACGGCACCAACCGGCCGCCGCTCACCGTCACCCGCTTGCCCGCGCTGCGCGCCCCCGCCTTGCGGGTGCCGGCCGTCGGGTGCCAGCTGTCGAGCGCGAACGCCACGGTGATGTCGTCCGCGGCGGCCCAGTCGCCCATCGCCGCGGTGGCCAGCAGGTCCGGCAGCCCACCGAAGAAGCCCAGTGCGGGCAGGAACAGCAGACCGCTGCCGGCCAGCCGGTCCCGGTAGGTCTCGAAGCTGCGGCGGGTGACCGGCTGCTCGCCGGTGATGTCGATGTAGTGGACGCCGGCGCGCAGGGCCGCCTCGATCAGCGGCGGGGTGGTGTCGCCGAACGGGCCCGCCGCGTTGACGACCAGCGCAGCGCCCGCCAACAGCGCGTCCAGGGACGCCGGGTCGTCGACGGTCGCGACGTGACTGCGGGCGTAGGGGTGGGCCTCGGCGAGGGCGCTCATGCGTTCCGGATCGCGGCCTCCGAGCGCGAGACGGAATCCGCGCTTGTGGAACTCGTCGATGAGGAAACGGGCCGTGTGGCCGTAGGCGCCGAAGATGGCGACGGTCCGCTGCGGTGTGTTCGTCTTCATGGCATCGATCTTCGGATCCGCAGGCTGCCCGCACGAGTGTCGGAAGCGACGCCACCCGTACACTTTCGGACATGACTCTGGTGGCGATGCCCGTGTACGACGGGGCGATGCTCTTCGAGGCGGCCATCGCCCTGGAGATCTTCGGCATGGACCGCCCGCACCTGGCCGAGCCCTGGTACGAGTTCGCCGTCTGCGGACCGCAGGACGCCCGGCTGGGCGGCTGGTTGCGAGTCGACACCCGGCACGGGCTCGACGTCCTGGCCCAGGCCGACACCGTGATCGTGCCGTCGTGTGACGACATCGAGGCCGATCCGCCCGAAGACCTGCTGGACGCGTTGCGTGACGCCCACCGGCGCGGAGCCCGCATCGCCTCGCTGTGCACCGGCGCGTTCGTCCTCGCCGCCGCCGGACTGCTGGACGGGCGCGAGGCGGCCACACACTGGTGGCACGCGGCCCGGCTCGCGGAACGCTATCCCCGCGTACGCGTCAACGCCGACGTCCTCTACACCCACGACGGGCAGATCCTCACCGCTGCGGGCAAGGCCGCCGCCCTGGACCTCAGCCTCCATCTGGTGCGCCTCGACCACGGCACCGCGGTCGCCAACGCCCTGGCCCGCATCCTGGTGGTGCCGCCGCACCGCGCCGGCGGCCAGGCCCAGTACATCGCCGCGCCCGTCCCGGCCCGGAGCGGTGACGGATTCGCCGACCTCCAGGACTGGGCCCTCGACCGGCTGCACGAGCCCCTGTCCGTCCAGGATCTGGCCGCCCGCGCCGGCATGAGCACGCGGCACCTGACGCGGACCTTCCAGCAGAGCACCGGCCTGACCCCGCTGCGCTGGCTGCACACGCAGCGCATCAGGCGCGCCCAGGAACTCCTCGAGACCACCGACACGGCCGTCGAACGGATCGCCGCCCACACCGGCATGGGCACGGCGACCACCCTGCGCCGGCACTTCAGCCGCGCGGTGGGAGTGCCCCCGGACACGTACCGGCGCACCTTCCGCGGCCAGAACAGCTCATAGGCCGTGCGGGCCGGTCCCCAACCTCTGAGAGGGCGGGATGTGAGGGCCCGACGTGCAGGAACGTAGCGATCCCGTCCGCCTCAAAAGCCAGGCCCCCCAGCCAGCCGCGGCCGCCGTCCGAGGGCCACGGGGACTCCCCGTAGGGCTGGACGATCCGGCCTTGCCTATAGTTGCGCTATGAGCAACCACTCGGCATCTGGCGAAACGCAGGCTCCCGCAGTGAACGGGGTGCAGTCCGTCGACCGTGCCGTCAGCGTCCTGGAGATCCTCGCCCAGCGCGGCGAGGCGGGGGTCAGCGAGGTCGCCGCCGAGATCGACGTCCACAAGTCGACCGCGTTCCGCCTGCTCGGGGCGCTGGAGGCGCGCGGTCTGGTCGAGCAGGCGGCGGATCGGGGCAAGTACCGGCTGGGCTTCGGGATCGTACGTCTGGCGGGGGCGGTCACGGGCCGTCTCGACATCACCCAGCAGGCCCGGCCGGTGTGCGAGCGGCTCAGCGAGGAGATCGGCGAGACCGTCAACATCGCCGTCCTGCAGGAGCATTACGCGGTCAACCTCTACGAGATACGCGGCCCGGGCGCGGTCGGCACGCACAACTGGGTCGGCCGGCTCACCCCGGTGCACGCGACGTCCAGCGGCAAGATCCTGCTCGCCCATCTGCCGACGAAGGAGCGCGCGGATGTGCTCGCGGCATCCAGGCTGCAGAAGCTGACGCCGCACACCCTGACCGCCAGGACCAAGCTGGAGAAGAACCTCGCCAAGGCACGGGAGCGCGGGTACGCGGTGACGCTGGAGGAATTCGAGATCGGACTGCACGCCGTCGCGGCCCCGATCCGTTCCCACCACGGCGGGACCCTCGCCGCCCTCAGCGCCTCCGGCCCCGCGTACCGCTTCACCGAGGAGCGCATCCACGAGCTCGCGCCCCTGCTGGTCCGGGGCGCCGAGGAGATCAGCCACCGGATGGGCTACGTGGGCTGAGCCCGCCCCGGTCCACGGGAGGGGCGGCGCTCGCCTTGGGAGGCGTGCCCGGTCCCCCGGGTGCGGCGGCGCAGAGGGCCGCCGCACCGGACCGTTCACCCGTATTCCGCGGCCGCGTCGAGGAGCCAGTCCGTCAGGTAGCCGGCGAACGAGGAGCGTACTAGCACCCAGAACCCTGCCCTGGGCTCGTCCCGGGCCACCAGGACGACCTGGGTGCGGGCCAGCATCGTCTGGGCCGAACGGCCGGGGCCGAAGGCGCGGGGGTGCAGATCCAGCCGGCAGCCGTGGGACAGCAGATCGCGGGCGCGCGGTCCGCCGACCAGGATGGTGGTGCGTTGGGCGGAGACGTCGGTGACGGATACGTGCTCGTCCCCGGCCGCCGAGCGGATCCGGCTCTCCAAGGCACGCTGGGTGCCGGGCAGGCCCACCACCAGCCATTCGTCGGGGCCGAGCCACACCGCGCCCAGTTCCCCGACGCGTACGACGGTGTCGGGTTCCAGGGGCAGGGGGAGTCCCAGGGCGAGTCCGACGGCGTCCGCCGCCGGGCTCTTGGCGTCGAGGCGGACGTTCAGCTGCGCCAGGAAGGCAACTTCGGCCAGGCGGACCGCGCCACCGGAGGAGCGCGTCACGGCGGCCAGGCGGTCGGCGACGTGCGCCAGCGGGCTGCGCTGCCGTGCGGTCGGAGCGGTGTCAGCCATCGCGGCGGGCTCCCTCGGGGTCGTAGAGGACGGGGCTTGCGACGGTCACCGGCAGCAGCCGGTCGCCGACGGGTGCGTAGAGGCGTTCGCCGATGCGGTCCCGGCCGCCCTTGATCAGGGCGAGCGCGAAGGTCCGGCCGAGCGCCGCGCTCCGGTAGCTGGAGGTGACGTGCCCGAGCATCGGGACGGGCGGGGCGGGCAGTTCGCTGTCGGCGACCAGGTGGGTGCCCTCGGGGAGGAGGGCGGCCGGGTCTTCGGGGAGGAGGCCGACGAGGTGCTTGCGGTCGGGGCGGACGGCATCGGCGCGGGCGTAGGAACGCTTGCCGATGAAGTCCGGCTTCTTCTTGGACACCGCCCAGCTCATCCCGAGGTCCTGCGGGGTGACCGTGCCGTCGGTGTCCTGGCCGATGATCGGGTACCCCTTCTCCGCGCGCAGGACGTGCATGGCCTCCGTCCCGTACGGAGTGATGCCGTGCGGGGCGCCTGCCTCGTACAGCGCCTCCCACAGGGCGAGGGCCTCCCACGGTGACACGTTGATCTCATAGGCGAGTTCGCCGGAGAAGCTGATCCGGCACACCCTCGCCTCGATGCCCGCGACCGTCGTCTCCCGCCACGCCATGAACGGGAAGTCGTCGTTGGCGAGCGCCAGTCGGGGTGCGAGCGAGCCGAGCACCTCGCGACAACGCGGGCCGACCAGGGCGACGGTGGCCCACTGCTCGGTGACGGAAGTGCAGTGGACGCGGAGTTCCGGCCACTCGGTCTGCAGCCACTCCTCCATCCAGTCCAGTACGGCGGCCGCGTTGCCCGTCGTGGTGGTGACCAGGAAGCGGTCCTGGGCGACGCGGATGACCGTGCCGTCGTCGAAGATCATGCCGTCCAGGCGGCTCATGACGCCGTAGCGGATCATGCCGACCTTCAGGGTGCTCATCATGTTGGTGTAGAGCCGGTCGAGGAAGACCGCGGCATCCGGGCCCTGCACGTCGATCTTGCCGAGGGTGGAGGCGTCCATGAAGGCCACACCCTCGCGGGCGGCGCGGCACTCGCGCAGCACGGCCGCGTCCATGTCCTCGCCGTCCTGCGGGTAGTACCAGGGCCGCTTCCACTGGCCGACGTTCTCGAACAGGGCGCCGTGTGCGGCATGCCACGTGTGGAGGGCGGTCGTGCGGATCGGGTCGGACAGCGCGCCGCGGTCGCGGCCGGCGAGGGTGGCGAAGGAGACGGGGGTGTACGGCGGCCGGAACGTGGGCAGGCCGAGCGCGGAGATGTCCACGCCGAGGAGTTCGGCGACGATCCCGCTCGTCAGCACCCCGCCCGTCTTGCCCTGGTCGTTGGCGGTGCCGGCCGTGGTGTAGCGCTTGGTGTGCTCCACCGAGCGCAGGCCTGCCCCGGTCGCCCGCGCCAGGTCGTCGACCGTGACATCGCGTTGGAGGTCGACGAACCGGGGGGCTCCGGTACCGGTGGGGACGGCGAACACCTGCATGGGCGGGGTGTGCGGCTGGGCGGCGACGGCCGGGAGGGCCGGCGCCTCGGCGGTGTAGCCCTCCGCCTCGACCGCGCGGGCGCCGGCCGCCGCGCCCTGCGCGAGGGTCGTGGCGAGATCGTAGGCCCCGTTCGCGCTGCCCGCGACGGCCACCGCCTGACGGCAGCTGTCGGGCACGAACGTGCCGAGTACGTCGTCGTGGCGGAGCTTGCCGCCGGCCTGGCTGAACAGATGCGCGACCGGGTTCCAGCCGCCGGAGACCAGGAGCAGGTCGACGGCGAACTCCCGTCGTCCCACGGACTCCCCGTACGGGGCGACCGTCACGGCGGTGAGGCGGGCCCCGCCCTCCGTGTCCGTGACCGCGTGTCCGGCCAGCACCTCGATCCCGGCGGACCGCGCACGCTCGGCCCACTCCCCCGGCTCGGGCCGGGTGTCGACGATCGCCGCGATGTCCACTCCCGCCGCCGCCAGATCGAGTGCGGCGGCGTAGGCGCTGTCGTTGGTGGTGAACACGACCGCGTGCCGGCCGGGCAGAACGGCGTACCGGTGGAGGTACGTCCGGGCCGATGCGGCCAGCATCACACCGGGGCGGTCGTTGTCTCCGAACGCCAGTGACCGCTCGTGGGCGCCGGTCGCGAGGACCACGCGCCGGGCGCGGATCCGCCAGACGCGCTCGCGGGAGACGTGCTGCGGGGCCTGGGCGCCGAGGTGGTTGGTGCGGTGCTCGACGGCGAGGAGGTGGTTGTCGTCGTAGTGGCCGAAGACGGTGGTGCGCCGCAGGACGCGTACCTCCGGGGCGGCTTCGAGCTGTGCGCGGGTCGCCTCCACCCAGTCGAGGTGTTCGCCGGTGCCGAGCAGGCTGCCGCCGGGTTCTGGCTGGTCGTCGGCGAGGACGACGCGTGCGCCGCTCCGCGCGGCTGCCGCGGCGGCCGCGAGGCCGGCGGGGCCCGCGCCGACGACCAGCAGGTCGCAGTGGGCGTGTACGGCGTCGTAGCGGGCGGGGTCCGGTTCGGTGGCGAGGCGTCCCTGGCCCGGGAGGCTGCTCGCGACCATGCCGTCGTAGAGTTCGACCGTCGTGGCGGGGAGCATGGGCTCGGGGAAGGGGGCCTCGATCTGGACGACCGCGTTGGGTTCCTCCACGCCGGCCGAGAAGATGCCGCGGGGGCGGCCGAGCCTGATGCTGGTCGCTGCCGCGATCACACCGTTGGCGAGGAGGGCTGAGGCGAGGGTGTCGCCGCGGTAGCCCTGGTATGCGGTGCCGTCGAAGGTGAAGGTGAGGGGGGTGCCGCGGTCGATGCGGCCGCCGGTGGGGGTGCGGAAGGGATGGTCGCCCCCGCCGCCCCTACCCTCCCCCAAGCTCTCGGCTTCGCTCGAGCAGGGGGGACCCCCATCGTCCTTGAGGGGCTCCGCCCCTTCGACCCCGCTGGGGGCTGCGCCCCCAGACCCCCGCTTCGGCCCTGAAGGGGCCTCGTCCTCAAGCGCCGGACGGGCTGATTGTGCCGCACCCGGCTCATAAGTGACCGGGCGCGGCTCCACTGTCTCCGGGCGCGCCTCCCCCGGCCTGTACACCGTCAGGATCTCGTTCGTCGCCGTGTCGCGCACCGCGTTGAACCACCTGCGGCAGCCCGCCGCATGGCTCCATCGCTCGGCGAACGGGCCCTTGGGGTTGTCGCGGAAGAACAGGTACCGCGCCCACTCCTCGTCGGTGAGGGCGGCGGGATCCTCGGGGTAGGGCACGTGCGCCTGGCCGCCGTAGTGGAACTCGGTCTCGTCGCGGGGCCCGCACCACGGGCAGGGGATGAGCAGCATGGTTCGGCTCCCTAGTGGGCCACCGCGGCCGCGCCGTGCTCGTCGACGAGCGCGCCGGTGGTGAAACGGTCGAGCGAGAAGGGGGCGTTCAGGGGGTGGGGGGTGTCGTGGGCGATGGTGTGGGCGTAGACCCAGCCGAGGCCCGGGGTGGCCTTGAAACCGCCCGTGCCCCAACCGCAGTTGAGATAGAGGTTGCCGACCGGGCTGAGGCCGACGATCGGCGAGGCGTCCGGGCTGACGTCGACGATGCCGCCCCAGGTGCGCAGCACGTGGGCGCGGGCGAAGACCGGGAAGAGTTCCAGGGCGGCGGACATCTGCTCTTCGATGATGTGGAAGGCGCCGCGCTGGGTGTAGGAGTTGTACGCGTCGATGCCGGCGCCCATCACCAGCTCGCCCTTGTGCGCCTGGCTGACGTACACGTGGACGGCGTTGGACATGACCACCGTGGGGTGGACCGGCTCCAGGAGTTCGGAGACCAGGGCCTGCAGCGGGTGACTCTGGAGCGGAAGGTCGATGCCCGCCATGGCGGCGAGGACCGAGGTGTGGCCGGCGGAGCACAGGGCCACCTTGCCCGCGCCGATGGGACCGCGGGTGGTCTGGACGCCGACCACCCGGCCGCCGGTCACGTCCAGGCCGGTGACCTCGCAGTTCTGGATGATGTCGATGCCGGCGGCGTCCGCGGAGCGGGCGAAGCCCCAGGCCACGTGGTCGTGCTTGGCGATGCCGGCGCGCGGCTGGTAGGTGCCGCCGAGGACCGGGTAGCGCGCGTCCGGGGAGATGTTGACGATCGGGCAGACTTCCTTGACCTGCTCCGCGTCCAGCCACTCGGCGTCCACGCCGTTGAGCCGGTTGGCCTCCACCCGGCGCACGCTGTCGCGGACGTCCTGCAGGCTGTGGGCGAGGTTCAGCACGCCGCGCTGGGAGAAGAGGATCGGGTAGTCCAGCTCCTCCTCCAGGCCTTCCCACAGTCTGAGCGCGTGCTCGTAGATGCCGGCGCTCTCGTCCCACAGGTAGTTGGAGCGGATGATCGTGGTGTTGCGGGCCATGTTGCCGCCGCCCAGCCAGCCCTTCTCCAGGACCGCGACGTCGGTGATGCCGTGGTTCTTCGCCAGGTAGTGGGCGGTGGCCAGGCCGTGTCCGCCGCCGCCCACGATCACCACGTCGTACGAGCGCTTGGGCTCGGGATCGCGCCAGAGCCAGTCGGGGTGGTCGGGGAGGTCGGCGCCTGGGGTGCTGGGGCTCATCGGACGTCTCCGTCTTCCGAAAGGTGCGGGTAGAGCGGGTACGTGGCCGCGAGCGCCTCGGTGCGGGCGCGCAGGGCGGCCACGTCCGGCTCGGGCTGGAGGGCCAGTGCGATCACGTCGGCGACTTCGGCGAAGTCCTCCTCCGTGAAGCCTCGGGTGGCCAGGGCCGGCGTTCCGATGCGCAGACCGGAGGTGACCATGGGCGGGCGCGGATCGAAGGGGACGGCGTTGCGGTTGACGGTGATGCCGATCGCGTGCAGCAGGTCCTCGGCCCTCTTACCGTCGAGTGCGGAGTCCCGCAGGTCGACGAGGACGAGGTGGACGTCCGTGCCGCCCGTCAGGACCTTCACTCCGGCCGCGGCCGCGTCGGGCCGGGTGAGGCGCTCGGCGAGGAGGCGGGCACCGGCCAGCGTACGGGCCTGGCGTTCGGCGAACTCCGGGGACGCCGCCACCTTGAAGGAGACCGCCTTCGCGGCGATGACGTGTTCCAGCGGGCCGCCCTGCATCCCGGGGAAGACCGCTGAGTTGATCTTCTTGGCGAGGTCGGCGTCGTCGGTGAGGATGACTCCGCCGCGGGGACCGCCGAGTGTCTTGTGCGTCGTGGTGGTGACCACATGCGCGTGCGGGACGGGGCTGGGGTGCAGTCCGGCGGCGACCAGGCCCGCGAAGTGCGCCATGTCGACCATGAGGAGGGCGCCGACCTCGTCGGCGATCCGCCGGAAGGCCGCGAAGTCCAGCTTCCTGGGGTACGCCGACCAGCCCGCGATGATCATCTTGGGCCGGTGTTCCTTGGCGAGCCGCTCGACCTCCTCCATGTCGACGAGGTGGTCGGTCTCGGAGACGTGGTACGGCACGACATCGAGCATCTTGCCGCTGTAGTTGATGCGCATGCCGTGGGTGAGGTGGCCGCCGTGAGCGAGGTCGAGGCCGAGAACGGTGTCGCCGGGCTGGAGGAGGGCGAAGAAGACGGCGGTGTTCGCCTGTGCGCCCGAGTGCGGCTGGACGTTGGCGAAGCCCGCCCCGAAGAGGGACTTGACGCGCTCGATGGCCAGGCGCTCGGTGACGTCCACGTGTTCGCAGCCGCCGTAGTAGCGGCGGCCGGGGTAGCCCTCGGCGTACTTGTTGGTCGCGACCGAGCCCTGGGCCTCCATCACGGCGGACGGCGCGAAGTTCTCGGAGGCGATCATCTCGAGGGTGGTCTGCTGACGGTGCAGCTCTGCGCGGAGAGCCTCGTGGACCTCGGGGTCCAACGCGGCCAGGGAGGTGTTCAGCACGTTCATACGGTGTTCGCGTTCCTCTCGGCGGCCTCGACGACGTCGGCGAGCAGCATGGCCCTCGTCATGGGTCCCACTCCTCCGGGCATGGGGGCGATCCCTCCGGCGACGCGTGTTCCGGCGACTTCCTCGTGGTCAGCCACGGAGGCGGGACATGGTCGGGTCGAACAGCGGCTCCTCGGCGACGACCGCCTCGACCCGGCGGTCGAAGTAGCCGATGTGCAGGGTGGTGCCGGGGATGGTGAGTTCCGTCGGGAGCCAGGCGTACGCGATGCCCTTGCCGATCGTGTAGCCGTAGGCGGCGCTGGTGACGTAGCCGACCGCGCGGTCGCCGTCGTAGACCGGCTCCTTGCCCAGGACGACCGACTGCGGGTCGTCGATGGTGAGGCAGGTCAGCTTGCGCCGTACGTCTTCCTTGCGGCGCTCCAGGGCTGCCTTGCCGATGAAGTCGCCCTTGTCGAGCCTGACGGCGAAGCCGACACCGGCCTCGTAGGGATCGTGCTCGTAGGTCATGTCGGTGCCGAAGGAGCGGTATCCCTTCTCCAGGCGGAGGCTGTTGAAGGCGCCGCGGCCGGCGATGACGCCGCCGAGCGGCCGGGCCGCCTGCCACAGGGTGTCCCACAGCTTCAGGCCCTGGTCGGCGGTGGTGTAGAGCTCCCAGCCGAGCTCGCCGACGTACGACAGCCGCATCGCGGTGACGGGCACCGAGCCGATGTACGCGCGCTTGGCGCGGAAGTACTTCAGGCCGTCGCCCGAGAAGTCCTCGTCCGTCAGCGGCTGCAGGACCTTGCGGGCCATGGGGCCCCACAGGCCGATGCAGCAGGTGCCGGCGGTGATGTCGCGCACCTGGACCGTGCCGTCGACGGGGAGGTGGCGGGTGAGCCAGTCGAGGTCCAGGTTGCCGTTGGCGCCGACCTGGAAGAGGTCGCGGCCGAGCCGGGCGACGGTGACGTCGCTGCGGATGCCGCCGTCGTGGTCCAGGAGCAGGGTGTACGTCACCGAGCCGACCGACTTGGCGACCTTGCCGGTGGTCAGTCCCTCCAGGAAGTCCGCGGCACCCCGGCCGGTGACCTCGAGTCGCTTGAGGGCCGTCATGTCGTACATCGCGACGGTCTCACGGGTGGCCTGTGCCTCGGCGCCGACGACGGGCGACCAGAACCGCGCGGCCCAGTCGTTCGGGGTGGGAATGGTGCGGCCTTCGACCAGCCCCGCGTTGGCCTCGTACCACTGGGGGCGTTCCCAGCCGCTCGCCTCCAGGAAGAACGCGCCGTGCTCCTGCTGGCGGGTGTGGAAGGGGCTCGTGCGGATGGGGCGCGGGTCCCCCGACGGCTGGAGGGGGTGGATGATGTCGTAGACCTCGACGAAGTTCCGGCAGTCGCGGGCCAGGACGTACTCCGGGGACAGCTGGTGCGGCTCGAAGCGGTTGACGTCGCACTCGTGCAGGTCGAAGGACGAGCAGTGGCCGTCGACGAGCCATTCGGCCATGGCGCGGCCCACGCCCGCGCTGTGGGTGACCCACACCGCCTCCGCCACCCAGAAGCCCTTGACGTCCCGGGACTCGCCGAGGAGCGGGAAGTTGTCGGTGGTGAAGGAGAACAGGCCGTTGATGCCCTCCTCGACCTTGGCCTCCGCCGTCGCGGGGAGCAGCGACCGGGTCTCGGTCCAGGCGTCCTCGAAGTCCTCCTCGGTGAACTCGAGGACCGAGGGCATGTGGTCGGCCTCGTCGACGGAGAGGATGTCGTCTGCCGAGACCGGCATCGGGCGGTGGCCGTAGTAGCCGATGCCGATGCCGTCGAAGCGGTCGCGGTAGTAGAGGTCGGCGTCCTGGTGGCGCAGGATCGGTCGTACCGCCTCCTCCGTCTGGCCCGCGAGCGCGGGGACCGGGCCGGTCCAGGCGAGCTGATGGGCGAGCGGGGTCAGCGGGAGGTTCATGCCGACCATGCGGGCGATCTTCGGGCCCCAGATGCCGGCGCAGCACACCACGATGTCGGCGGCGATCTCGCTCCGGTCGGTGAGGACACCGGTCACCCGTCCCTCGCTCTGCCGGATGTCGAGGACCTCGTGGCGGGCCAGGAAGGTGACGCCGCGTTCGGCGGCCCGGCGGATCTGCGCCTCGACGGCGAGGACGGCCTTGGCGATCCCGTCCGTCGGGATCAGGAGGCCGCCGAGGATCCTGTCCCGGTTCACCAGCGGATGCCGCTCGGCGCACTCGTCGGCGCTCAGCATGCGGGCCTCGACGCCCCAGGCGGTGGTCCAGCCGTGGCGGCGGTGCAGTTCCGCGAGGCGTTCGGGGGTGGTCGCCACTTCGAGGCCGCCGACCTGCAGGAAGCAGGGCTTGCCGTCGACGTCGAGGGAGCAGAACTTCTCGACGGTGTAGCGGGCCAGCTCGGTCATGGTCTTGGAGGAGTTCGTCTGGAAGACCAGGCCGGGGGCGTGTGACGTGGAGCCCCCGGTCGCGGGGAGCGGGCCCTGGTCGACCACGGTCACTTCGGTCCAGCCGCGCGCGGAGATCTCGTCCGCGAGCGCTGCTCCCACGACGCCCGCTCCGATGATCACCACTCGGGGTCCCGCCATCGCCGCACCTCCGGATTCGAAACCAGTCAAGTTGCTTGCTACGCAACATGGTTCAGGTTGCGCAACTCAATGTGCCGGTCAGGGAGAGGGGTGTCAAGGGGGCGGTGACACCGGCGAACAGCCCGGAACGCGGCAATGCCCGGCGGGCGGCGCACACAGGTGCACACCGCCCGCCGGGCATCTCGGACCGTCTTCTCGACGTGGGCTACCTGAGCCAGGCGTCGACCTTGTCGCGGTTGGCCTCCACCCACTTCTTCGCCGCCGCCTCGGGCGACATCTTGTCCACCGCGATGTACTTGGCCACGGTGTTCTGGTCGTCGTTCGTCCAGGCGAAGTTCTTCACCAGGCGGTAGGCCGGGCTGCCGGACTTCGCGAACTTCACGCTGACGATCTTGTCGAGGTCGTACACGGGATAGTCGCAGGCGATCTTCGCCGCATCGGTGTCACAGCCCGTCGTGTACGCGGGCAGATTCACCCTGACCAACGGCACCTCGGACAGGAACCACTGCGGCTCGTAGAAGTAGCCGATCACCCATTCCTTGTTCTTCTCGGCCTCCCGGAAGGACTGGATGAGCGCGGTCTCGCTGCCCGCGTACACCACCTTGAAGTCCAGCTTCAGGTTCGTCACCAGCGCCGCGTCGTTGGTGACGTACGAGGGGTCGCCGTCAAGCAGCTGCCCCTTGCCGCCCGACTCGGAGGTCCTGAACTCGGACGCGTACTTGTTCAGGTTCTTCCAGTCGGTGATGTCCGGGTGCGCCTTGGCCAGCCACGGCGGCACGTACCAGCCGATGATGCCCTTGTTGCCGGTCGAGCCGGCGCTCACGGCGGTCTTCTGCTGGGTGATGTACTTCTTCTTCAGATCGTCGTGGCCCCAGTTCTCCAGGACGGCGTCGACCTCGCCCGTCCCGAAGCCCTGCCAGGCGATCTCCTCCTTCAGGTCCTTCTTCCTGACCGTACAGCCGAGGTCTTTCTGCGCGACGTACGCGACGACCGCCGCGTCCGCCTCGTAGCCCACCCACGGGTTGACCGCGAGATTGAAGGTGCCGCACTTGCCCGGGCTGCCCCCCGAACCCGCGGAGTCGACACCGACCTTCGCGCCGCCGCAGGCGGTGAGGGTCAGCCCGAGGACGGTCACGACGGCTGCGCCGGCCGTGCCGATTCCCCACTGTCGTACCTGTGCTGCCATGCTGTGCTCCTTACGCGCTCGCGCGTCGCGCCGCCGCCTGGGTGATCCGGTCGAACATGACTCCGAGAAGGACGATCGCGAGTCCCGCCGCGAGCCCCTTCCCGTACAGCTGGCCCTGTGAGAATCCGGCCACGACGTCGTAGCCGAGGGCGCCCGCGCCCACCAGGCCGCCCACGACGACCATCGACAGCACATAGATCAGGCCCTGGTTGGTGGCGAGCGTCAGGGCGCCGCGTGACATGGGCAGTTGAACCTTGGTGATGACCTGCCAGGTGTTGCACCCGGCGGACACGGCCGCCTCCACGGTGGCCCCGGGTACGGCCCGCACCCCGTCCGCGATGATCTTGATGGCGACCGGCACCGCGTAGACGACCGCGGCGACGATGGCCGTGAAGCGGGTCGCGCCGAACAGCGCCAGGAACGGCACGAGGTAGACGAACGGCGGCATGACCTGCGCCGCGTCCAGGGAGGGCCGCAGCACCCGGTCCACGAGCATGCTGCGCCCCATCCACACCCCGAGGACGATGCCGAGCAGCATGACCAGCACCGTCGCCACGAGGGTCGACGCCAGCGTCGTCATGGCGTCCGACCACAGACCGGTGCCGACCAGCAGACCCACGCACACGGCCGTGGTGGCCCCGGCCCGCCAACCGCCGAGCACGGCGCCGAGCACGATCAGCACCGCGCCGACGAGCCACCACGGGGAGTCGGTGAGCAGCGTCTGGAACGGATTGAGCAGGCCGTTGGTGATGCCGTCGCGGAAGGCGTTGGTGAGGCCCGAGAGGTTGTCCTGCACCCAGGCGGTCACGGTGTCCGCCGCGCGCGCGATGGAGCCGCCGATGCCGCCGTCGCCGGGGAACTCCGCCGCCCAGACATAGGTGTGCGACAGGTAGACGAGGACCGCGGTGGCCGCCGCTCCCGCGCCGAGCAGCGGCCTGCGCCACGTGACGAGGCGGTTCTTCGAACGCCGGGCCGTCTCCTCGCGGGCGCCGGCCGCCGTGGTGACCCGGTCGAGGACGATCGCCATGACGACGATGGCGAGTCCCGCGTTGAAGGCCGTTCCCACGTCGAGCGACTGAAGGGCCTGAATGACGGTCTTGCCGAGGCCGGGCGCGTCGATCAGCGCGGCGATGGTCACCATGGCCAGGGCGGCCATGATCGACTGGTTGACGCCCATCACCACGGTGCGCTTGGACATGGGCAGCAGGACCTTCAGCAGGGTCTGACGTCGTGTCGCGCCCAGCGATTCCGCAGCCTCGACGGTGGTCTCGGGAACGGAGCGGATGGCGTGCGCGGTGATGCGGATCGCGGGCGGTGCCGCGTAGATCACGGTGGCGATCGTGGCGGAGGCCCCGCCGATGAGGAAGAACAGGGTCAGCGGGGCCAGGTAGACAAAGGTCGGCATCGTCTGCATGAAGTCCAGGAAGGGCGTCACGATCCGGTTGAACCGGTCGGACAGTCCCGCCCCCACGCCCAGCGGAATCGCGAACAGCAGCGCCACGAGGACCGCGGAGAGGGTGAGCGACAGGGTGTCCATGCTCTCCTGCCACAGCCCCTGCAGCCCCAGGAAGGTGAAGCCCGCCACGGCCAGCAGGGCGACCCGCCAGTTGCCCACGGCCCAGGAGACGTAGCCCGCGATGCCGACGACGCCGAGCCATCCGATCTGCGGGACGGGGCGGCCGGCGGGGGGCTGTGAGATCAGGTGCTGGATGAAGGTCACCAGGTTGTCGATGACCAGGCGGATCTCGTTGAAGAAGTAGAGGAAGAGCGGGTTGGAGTTGCGGTCCGCGCCGATCGAATCGTTGACGTCGTTGAACCACCGGTGCAGGTCGGTGAGGTCCGCCGCCGCCAGGGTCAGGGTCTGCCTTCCGCGGAGGACCACGAAGAGCAGCAGCCAGGCGGCCAGGATCGCGGCCACCACCGTGCGCCGGCCGGCCCTGCGTACGCCGGGCAGGGGGGCGGACTTCTCCAGGGCGACGGCCATCACGCGCCGCCTTCCTGCCCGGCGACCACCGCGAGGATCTCCTCGTCGCCGACGATGCCGAGCAACGTGCCGTCCTCCACCACCTTGACCGGCCTGTCGGCGGCCAGTACCGCCCGGGTGGCCTCCTTCACCACGACGTCCGGGCCCAGCTCGGGACCGTCCAGGGCGTCATGGGGCTCCACCGGGCGCATGATCCACCGCAGGGTGAGCACATCGCCGCGCGGCACGTCCTTGACGAACTCGCGGACGTAGTCGTCGGCCGGGGCGCCCACCAGCTCGTCGCCGGTGCCGCACTGGACCGTCCTGCCGTCGCGCATGATCAGGATGCGGTCGCCCAGCTTGAGCGCCTCGGAGAGGTCGTGGGTGATGAAGACCATCGTCTTGCCGACCTCGCGGTGCAGCCGGATGACCTCGCTCTGCATGTCGCGGCGGATCAGCGGGTCGAGCGCCGAGAAGGGCTCGTCGAAGAAGAGCACGTCGGGGTCGCCGGCCAGCGCCCGGGCGAGGCCGACGCGCTGCTGCATACCGCCCGAGAGCTGGTCGGGGTAGGAGTTCTCGTAGCCTGCGAGGCCGACCAGTTCGACGACTTCCAGGGCCCGCGCGGTGCGCTCGGCCCTGCTCATGCCGCGGATCTCCAGACCGAAGGCCACGTTGTCCACCACCCGGCGGTGGGGCAGCAGCCCGAAGTGCTGGAAGACCATGGAGAACTTGCGGCGCCGCAGATCGCGCAGGCGCTTGCCGTCCGCCTCGCGGATGTCCTCGCCCTCGAAGACGAGCTCACCGGCGGTGGGTTCGATCAGTCGGGTCAGACATCGCACCAGCGTGGACTTGCCCGAGCCGGACAGGCCCATGACGACGAACACCTCGCCCTTGCGGACGTCGAAGTCGACGTCGCGGACGGCGGCGGTGCACCCGGTGCGGTCCATGAGCTCGCGGCGGGTGAGGCCGCGCAGCTCCTCGGAGTCCGGTACCTGGTCGGCCTTCGGCCCGAACACCTTCCACAGCCGGCGCACGGATATGACCGGAGTGCCGTACGAATCCTGGTGCGCGCCGTGCCGCTGCGACACCTCGGTCTGCGCTGGGGTCATGGTCGACCTCTCTTCGGCATTCAGCCGCGGAACCAGTGCTGCGGCCGGGGTTGGATGTTCTGCCAGATGTGTTTGGGCTCTCGGTACTCGTCCAGGCCGGTCGGTCCCAGCTCCCGGCCCACGCCCGAGTGCCCGAAGCCTCCCCATTCCGCTTGCGGCACGTAGGGGTGGTAGTCGTTGATCCACACCGTGCCGTGGCGCAGCCGCCGGGCGACCCGCTGGGCCTTGCCGGCGTCCTGCGTCCACACGGCTCCGGCGAGCCCGTACTCGGTGTCGTTGGCGATGCGTACGGCGTCGTCCTCGTCGGTGAAGCGCTCGACGGTGAGCACGGGCCCGAAGGACTCCTCGTGCACGACGCGCATGTCCTGCCGGCACTCGTCGAGGACGGTCGGCGGGTAGTAGAAGCCGCCTCCGAGGGCCGGGTCGTCGGGCCTTTCACCGCCGCAGCGCAGTACGGCGCCCTCGGCGAGGCCTGCCGCGACGTACGCCTCGACCTTCTCCCGGTGCCGCGCGGAGATCAGCGCTCCGGTCTCGGCCTCGGGGTCGAAGGGCCCGCCGAGGCGGATCCGCCGGGCGCGGCGGACGACCTCGTCGACGAACCGGTCGTGCAGCGAGTCCTCGACGATCAGCCGGGCGCCGGCCGAGCAGACCTGCCCGGAATGCAGGAAGACGGCCGTGAGAGCGAAGTCCACGGCCGTCTCGAAGTCGGCGTCGGCGAAGACCACGTTGGGGTTCTTGCCGCCGAGCTCCAGCGCCACCTTCTTCACGGTCGCCGCGGCGGCGGCCATGATCCGCTTGCCGGTTTCCAGGCCGCCCGTGAAGGAGACCATGTCGACGGCGGGGTCCTCGGAGAGCGGGGCGCCCGCCTCGGGCCCGGCGCCCAGGACGAGGTTGGCGGCGCCGGCCGGGAGCCCGGCCTCCTCCAGCGCCTTCATCAGCAGGATCGAGGTGGAGGGGGTGAGTTCACTGGGCTTGAGGACGATCGTGTTGCCGGCGAGGAGGGCCGGGGCGACCTTCCAGCTCGCCTGCAGCAGCGGGTAGTTCCAGGGGGTGATCAGCCCGCACACGCCGATCGGCTCGTAGACGACGCGACTTATGGCATCGTCGCGGCCGGTGTCGATCACACGTCCGGCGTCGGTGCCGCCGATCCCGCCGTAGTAGCGGAAGCAGGAGACGACGTCGGCGATGTCGTACTCGCTCTCCACCAGCCGCTTGCCGGTGTCCAGCGACTCGGCGCGGGCGAACTCCTTGGCGTCGCGCTCGATGAGGTCGGCGGTGCGCAGCAGCAGCGCTCCGCGCTCCCGCTCGGAGGTGCGCGGCCAGGGGCCCTCGTCGAAGGCCCGGCGGGCCGCGGCGATCGCCGCCTCGGTGTCGGGGCGCGTCCCCTCCGAGACGGTCGCGGTGAGCGAGCCGTCAGCGGGACAGCGGATTTCCCGGCACCCACCGGCCACCGGATCCCGCCATTCCCCAGCCACATACAGGTCTGCCACGCGCCAAGCCCTTCAGCCGAAATGCGTTGCGCATCATGCATTCAATTGCTTGTGGTGGAACACCTTGGCGAACCGGCAGACCTGCGTCAAGAGGTCGGCGCATGACGACTTCCCCGAGCCGGCGCGTGCACAACCACCTTGACCGTCAAGGGAGTCCGACCCTGACATGAATGCGAAAACCCCGCGTTACCGATTCGGTCCCGTCGCCGACCGCCTACCGCTTCGAGATCCCCGCGATGACCGCACGGTGGTCTTCCGCTGAGCGGTACGGCGTGAGGGGGCGGGGCCGGTCCTCCAGCGCCGCCCCCTCGCGCGTACGACGCCGCGTTCAGCTTGCGAGCCGGTCGATCACGGCACGGCGCCACCGTTCCGTCTCCGCGATCTGGTTGAACGTGAACAGGTGCAGCCCGGCCACCCCCGCCGACGGCGCCGTGAGCGCCTTCTCGCCGCGCGCCAGCAGCCTGTCGGGCGAGTACCCGCCGGGCGTCGCGAACCGCAGGAACCACGAGGCGTGCCGGGTCAGGAAGCGCGTCGACTCGCCCACGCCGATCCTCGTCGCCATCGCCAGCAGCTTCGCCCGCTGCACGGGCCCCGCGACGCCCAGGTGGACGGGCAGGGTGACGCCCCGGCGCCGTATACGGGCGATCCACTCCCCCAGCACCCGCGGGTCGAAGCAGAGGTTGCTCACGATGTACGTGGCGTGCTCGCGCTTGTCCCACATGGCCTGGACGGTGACGTCGTCGTGGATGAGCGGATGGCTCTCGGGATAACCGGTGACGCCGACGCGGGCGAAGGGCCGGCCCAGCTCGCTCAGCCTGCGCAGCACCGGCAGCGCCCCGTCGTAGGCCCCGGCCGGCGGATCGGCGTCGCCCGCGGGGACGAAGACGTCGTCCACCCCCGCCTCGCGCAGCCGGTCGACGACGTCCTTCAGGTGCGCCTCGTCCCGCAGCAGCCGCGCGGGCACGTGCGGGACGACGCGGTAGCCGTTCACGGCGAGCCGGCCGGCGAGGTCGAGGGTCGGCTCCAAGCCCTTGACCGGTGACGCCGTCACGGTGACGACGACGTCGCGCGGGACGTGGGCGAGGACCTTGTCCTCGGTCGTCTTCGCGGGCAGCACCTCGTAGCGGACGCTGTCGAGCAGCCTTCCCAGTCCGGCGGCGGCCAAGGTCTACCCGACCTGCTTCCGGGCGTCACGGAGGCGGTAGTACGCGGCCTTCGACGGCGCCTGCGGTTCCTTGCCGAGGATCAGGTCGGCGGCCTTCTCTGCGATCATCATCACCGGTGCGTAGATGTTGCCGTTGGTGACGTACGGCATCACCGACGCGTCGACCACGCGGATGCCCTCCAGGCCGTGCACGCGCATGCTGGTGGGGTCGACGACGGACATCTCGTCGGTGCCCATCTTGCAGGTGCAGGACGGGTGCAGGGCGGTCTCGCCCTCCTTGGCGACCCAGGCGAGGATCTCCTCGTCCGTCTCGACCTCCGGGCCGGGCGAGATCTCCCCGTCGTTGTACGGGGACATCGCCGGCTGGCCGAGGATCCTGCGGGAGACGCGGATGGCCTCGACCCACTCCCGGCGGTCCTTCTCGGTGGAGAGGTAGTTGAAGCGCAGCGCCGGGTGCTCCCGCGGGTCCTTGCTCTTGATCTTCACGGAGCCGATGGCGTCGGAGTACATGGGGCCCACGTGCACCTGGTAGCCGTGGCCGCCGGCCGGCGAGGAGCCGTCGTAGCGGACCGCGACGGGCAGGAAGTGGAACATCAGGTTCGGGTAGTCCACGTCCTCGTTGCTGCGGGCGAAGCCGCCGCCCTCGAAGTGGTTGGTGGCGGCCGGGCCCTTGCGGAACAGCCACTGCAGGCCGATGAAGGGGGCCCGCCACTTCGCCATGTACGGCTGCATGGAGACCGGCTGCTTGCAGGCGTACTGGACGTAGACCTCGAGGTGGTCCTGCATGTTCTCGCCGACGCCCGGCAGGTCGTGGACGACGTCGATACCCAGGGCGCTCAGCTCCTCCGCGTTGCCGACACCGGAGAGCTGGAGCAACTGCGGGGAGTTGATCGCGCCGCCGCACAGGATGACCTCCTTGGCGCGGACCCGCTGGAGGGCGCCCTTGCCGCGCTGGTACTCGACGCCGACGGCCTTCTTGCCCTCGAAGAGCACGCGGGTCACGAGCGAGCGGGTCCTGACGGTGAGGTTGGGCCGCTTCCTGACCGGCTTGAGGTACGCCTTGGAGGCCGACAGGCGGCGGCCGCGGTGGACGTTGCGGTCGAACTTGGCGAAGCCTTCCTGCCGGTACCCGTTGACGTCGTCGGTGGGGGCGTAGCCCGCCTCCTGGGTGGCCTTGAAGAAGGCGTCGAAGAGCGGGTTGGTCGCGGGACCGCGTTCGAGGACGAGAGGGCCGTCGTGACCGCGGAACTCGTCGTCCGGGTCGGCGGCGAGACAGTTCTCCATGCGCCGGAAGTACGGCAGGCAGTGGGCGTAGTCCCAGGTCTCCATGCCGGGGTCGGCGGCCCAGCGCTCGTAGTCCATGGGGTTGCCGCGCTGGAAGATCATGCCGTTGATGCTGCTGGAGCCGCCGAGCACCTTGCCGCGCGCGTGGTAGATGCGCCGGCCGCCCATGTGGGGCTCGGGCTCGGACTCGTACTTCCAGTCGTAGAGGCGGTTGCCGATCGGGTAGGTCAGCGCCGCGGGCATGTGGATGAAGACATCCCACGGGTAGTCGGAGCGGCCGGCCTCAAGGACCAGCACTCGGTTCGCCGGGTCCGCGGAGAGCCTGTTCGCCAGTGCGCTGCCGGCCGATCCGCCGCCGACAATGACGAAGTCGTATTGCAGGGGAGCCATAGTGCCTCGTCTCGCTCGCGCCGTAGATATGCGGGGCATGCTAATCCGGTATCGCAGTGCGCACCAGGTTGCGAACAGCGCAACCTGTGGGCCTTTTTGTCCGGGCTTCCACGCTTGCGACGACGTTGTTTACCGCGCGTATAGTTTCGCCATGAGCAACCACAGCCAAGACAGCGAAGCGTCGAACTCGCCGGCCGGAGGAGTGCAGTCGGTCGACCGCGCCATCAGCGTCCTCGAGATCCTGGCCCAGCGCGGCGAGGCGGGCGTCAGCGAGGTGGCCGCCGAGATCGACGTCCACAAGTCCACCGCTTTCCGCCTGCTCGGCGCCCTGGAGGCACGCGGACTGGTGGAGCAGGCGGGCGACCGGGGCAAATACCGGCTCGGCTTCGGGATCGTCCGTCTGGCCGGTGCGGTCACCGGACGCATCGACATCACCCAGCAGGGCCGCCCGGTCTGCGAGCGTCTCGCCGAGGAGATCGGCGAGACGGTCAACATCGCCGTCATGCAGGAGCACTACGCGATCAACCTCTGCCAGGTACGCGGCCCCGGAGCCGTCACCGCGCACAACTGGGTCGGCCAGCTGACCCCGTTGCACGCCACCTCCAGCGGCAAGATCCTGCTGGCCCACCTGCCCGCCGAGGAGCGGGCCGCGCTGCTGGCCGAGGCGGGACTGAAGAAGTCCACTCCGCACACCCTCACCTCGAGGACGAAGCTGGAGAAGAACCTCGCCGAGGCCCGCGAGCGCGGCTACGCGTGGACCCTGGAGGAGCTGGAGATCGGCCTGCACGCGATGGCCGCCCCGATCCGCGGCCGCGACGGCACGGTCATCGCCGCGCTCAGCGCCTCCGGGCCCTCGTACCGCTTCACCGAGGAGCGCCTGCACGAGCTCTCCCCGGTGCTGCTCAAGGGTGCTGAGGAGATCAGTCACCGGATGGGCTACATGGGCTGAGTCACCCCTGCGGGTTGCCCAGGCGCTCGTTCACCCAGTCGTGGAAGGCCCCGATGTGGTGCTCGCTGGGCACCAGCACGCCACCCTTGGCGTACATGCGGGAGCTCATGCCGGGCTGCGTGCGCTCGCATGCGTCGAAGTCCTGGCGGTTGACCCGGTCGAAGAGCTCCACGGAACGGCTGATGTCCTTGCCGCTCTCGACGACGTGCGGGAGATAGAGCCAGTCGCACTCCACGATCGTGCGGTCGGCGGCCACCGGGTACATCCGGTGGAAGATGACGTGGTCGGGGACGAGGTTGATGAAGACCTGCGGCTTGACGGTGATCGCGTAGTAGCGGCGGTCCTGTTCCTCGCTCACCCCGGGGATGCGGTCGAGACCCTCGGAGCCGTCGACGGTGAAGCCCTGGATCTCCTCGCCGAACTCGGCGCCGTGGCCGACGTAGTACTGGGCCGCGTAGCCGTCCGCGAACTCGGGCAGCACCTCGGTGAGTTCGGGGTGGATGGTGGCGCAGTGGTAGCACTCCATGAAGTTCTCGACGATGAGCTTCCAGTTGGCCTTGACGTCGTAGACGATCCGCCTGCCGACCGAGAGGTTCTCGACGCCGTAGCGCTCGATCGACTCCGGGTCGCCGAGGCGGGTGACGGCCGCGCCGATGACGTCCTCCTCGAAGGAGGGCGGGTTCTCCGCCAGGCAGACCCAGACGTATCCGAGCCATTCACGGACGGCCACGCTCACCAGGCCGTACTCGGTGCGTCCGACGTCGGGCATCCTGGTGAGGTTGGGCGCGGCGACGAGCTTGCCGTTCAGGTCGTACGTCCAGGCGTGGTACGGGCATTGGAAGGCCCGCTTGACCTCGCCGGTCTCCTCGGTGCAGAGCTTGGCTCCGCGATGCCGGCACACATTGAAGTAGGCACGGACGGAGTTGTCCCTCGCGCGGGTGACGAGGATGCTCTCACGGCCCACGTCGACGGTGCGGAAGGCGCCGGGCTTCGCCAGTTCCGAGGCGCGCGCGACACAGAACCACATGGTCTCGAATATGCGCTCCTGCTCCTGGGCGAAGATCGCCGGATCCGTGTAGGAGGAGCCGGGGAGGGTGGCGATCAGGCTGTCCGGCAGGCCGGTCGAAGTCACGGTGCACTCCTCGGGAAACGTCGTAGAGGGGTCGTTCACGCGGTGAACTGCTTGCGCCAGCGGGTGAAAAGCCGCGGCTGGTTCATCCCGAGCACGGCGACTGGCGTGCCGGCCCGCCGGTAGACGGCGAGGAAGCTGCGCTCGTCGGTGGCGCCTTCCTCGACCGTGACGCTGTCGGCTCCGGCGGCGTGGCCGACGAACTGGATCTTCACGCCGTACTGGTCGGACCAGAAGTACGGTGGCCGGGGCACGCCCGGTTCCGCCGCACCGTGCGCGAGCAGCGTGGCCACGGCGGCGGCGGGCCGTTCCAGCGCGCCGGTCCAGTGCTCGACCCTGCGGTGGCTTCCGGTGTACGGGTCGTACCAGTTGGCGCAGTCGCCGACGGCGACCACCCCGGCCAGGCTGGTGCGGCCGTCGGCGCCGCACGTCACGCCGTCGTCGAGCGCGACGCCGGAACCTTCCAGCCACTCGACGCACGGGCGGGCGCCCACGCCGACGACGACGGTGTCCGCGGGCACGCTGCGGCCGTCCTCCAGCAGGACGGCGTCCACCCGGCGCTCCCCGCTCAGCCCCTTGACGCCCACGCCGCACAGCAACCGTACGCCGTGGTCGGCGTGCAGCGCGGAGACGACGCCACCCATGGTCTCGCCGAGCGGACCGGCCAGCGGGGTGGGGGCCGCCTCGATCACGGTGACGTCGAGGCCGAGGGCGTACGCGGTGGAGGCGACCTCGGCGCCGATGAAGCCGCCGCCGATCACCACCAGCCGTCCGCCGCAGGCCAGTTCGTCCCGCAGGGCGCGGGCGTCGTCCAGGGTGCGCAGCGTGTGGACCCCGGTGAGGCCCGCGGTCCCGGGGAGCATGCGCGCCGCCGCTCCGGTGGCGATGACGATGCCGTCGGCCCGGATGGTACGGCCGTCCGTGAGTCGCACCGACCGGTCGGCGCGGTCGAGCCCGGTGGCCCGGACGCCCAGCAGCCATTCGGCTCCGAGATCCTCTCCGTCCGCCTCAAGGGCGAGGTCGGCCTCGCCGATGCGGCCGGCGAGGAACTCCTTCGACAGCGGCGGCCGGTCGTACGGGCGGTGCGGTTCGTCCCCGACGAGGACCAGCCGCCCGTCGTAGCCCTGCTTCCGCAGCGCTCGCGCGGCCGACAGCCCGGCCAGGGAGGCGCCCACGACGGCCACGGTCCTCACGCCGGGCCTCCGGCGCCGAGCCGGGCCGCGACACAGGGGGGCAGATTGGGCGCGGCCTCGGAGGGCCGCACATAGATCATGCCGTCGTCGACGACCACCTGATGGGTCCGGACGGGCAGTTTGGCCGGCGGAGCGTCGACCGCCCCGGTCCGCAGGTCGAACGTGGAGGCGTGCAGCGGACATTCGACCTCGCACCCTTCCAGCCAGCCGTCCGCGAGCGAGGCGTCCTGGTGGGTGCAAGTGTCGTCGATGGCGAGGATCTCGCCATCCTCGGTGTGGAACACCGCGACAGGCGGCTCGATGTCGAGCCGATAAGCCTCGCCGCGCGGCAGATCCGCGAGTCGGCACACGGGAATCATCATGACACCTCGGTCGCGTGCGTAGCATATAGCGAAACTGATTGCGTTTTACGCAACTCAGTCTGGAGGTGGCCCCATACCTTGTCAAGGAGTCGGCCGCGGCAGCGGGGCAGGCGAAGAAGGCGGTCGCGAGCCTTGACGCGACAAGCCCGCCACCACTTCACTCTGGGGACCAAAGAGTGCACTGCGTTGCGTATCGCACAACTCACCTCCTCCCGACTCCCGGAGCCGATGCCGCATGCGCGTACCCGCTCGTCCCCTTCTCGCCGTGACCGCGGCCGTCCTGTCGCTGGTCCTCACCGGCGCCACGGCCACCGCCGCCCGCACCACCGCGGTCCCACCCGGCACGGCCGCGGCCGCCAGCTCCGGCCGGCCCACCGTCGAGCTGGCCAACTGGCCCCAGGCCCAGGGCGACCAGCTCGAAAAGCTCATAGGCAGGTTCGAAGGCCAGGGCCGCTACGCCGTCTTCGACGCCGACAACACCATCTGGCGGTACGACCTCGAGGAGTCGCTGCTGCCCTTCCTCGAAATGAAGGGCGTGCTCACCCCGGACACCATCGACCCCTCACTGCGCCTCGTATCCTTCCGGGCGGGCGAGAGCCTCTACGGCTACTACAACCGGCTCTGCGAGATCGACGACAAGGTCTGCTACCCGTGGATCGCCCAGGTGTTCTCGGGCCTGACGCTCGGCGAGCTGAAGCGGTACGTCGACGAGCTGTACGCCTACGGCAAGCCGATCCCGGTCAGCTACGACGACGCCGGCAAGACGGTGCACAGCACCGTGAACCCGCCGCACATCTACCCGGGACAGCGCGAGCTGATCCGCAGCCTTCAGGAACACGGCATCCACGTCTACGTGATGACCGCCGCCCACGAGGAACTCGTGCGCATGGTCGTGTCGGACCCCAGGTACGGCCTCGGCGTCCCGCCGGAAAACGTCATCGGCGTCACGACGCTGCTCAAGGACCCTGAGACCGGCCGCCTCACCACCGCGCGCAAGCAGATCGAGCAGGGCGCGTTCGGCGCGGAGTACGGCACCGAGCGCTACCAGCGGCAGGTCGTCACGTCCTATCTGTGGACCCCCGGAACCTGGTACGTCGGAAAGCTCGCCGGCATCCAGGACTACATCGCGGAGTACGAACGGCCGGTCCTCGTCGCCGGCGACGCCCCCAGCGACTGGTGGATGCTCTTCTACTCCGACGTCAGGGCGGGCGGCGCCCGCGTGTGGGTCAACCGCAAGCAGGCGTACACCGACCGACTGGAGGCGGAGAAGGAGAAACGGTCCGCCGAGCAGAAGGCGGCGGGCGAGACCGTCGACGCGGGCCGGAAGTGGGTGACGGTCAAGCCGGCGGAGATCGGCGGCTGACGGGCGAGGCAGACGGAGGGGGTGGGGAGCCGCGGCTCTCCACCCCCTCCGCCCGGGGGTCCCTAGGGCCTGTCCGGCCCTGATCCGCCGGACAGGCCCTAGTGGCCGCGCGCGATCCACTCGTCCAGGTGGGGTGCCTCGGCGCCGATCGTCGTCGGGTCGCCGTGCCCCGTACGCACCACCGTCGCCGCCGGCAGGCTCAGCAGACGGTCCCGGATGGAGTCGATGATCGTCGGGAAGTGGGAGAACGACCGGCCGGTCGCGCCGGGTCCCCCGGCGAACAGCGTGTCCCCGGAGAAGACCGTGTCCAGCCCCGGCGCGTACAGGCAGACCGCTCCCGGTGCGTGTCCCGGTGTGTGCAGCACGGCGAGCTCGGTGCCCGCTACCGACAGCACCTGGCCGTCGGCCAGTTCGCCGTCCGGCGACCGCTCGGGGTGGGTCTGCTTCCACAGCGGCAGATCGTCCGGATGGAGCAGGATCGGCGCGCCGGTCCGGTCGGCGAGTTCGGGGGCGGCGTCGATGTGGTCGTTGTGCGCGTGGGTGCACACGATCGCACGCAGGGCGCGTCCACCGAGGGCCCGGACGATCGCCTCGGCGTCGTGCGCCGCGTCGATGACGATCGCCTCGGTCTCGTCGCCCACGATCCACACGTTGTTGTCGACGTCCCAGGTGCCGCCGTCCAGGGCGAACGTCCCCGAGGTGACGAGGCGTTCGGCACGGGCCGCCATCAGAGGACCACCACCGAGCGCAGCACGTCGCCGTGGTGCATCCGCTCGAAGGCCTTCTCGACCTCGTCCAGCGCGATGGTCTCCGTGACGAAGGCGTCCAGGTCGAGGCGGCCCTGGAGATGGAGGTCGACGAGCATCGGGAAGTCACGGGACGGCAGACAGTCGCCGTACCAGGAGGACTTCAGCGCGCCGCCACGGCCGAAGACGTCGATCAGCGGCAGCTCCAGCTTCATCTCCGGTGTGGGCACGCCGACCAGGACGACCGTGCCGGCGAGGTCGCGGGCGTAGAACGCCTGCTGGTACGTCTCCGGGCGGCCCACGGCTTCGATGACGACGTCGGCGCCGAAGCCGCCGGTCAGCTCGCGGATCGCCTCGACCGCGTCGGCGGTACGGGAGTTGACGGTGTGGGTGGCGCCCAGCCGGCCGGCGGTCGCCAGCTTGCGGTCGTCGATGTCGACCGCGATGACCTTCGCGGCGCCCGCCAGCTTCGCCCCGGCGACCGCCGCGGCACCGACACCACCGCAGCCGATGACGGCGACCGAGTCGCCGCGGCCGACGTTCCCGGTGTTGATCGCGGCGCCGATGCCGGCCATCACCCCGCACCCGAGCAGGCCCACGGCGGCGGCCGACGCGGCCCGGTCGACCTTCGTGCACTGCCCGGCCGCCACCAGCGTCTTCTCCGCGAACGCGCCGATACCCAGCGCCGGGGACAGCTCCTGCCCGGTCGAGGCGAGGGTCATCTTCTGCTTGGCGTTGTGGGTGTTGAAGCAGTACCAGGGCCGTCCGCGGAGACAGGCGCGGCACTGACCGCACACCGCCCGCCAGTTGAGGATGACGAAGTCACCGGGCGCCACATCGGCGACGCCCTCCCCCACCGACTCCACGACGCCCGCGGCCTCGTGACCCAGCAGGAAGGGGAAGTCGTCGTTGATGCCGCCCTCGCGATAGTGCAGGTCGGTGTGGCAGACCCCGCAGGCTTCGATCTTCACCAGCGCCTCGCCCGGGCCGGGATGCGGCACGATGATCGTCTCGAGGCTGACGGGGGCGCCCTTGCCCCGCGCGACAACAGCACGGACCTGGTGCGTCATGACCACTCCTCGGCTGGTACGAGACCTGAGCAGAAGTTGCTCATTACGACACGCATCTCACGTGCCGCAACAAAGCATCGTGGAGCGCCAACGGGAGGTCAAGGAGTCGAAACGCACCGCACCGCAGCCGAAGAAGCGGCAGGGGTGGGAGTCGCGACCCACGTGCCGTGGCCGCGGCGTACCGGGCGTGCCAGGGGTTACGTCGGCTCCAGGGAGCGAATCCGAGCGGTCCTGTCTGCGCGAGCACAAGAGCCCGATGACAACGCCACCCTGCGCAGGCTCCTCCTCATTCCGGGCGCCCGCGACCGTCCTCCAGGCCCATGAACCCCGCGCAGGGGCAACAGGGGCAGGTACGTATCAGTGGCTCCGCAGCCGTGGTATCCGCCACCGCATCGCTCGCAAAGGCGCCGAGTCCTCACAGCGGCTCGGCCGTCACCGGTGGGTGGTCGAGAGGACCGTGTCCTGGCTGGCCGTTGCCGACGGCTCCACCAGCGTGACGAGCGCAAGGCCGAAAATTGGGTGCCGTATCGGCACTGCCTGCAACGGTGTGCGTCCAGCGGGCCACGTCTTCGTCGACACCGGACACTGCGTCGTCGAGGGCGTCGCGCCCCTCGGCCTCGTGGATCAGGTCCAGGACCGACTCCACATGCCACGAGCGGGAAAGACCACCCCTGCCCCTTCGCCCCGGGCGCGGGGCGCCGGGGGCCCCTGCCGCGTCGGTGCGGCAGCGACCCCGCCCTGACCGTCCCATCGCCCACGGCCGGGTCTGCACCCCATGGCCGGCCAAGACACCGGGATCAGGATGGCGCCGGCCCGGACGTCCCGCCCCAGGGGCTCAGTCGTGCCTCGTCGTCCGCGTCCCATCCGATGTCGCGGTCGTCGTCGCGAGGTCGTTCACCGCACGTGAGTGAGGCCGGGGCTCCAGGTGCCACCAGAACCCCGGCCTGGTGTGGGGGCGTGGGGGTGAGGCCAGCCGATCGTCTGCCAGCCCCGGGCCCGCTTCACGCAGGCCGCGACCCTGCCGTCCGATACTCCGCCCCGACCACGCTGCTATCGCGCCAACTGCGCCACGCACCCTGCCACCGCGGTGACCGCGCCAAGCACTGCAACGATTACCTGTGCTCGGCTAGCCGGGTCGAGCTTCTTTCGCCGACCGGGCCCCTTGGCCCGCTTCCCCATGTGCACCACCTTCCATACAGACGGGCTTGCCCAGCCTGATGCCGGAAAGCCACGCGCCTACTGGACACCCGCGCATTGACGGCACGCCAGCGAGCGCATACCGGCGAACCCTGGCGAATAGTCGTCAGTCCCTGACCGGGAGCACCTGGAACTGAGCCGAGAGTCCGGGGCCTTGACGTGAGTGGGCAACCCAGCACATCAGCCACGTCTTTTCGCACCCTGTTCGAGCCTGGTCGGCTGGGCCGCATTCCTGTGCCGCGGGTGTCGGCCGTCCTCGTCACGACCTCTCAGCAGTGTCGCGACCGTCAGCAACCACGATCCGGTCGGATCCTGGAGTCCAGGGAAACGGCCTGGCAGCCCGAGTGCGGAGGCTTCCGACGGTGCACCCGTGACACCCGAACGGAGTGATGGGTCCTCACCGAAATTCACGGGAATGAACCTCATGCGCAACCGACTTGGTAGGCGAGCTAAACACAGTGGGATCGATGCTCCATGGCTCGACGGTCTTGAGCGCCTGCTCCCGGTCCGCCTGTGCTCCTGCACCGTCCCCACGGCGGCAGGACGCCGTGGGGCCTGCCTGCGCCCTCCGGCACGGCCCCCATGCGGGGCCGGCCGGGAAAGCGGTCGGTCTCAGGACTCCGTACCGGGCCCGACCGCGAAGAAGGTGATCAAGGTGGCGGCATCATCCCGGTCCAGGACTCGCACGGCCGGCTCAGGCACGCCCACCGTGGAGACGTCGATCTCCTTCGGGTGCTCCACCATGTGTCGCAGTACGACGGGATAGCGCGCACTGCGGCCGCCGACGGCGACGATCACCACGTCGTCCTTCGGGTCGTACGCGAGGTACGAGAAGGGCAGCCGCTCGGCTTCGTACTGGTGCCCGATGGCAGGGTCCAGCACTTCGATGCTGACCAGTTCCCCGCGGTGCGCCTCGGTGAGCTCATCGAGCGCGGTCGTCCAGCGGTCGCGATCGAGTACGCGAGTCTCGGCCATGGTCTCGATCCTCCTTCACACGCCTCTGGTGGATCACTCCTCCGCATCGTCCGTAACGCCCGTTCCCTCCAGCTGCCTGCGCCGCCGGCTGAGAGGCGTCCGCGAGGGCCCCCTCACTCCTCCCGCCTCCGGGCGGCGATCCTCCCGGGCCCGCTGGACGGCGACCTGCACAGCTTGCACGGCACCCTCCGGATCGACGGTGGAAACCGAAAGCCGGGCGAATCGGCGACCCGGAAAGAGATCCACGACAGCCACCGGCCCGGGAGCGCGAACGGCAACGAAGTCGACGCCGTCAGCATGACGCCGTGTACCCATGCAGAATCGTTCCGGCCGCCCATCGCCTCGCTCGGTGGTCACCCGCATGGCGCGCCACCCATCCGGCTCGACCCACGCCGCCTGCACATCCGCCAGGGGAACTCGGACCCCTTTTCGACGCGCCAGAAGCGCCTCACGCCATGGCAGCCGTACGACCACGTCATCGTTCTGAACCAGCAGGCGCGCCACGACCGTCAACCTCCTTCCAAAAGACCGGAGACTCATACGCACCTACACGGTCGGCGAGCACCCGACCAGGTGCTTTCCAAAGCTCACGATATTAAGGAATATCCCTTCACACCAATGACTGCTGCACGGATACCTTCGGCCTTCGGGAACCCCCTTGAAATGCGCACCCATGGGGTCCTATGAAGGTGTTATGGCACGCGGATGTCGCCGCGGGAGGTGGAAGTCGTGAAGGCGCCCCGACAGCCGGACCACTACGCGGTGCTCGGTGTCGAGCCGACGGCCTCGCTCGAGGAGATCACCAGCGCCTACCGGGCCTTGCTCCGCGCCCTGCATCCGGACGCCCACCCGGGCCGGCCGGTGAACACCGAAAGGCTGGAGTCGGTGATCGCCGCCTATGCAACGCTGCGTGACAGCCGACGACGGACGGAGCACGACGAGAGGCGCACGACTGCCGTGCCCGTACGACAGCGCTCTCCGTTCCCCGGCCCGCCCGAGCGCCCGTACGTCGTCGTCATCGGCACGCACCGGTCGGCCGCGCTTCAGCCCCGCGTCGCATGGCTGCGGGCGGGCCCCGTCATCGTGGAACCGCCTCGATAGACGACCCGAGAGTCCGTAGCCGTGGAGGACGCCCCGTCGGCTTGGGTCCTGGTCTAGCGGGAACGGGCTTGGCGTGTCCTGGAGCGGTTTTCCTTGCGTATCGCTTCCAGCAGTTCGGCCCTGCTCATCCGTGATCGTCCGTCGACGTCCAGGCGCCGGGCCAGCTCGTAGAGGTGCTGCTTGGTCGCGTTCTCGTCGACGCCCTCGCCGCTACGGGCGGGCTTGTCCCGTGAAGTGGCGGCCCGGGGGTCGGACGGGCCCTTACTGCCGTGCTCCTTGCGCTCCCAGTGGTCCGCGACCTTCTCGTACTTGTGCTTGAGCGCGCTGTAGGCGACCCGGTGTGCCCGCTCGCCCTCCCCGTACTGCTCGACAGCCGAATCATGGGCCTTGATCCACGTGCGCTGCGCCTCCTTGGGCGAACGCTCCAGTGTCGAAGGAAGCTCCTCACGTCCTGGCATGATGCCCTCCGGTGGTACGAGGTGCGCCGGCGCGTCCAGCCGACCGACCCTCCGCTCCGGCCCGTCTGCCCACCCGCGTTCCGCGCAAACCGCCCAGGTCACCCGATGCCCGGACCGAGCCCCGCTCTCATGTGCGCGGAGGCGCCGGGCCGCCGTACGCGACGTCACAACAGCCGTCGCTCCAGCGCTCGCCCCATCCCAGGACCTCTCCATAGGGCAGCGGATGGCCCGATCGTGGTCGCACGCTCACGGTCAAGACGGGTCGGTCCCCAACTGGTCCCCAAGAACGATCAAGGGGCCGTTTCAGATTGCTCTGAAACGGCCCCTGACCTGCGACTCTTTCGAGTCGGGACGACAGGATTTGAACCTGCGACCCCTTGACCCCCAGTCAAGTGCGCTACCAAGCTGCGCCACGTCCCGATGCTCGTCCGTCCCCCGGTTCGGGCCCGGCGGCGGCGTGCAAGAGAACATTACCTCACTTCACGGGGTGGATCACCACACGGGGTGTCACCGGGTGTCCGGGCGGAGAATGGGGCGATGGACAGGGACTCGGGGCGAGGACGGGGACGGGACCGGGACGCGGAGGGGCGGGCGCGGAGTGCGCGGCCCCGGGACGGGCTCGGGCGGCCGTTGACGTACGGGGCGGAGGGCGTGGCGCGGCAGCCGGAAGGGGTCGTGCGCTCTCCGGACGGAACGGTGCGGGAGGCGCAGCGTCTGCTGGACGCCGGGATGCCGTTCCATGCGCACGAGGTCTTCGAGGACGCCTGGAAGTCGGGGCCGGCCGGCGAGCGGGATCTGTGGCAGGGCCTCGCGCAGACGGCGGTGGGGCTGACGCACGCGGCGCGCGGGAACGCGGCGGGCGGGGCGCGGCTGCTGCGGCGCGGGGCCGGGCGGGTCGAGGAGTACGCGCGGGGCGGGGCGGAGACGTACGGCATCGACGTCGCCGGGGTCGTCGCCTGGGCGCGCGGGCTCGCCGCCCGTGTGGAGGCGGCAGGCGGCGCGGGCGGGGCCGGTGCCGTGGACGCGGCGGCGGAGGCGCCGCGGCTGCGCGGGCTCAGCAGGTGAGGAGGAGTTCCTCGGGCGAGCGGTGGATGAGCGTGGGCCGCATCGGTACGTGACGGCCTTCGACGAGCCGCAGCCCCGGCAGCCGCCGCGCGAACGCCGCGAGGGTCGCGCGGAGTTGGACCCGGGCCAGCTGGGAGCCGGGGCAGCCGTGCGGGCCGTGGCCGAAGGCCAGGTGGTGGCGTGCGTGCGGCCGGGTCCTGGTGATGTCGAAGACGTCGGGGTCCGGGTGGCGGGCCGGGTCGCGGTTGGCGGAGCCGTACGCGACGAAGACGGTGGCGCCGGCGGGCAGTTCGGTGCCGGCGAGGGTCACGGGGCGGGTCGTGGTGCGGCGGAAGCCCTGGACGGCGCTGTCGTAGCGGGCGGCCTCCTCGACGGCCGCCGGTATGAGGTCGGGCCGGGCGAGCAGCCGTTCCCACTGGTCGCGGTGGCGCAGCAGGTGGAGCACCGTCGTGCCGATGAGGGCGGTGGTGGTGAGATGGCCCGCGATGAGCAGGTTCTGGAGGTTGGCGACGAGTTCGCAGCGCTGGTCGTCGGTGAGCGCCCGCGGCCCGGGCCCGAGCCCCGCGTCCGGTGCCAGGGCGGCGACCATGCCGGTGATCAGGTCGTCCCTGGGCCGGGCCCGGCGGTCGCGGGCATAGCCGTCGAGCAGGTGCTGGAGGGCGAGGACGTCCTCGGCGGCGGCGATCTGCTCGGGCTCCGACAGAGGTCGGTACAGCAGCCGTTCGGCACTGTACGAGCAGTGGACGGCGGTCGGCACGTCCGCCGGGTCCAGGCCGAGCAGCCGCCCGACGACCGCACCGGGCAGCCGGCGCGCGTAGTGCGCCATGAGGTCGGCCCGGCCCTGTTCGGCGACGGCGGCCGCGAAGGCCTCGGCGAGCGTCTCCGCCTGGTCGGTGACGTACTCCGTGAGCGCGGCGACGCGGGCGGCGGACAGGCCGCTGTTGAGCGGGGCGCGGTGGCGGCGGTGGGCGGGCCCGTCGGTGGAGACGACGGTGGGCCGGGGCGCGAAGCCGGCGCCGAGCACGGCGAGGGCGGCGGGCGAGGGCCGGACGTCGGGGCGCAGGGACTGGGCCGAGGAGAAGTCCTGGGGCCGCAGCAGCACCTCGCGGATGTCGGCGTCGCGGGCGACCAGCCAGGCGTTGAGCAGCGGGACGAAGGTGAGTCCTGCGGTGCGCCTGGCCCGGTCGTAGAGGGGGTAGGGGTCGCGCTGGAACCGGTCGAGCCGGGCGTGACGCTCCCGCCGCACCTCCTCGGCGGCGTCGGCGGTCGGCTTCACGGTCACCTTCTCTGCCGCGCCCGCGGGCACCTTCGCGGCCGCCTCCGCGGTCGCGGTCACCGTCTCGGTCCCGTCCGCCGTTGCCTCCACGGTCGCCGCCTCGGCCGTGCCGGCGGGCGCCGTCTCCGCGGCTTCCGCGATTGTCTCCGCGGTCGTCGCCTCGGCCTCGTCCGCCGTCGCCTCCGGCGTCGCGACGGCGGCGGTCGTTTCCTCGGTCTGCTCGGGCCGTCGGGCCTGGTCCATGTGCGCCTCCTCGCCGGGGCGGTCGGTCCTGCGGGTCCGTTGCATCCGTACATCCGTTGCATCGGTTGCTTCGGTGGCGTCCGTCGGTGCGTGGGTCCGTGAGTCCGGGGGGCCGTCGGGGCCATGGTGCGGCGGGCGGGTGCCGGTGAACAGGGCCGGGCGAGGAGGTGGCGGGAAAGCGACGCACGGAGGCGTCCTGGGCCGTTTCTTTCGGATCAGGGCCGGATAGGCCGCGGCGGCTGGTGCATGGGGTCTCCCCAGGCCCGCCAGGGCCGAGGGGAAGCATCGCAAGGCGCCGGAGCGTCGCGATAGCGGAGCTATCGGGGCGTTTCGGCAACGCGGCGAGGTGCCGTGCCAGCCGCCGCGGACCCGGCCAAGATCCGGAAGAGACGGCCTAGCGTGCTTCCAGGAGCTCGGTGAGGACCGCGGTGTGACTGGCCGACGGGTCCTTGGCGGCGGTGAGGAGAGTGACCGGCCCTTCGGCGGCGCGTGCGCGCAGCTCGGAGAGGGCCTCGGCGGCGGCCGGTTCGGCGAGCTCGCGCTCGTAACGGCGGCGGAACTCCTCGAACTCGCCCTCGGTTCCGTGGTACCAGCGGCGCAGTTCGTTGGAGGGCGTGAGGGCCTTGGGCCAGTCGTCGATGTGCGCGTCGGCCTTGGCGATGCCGCGGGGCCAGAGTCGGTCCACGAGCACCCGCAGGCCGTCGTCGGGCTCGGGCGGCTCGTAGACGCGGCGGACGCGGAGCCGGGGCGGTGGGGTGTGGGGCATGCCTTCAGAGTGCCGGACCGGCACCGGCTTCACATCCGGGGGTCGGCCCCTTCCACCCGGAGGGCGGGCAGCAGCACCGCGTCCACGAAGGTCCGCATGGTCGCCTCGTCGGCGAACCGCTCCTCGAAGAGCCGCTCGATGCGCAGCATGCCCAGGAAGGAGGGGGCCACGAAGGCGATCGCCGGGTTGTCGGCGGCGATCTCGCCGCGCTCGACCGCCCGGCCGAGCATCGCGTCGAGGGCGGCGACCTCCGGCTCGATGACGGTCTCGCGCAGGGCCGCCCGCAGATCCGGGTGCTGGATGTACGCCTGGCTGACCGCCTCCATCAGTTCGGCGTCGCGCTCGCGCCGGGAGGCGGCGAGGCGGGCCGCCTCCCGCAGGTCGCCGACGAGCGAGCCGGTGTCGATGCCGGTGAAGACCGCGCAGCGCCGCTTGTCCAGGGCCGCGGTGACGAGCCGGGGTTTGGTCCCCCACTGGCGGTACAGCGTGGCCTTGCCGCACTTGGTGCGGGCGGCGACGCCCTCCATGGTGACGGAGTCGTAGCCGCCCTCGCGCAGCAGGCAGATGACCGCCTCGTACAGCTCGGCCTCCCGCTCGGGGGTGAGCTTGCTGCGACGGGCGGCGGCGGTCGCGGCCTGCGTGGACATCGGCTTCCTCCCGGACACCCCGTACCCCAGCGGATCTGTTTCCGCACATCCGAGGGTAGGGGGCGCGCAATCGAGACGCAAACGTATCGAGACGCTTGCGTCTCGATAGATTCGGATCTAGAGTTCCTCCGTTTGCTGTCCGCTTTGGCGGAGAATTCGACGGAAAACGAGGGCCGCGCCATGGCTGCCGGGATACGCGGGATACGAAGAACTCGTCCTGCAGGACCGGGGGCGACGGCTACCCCCGCCACCCCTGTCTCCCCCGTACGCCCGCCGCTGGTGCGAGAGCTGCTGCTCGTCACGGCGCTCTTCCTCGTCTACAAGTTCGGCCGGCTCTTCGCGAACGGCCACGAGACCCGCGCCTTCCACAACGCCGGCCGCGTGTGGGACCTCGAGCGCGCCGTACACCTGCCGGGCGAGGGCGGGGTGCAGCAGCTGCTGCTGCACGGCGACGGTCTGGTCAGGGTCGCGAACACCTACTACGCGGCCGTGCACTTCCCGGCCACCCTCGCCTTCCTCGCCTGGCTCTACTGGCGCCGCCCGGCCCACTACCTCTGGTCGCGTCGCGTGCTCGCCCTCCTCACCGCCGCCGCGCTGGCGCTGCACCTGCTGCTGCCGCTCGCACCGCCCCGGATGCTGGCCGCGAGCGGTCTGATCGACACCGCGCGGGTGTACGGGCCTTCCGTGTACGGCGCGACGCCGGAGACGGACTCGATGGCCAACCAGTTCGCCGCGATGCCCTCGCTCCACTTCGGCTGGGCCCTGATGGTGGCGATCGGGCTGATCGCCGCCTCGCGCTCGGGCGGACGGTGGCTGTGGCTCCTGCACCCGCTGCTCACCCTGTTCGTGATCGTCGGCACCGCCAACCACTACTGGTTCGACGCGCTGGCGGCCGCCGTTCTCCTGGCGCTCGCGCTGCTCGTCGTACCGGCACCGGACGACGGGTGGCGGAGACCGGAGGACGCCCGCCGACAACTGGCGCCGTCCGCTCCGTCCACCTCATCCACCTCATCCTTCTCATCCGCCCCATCCACCACCAGCCTTTCGGCCGTCCCGGCCGTCCCTGCCGTCCCTGCCGTGCCCGCCTTCCCCGCCGCGTCCCCCACGGCGGCCGCCGCGACCGCGGGAGCGTCGCGATGAGCGCCGTCGGCGGGGCCGCCGGTACCGCGGTCGCGGTGCTGCTCTCGCTCGTGTCGGCCGCCGGTTACGCGCTCGCCGCCGTCGCCCAGTCACGGCTCGCCTCGGCGTCCGCCGGCGGGCGCGGGGCGCTGCGCCGGCTGCTCGCCCGCCCGCAGTGGTGGTGGGCGGTGGGACTGAACGCCGCCGGCGCGCTCGCCCATGTCGCCGCCCTGCACTACGGGCCGCTCACTCTCGTCCAGCCGCTCGGCGCGCTGACGCTCGTGGCGGCGCTGCCGATCGGCGCGTACGGGGCGCACCGGCGGGTCAGCCGGGTCGAGTGGCGGGGCGCGCTGTGGACTCTGGCGGGTCTGGTCGGGCTCGTGGCCGTGACCGGCCCGGTCGCGCCCGACGAGGTGCTCGACCTGCGCGAGACGCTGATCGTCACGGCGGCCACGCTGCTGCTGATCGCCGTGCTCGCCTCCCGGCAGCGGAGCGGGGACCGGAAGCGGGGCCGCGGCCTCGGGCATGCGACGGCTTCGGGGGTGGCCTCGGCCGTCGGCTCGGCGCTGACGCAGACGCTGACCGTCGCGCTCGCCCGGGACCTGCCCGGCGAGTCGGCGGACGGGCTGACGGGCTGGTGGCAGACGGCGTTGCTCACCGTGCTCATCGCCGCGTTCGCGGTGGGCGGGCTGTTCCTCTCCCAGGCGGCGTACCGCGGCGGGCTCGCCGCTCCGCTCGCCGTCGTCAACCTCTCCAACCCGGCCGCCGCCGCGGTGATCGGCGTGGCCCTGCTGGGCGAGACCTTCCGCGCGGGCGTCTGGGGCTGGGCGGTCGCCGCTGTCGCGGCGCTGGTCGCGGCCCGCGGGGTGGTCCTGCTGACCACCGGCCTCGGTCCCGAACAGTCGCCCGCACCCGAGTCGCCGACCGAGCCCCTGCCCTCGCCCCCGCCTCGGTCCGCGTCTGCGCGGCCGGCCTCGCCGCTGCCTCCGCCCGGGTCCCTCCGCCCGTCCTCACCCTCGTCCCTGGCCTCTTCCCCGGCCCCGCGCCCGGCCCCGCGGCGCGGCCCGGTCCCGACACCCCGCGCGCCGAAACCGCCCGCCGAGCCGACCGCCCAGCCGACCGCCCGGCCTCTCGCCCCGCCGATCGGCACACCCCTCGACGAGCCCGCGCTCCTCGCCGTACGGGACGGCCTGCCGGCCGCCGATCCGCTGCCGGAACCCGCCCACTAGGGGCGTCCGGAAAGTCGTGTCGTCAGCCCGGCGAGCCGCCACGGGAGTTTCCGGACTCTCCTAGAAGAGCCCCTGATAGCGGGGCCGGCGGCCGCGGAGGCCGTCGAGGACGTCGCGTAGCCAGGGGTCCCGGGCCTCCGGGCGCCGGGCGAGGGTCCGTACGAAGACCGCCCCGTCGGGGCGGAAGCTCCCGTTCGGGCGCAGTGGCGGCGGCTCGTCGCGCAGGACGTCCCGGGCCAGGCGTCCGCTCGCCGGCAACGGCAGCGGCGGCGGCTCGCCGAAGGCGAGGCACAGCCACACGGCGGCGGCCAGCGGCACGACGCCCGGCCCCCGGCCGTCGCACTCCCCGGCCGGACACCACGGCTCGCCCGTCTCCGGGTGCCGCGGTACGAGGACGAGATCCGCGGACTCGTCCGGCGGGGACAGTCCGGGTCCCGCCAGGACCATCCGTTTCGCCCGTGCCCCCGGGACCCGCGGCAGCAGACCGTCCAGCGTGTGCCGGAACACCTCCGCGACCCGGCCCTCCGGCACGTCGACGGGCCGGCCCTCCGAGGCCGCGACCGCATGGGCCAGGGCCGCGCCGACCGCCGCTTCCCAGACCGGGCTCCAGCGCCCGAGCTGGTTCACGGGCGGGACGATCCGGCGCTCGGCGAGCAGCGCCTCCCACGTGAGCGGCTCCGGCGGCGGTCCGGCTGCGACCTGGCGTACCGCGCGCGGATCCAGCCACACCGCCTGCCAGAGCGAGCAGTCGTCGACGCGGGTGGCGACCAGGGCGCCGCACTCCAGGCATGCGAGGTTCGGGCCGTCGGCCCCGTTGATGCCACAGCAGGACCCTTCACCGCGCCGCTCCGGGACCAGCACCGTGCCCCACGAGTCGCCCGGGGCGATGAGCACCGCCCCGGGAGGGCCGTACGGGATTCCCCAGACCGGCGCGTACCAGCCCAGCGCCCCGGCCTCGCCTTCCGGAAGGTCCTCCCAGCGGCGCCACGGCGGACCGGACGGCAGGGGGTCGACGGCGAAGGTGCCCTCGTCCATCAGGACCGGCATCGACACGCCGTTGCCGTAGCCCTGGTGGGCGTGGTCGGGAAACTCGACCTGGCGCAGGGGGGCGGTCAGCTCCGCCTCACACCCCGCACAGACGAATGCGAACAAACGTCCTCCTGTTCGTGAACAGGCGGATCATGCCACTTCGACGACTGTGCGCCAACGTGTTTCCGGCCGTCGCCTTGGCCGGCCGCCCCTACGCGCCCTTCGGCGGGCGCGTGGCGCCGTCGCGGGCGCCGAGCTGGGCCGCGTAGACCGGCTCCGTCGAGGTCTCGTAGCCGCCCTTCTCGCGCGGGACGGCCGGTTCGATGCCGTGGACCGCACCGACGCCCGTCGGCGGCATGTCCCCGTACAGGGCCTGGTACGCGCCGGGGCGCACCGAGTAGATCTCGTGCCAGATGCCGACCGCGCCGTTGCTGCCGAAGTAGCGGCGCCAGAAGGCGGTCTGGGCCGGGTGGTGGCGGCGTCCGGTGTCGCCCGCGTACGCGCGGAGGTCGCCCGCACGTCGCCAGTACTGCACGATCGTCACCTCACCGAAGCGCGGCCCGAGGAGCATCCGGTAGCCGAGGAGGCCGCTGTTCGGATCATCGCTCAGCTCCTTGATCATGCCGGGCATCGCCATGACGACGGGCAGCCAGCCGCGCACCGAGCGCCAGCGGTTGATGCGGGCGCCGATCAGGAACACGGTGACGGGTTCGGCGTTGACCGCCATGAAGCGGCCCCGCCGCACCCGGCGTCGCTCGGCGCGACCGCCGCGACCGCCGTGCCCGGCGTCCCCGCCCCGCTGCCCCGTCGCCCCGCCGGCCTCCACGCCGGCGTCCGCCGTGCCGTACGGCTTCGCGGCGTACCACTCGGGCACCGTGAGCAGCCGCATACCGTCGCCCTGGCCGAGTCGTGCCATGGTCCGTCCCCCATCCGTCGCACCAATGGATAGCTCGACTATCCTTGGCCCGCAGAGTAGAACTCCTCGAAAGCCGTGTCGAGACGGCGGAGACGACAAACGAGAACGACGAACAAGAACGACGCACGAGAACGAGAACGGGAACGGTGGATTCCAGGTGCGCCTCTCCGAACTGAGCGCCCGCAGCGGCGTGTCGGTCGCGACGGTGAAGTACTACCTGCGCGAGGGCCTGCTCGCGCCCGGCACACCCGTCACCGCCCGGCAGTCCGACTACGGCGAGGAACACCTGCGTCGACTGCGCCTGGTACGGGCGCTGCTCACGGTCGGCGGCATGACGGTGCAGCAGGCCCGTGACGTGCTCGCGGTCGCCGACGACCCGGCGTTCGGGCGGCACGAACGGCTCGGCATCGCCACCTACATGCTGGGCCCGCGCGTCGAACCGCCGGAAGAGGGCGCACCCGAGCGGGAACTGTGGGACGAGGTCGCCGCCGAGGTGCGCGAGCTCCTGACGGAGCTCGACTGGCGCGTCTACGACGAGGCCCCCGCGCTCGCCTCGCTCGTCCGCGCGATCACCAGCGTGCGCTCGCTCGGTTACCGCGGCGAGATGGACGACATCCGGAAGTACGCGCTGGCGCTGCGCCCGATCGCCGAGGAGGAGCTCGCGGTGATCGACGACTACCCGGTCCTGGAGGAGGCCATCGAGGCGACCGTCGCCTACACGACCCTGTACGAGCCCATCCTCCTCGCCCTCCGCCGCCTCGCCCACGAGGACGTCTCGGCCCGCCTGCACGAGGCCGGCCCGGGGGGCGCGAACGAGGGCGGGCGGGCGCCGACGACGTGACCGGGCGGGCGACCGCCGACAACGCGAGCGGGCGGGCGGCCGCCGAGCGGCGTGACCTGGCAGGCCACTGCCGACGACGTGAGCGGGCGGGCCGCTAGGCCGTGTCTTTCGGATCATGTCGGGCTGACCAGATGAAGATGGCGGCAACGTGGAGCCCGGCCAGGTAGATGGTGGCGGTCTTCTCATATCGGGTGGCCAGACCACGCCACTGCTTGAGCTTGTTGATGCACCGCTCGACCGCGTTGCGCCGCTTGTACGCCTCGCGGTCGAAGGCTGGCGGACGGCCTCCCAGCCTGTCCGGCAGCAATGGCTCGATTCTCGCCCACTGGGCATCGCTCAACGACACACCGGACCAACGATTGGATGATCGGACGGAAGCGCTCTGGCCGGTCTTCCTCCTGCGAAACATCAGCGGTGGGCGATCACCAGAAGTTCACCGTCTCCCTCACCGACCGGTTCCCGGTTCCAGCCACCGTAGACGTGCCCGACCTGGAAACCCGCGGTATGCAGTGCCGCGCGGACTTCCCTCTCGGTCCGAAATCGCAAGGTCGCAGTGCTCTGCAGTTGCTGGTGGTCGGAGAAGGTGTAGTGGTGGGTGAAGGAGACCGCGCCGTCGATGACGGCGGTGACCTCGGTCCAGGCCGTGACCACAGTTCCGTCTGCCAGCTCGACCTGCCGGTGGGAGTCGACCGGGTTCCACGCCTCCCAGCGCCGGGCCGCAGGGTCTCGGGTGTCGAAGACCAGGCGCCCGCCTGGCACGAGTGCACGCCTCAGATCGGCGAGAACACGGCCGAACTCCTCATCCGTGACGAAGAACTGCGCGACATGGCTCGTCATGACCGCGGTGTCGAACGCCGCGTCGGGCAGGTCCACCGAGGTTCCCTCCACCCAGGTCACCCGCTCGGAGCCGGGTTTGGCGCGAGCCGCCTGGAGCGAGGCGCCGGCCGGGTCGACGCCGGTGACCACGTGTCCGGCCGCGGCCAGGCCCAGGGCCAGCCGCCCCGTCCCGCAGCCGAGATCGAGCACCCTCCCTCTCGGGGTCTCACCAACCACACCGAGAAAGAACTCGTCCTCACGTGTCCACGGACACTCGGCATCGTAGACAGCCACCAGCAAGGGGTCACGGAACTCGGCATGCAGCATCAGCGGAGGCTAACCAGAACTACGGGAGATCGACCACCCATTACAACGTGCCGACGTTCTGTGTCACGGTGATCCGAAAGACGCGGCCTAGCGTGACCTGGCAGGCGGCTGCGGACGGTGTGACTGTCGGGCATACCCGAGCCGCCTTCCCCTCACACCGCCCGCGCCCGTGCGAGGCGTCACCCACCCGGACGCCGCCGGCGGTCGCTCCCCGGGCGGCGTTCATAGGGTTGCGGACATGGCATGCCGCATCAGTGAGCTGGTCATCGACTGCGCCGATCCCGAACGGCTCGCCGCGTTCTGGAGCGAGGTCCTCGGCTACGTCGACCTCGGCCGGGAGGCCGACGGGAGCATCCAGATCGGGCCGCCCGGCGTGGGCTTCGGCGGCCCGCAGCCCACGCTCGTCCTCAGCCCCAGCGGCGACCCTCGGCGGGGGAAGCTGCCGCTGCACATCGACGTCAACGCCACCGACCGCGACCAGGAAGCCGAGTTGGAGCGGCTGATCGCCCTCGGCGCCAAGCCCGCCGACGTCGGCCAGACGGGCGACGAGAGCTGGCACGTCCTGGCCGATCCGGAAGGCAACGAGTTCTGCCTGCTGCGCGATCGGCTGCCGGCCCTCTGAGACGTCGGCCTCGGTCTCGGCCTCGACCTCCGCTCGACCTCCGTCTCGACCTCCGTCTTCCGTCTCGGCCTCGGTCGCGGTGCCGCCCGCCAACCACGCTCCATCTCGTCACCTTGACGACAACTCCCTCGACCTCCTATCGTCACACTGACGACAAGGAGGGTCCCATGGCCGACATCACCCGCCGCGCAGGCTGGCGGCACCTGCGCTCCGCGCCCACCGCGCACATCCGCCACCAGCGGCGCGGGCGGCTCGCGCACGAGGGCGTGGGACTGAGCTTCTGGTTTCGCCCGCTCTCCGCCGCCCTGTCCGAAGTGCCGGTCGACGACCGTGAGCTGGCGATGGCCTTCCATGCCCGCACCGCCGACTTCCAGGACGTGAGCGTCCAGTCCACCGTCACCTACCGGATCGGCGACCCGGCCGCCGCGGCCACCCGGCTCGACTTCTCCGTCGATCCGGACACCGGCGCCTGGCGCGGGACTCCGCTGGAGCAGATCGGCACCCTGCTCACCGAGACCGCGCAGCAGCACGCCCTCGCCGTGCTCGCCCGGATCCCGCTCGCCGAGGCGCTCGTCGACGGCGTGGGGACGGTACGGGACCGGATCGCGGCCGGGCTCGCGGCCGAACCGCGACTGCCCGACACCGGTATCGAGGTCGTGGCGGTGCGCGTCGTGGCCGTGCGCCCGGAGCCCGAGGTCGAGCGCGCGCTGCGCACTCCCGCCCGCGAGCAGATCCAGCAGGAGGCGGACCGGGCGACGTACGAGCGGCGGGCCGTCGCCGTCGAGCGGGAGCGCGCCATCGCCGAGAACGAGCTGGCCAGCAAGATCGAACTGGCCCGGCAGGAGGAGCGCCTGGTCGACCAGCGCGGCATCAACGCGCGCCGCGAGGCGGAGGAGAACGCCGCGGCCGACGCCGTACGGGCGGAGGCCGAGGCCACGCGTACGGTACGGCTCGCCCAGGCCGAGGCGGAGGCCGCGCGGGAGGTCGGCGCGGCGCGTGCCGAGGCACAGAGCGCGTGGCTACGGGCACACGCCGAGGTCGCCCCCGCGACGCTGCACGCGCTCGCCGCGACCCGGGCGGCCGAACAGCTGCCACGCATCGAGCACCTGACGCTCTCGCCGGACGTCGTGACCGGCCTGCTGGCGAGGCTCGGCGGAGGTGCGGGCGCGTGAGTCTGGCCCCGCGGGCGGTGCTGGTCCATCGGACCACGGAGTACGAGGAGTTGCTCGCCCGGCACGGCACGCACGGCCAGGCCGCGTTCCAACTGGCCGCACGCGGGCGCTCGATGGCGGAGGTGCGCGAGCGGCACGAGCGGAACCGGCGGGCGCTCGCCGAGGTGTCCGCCGCCGTGCCGCTGCGCTGGCGCCAGGCCCGGGTCGAGCGCGCCGACCTCGACCGCTTCCTGTTCGGCCCCGAGGACGTGGTCGTGGTCGTCGGGCAGGACGGCCTGGTGGCCAATGCCGCCAAGTACCTGTCGGGGCAGCCGGTGGTCGGGATCGACGACGATCCCGGGCGCAACCCGGGCGTCCTCGTCCGGAACCGGCCGGGTGACGCGCGCCGCCTGCTGCCGTCGGCCACGGGCGCGCGGACGGCGGCGGACGAGCTCACCATGGTCGAGGCCGTCACGGACGACGCACAGCGGCTGCTCGCCCTCAACGAGATCTACATCGGCCCGCCCGGCCACCAGACGGCCCGCTACGTCCTGCGGGCTCCGGCCGCGCCGCCCGAGGCGCAGGCCTCCTCCGGTGTGCTCGTCGGCACGGGGACGGGAGCCACCGGCTGGCTCCGCTCGCTCTGGCACCAGCGCGGGAGCACCCTGCCGCTGCCGGCGCCGTCCGACCCGCGGCTCGCCTGGACGGTACGGGAGGCCTGGCCGTCGCCGGTCACGGGAACGGCCTGCGTGGAGGGTCTGCTGGCGGAGGGGGACGCGCTGGATCTCGTGGTGGAGTCGGACCGGCTGGTCGCCTTCGGCGACGGGATCGAGTCGGACGCGCTGGAGCTGACGTGGGGCCGGTCGGTACGCGTCGGGATCGCGGAGACGGTGTTGCGGCTGGTGGGCTGAGCGGTTGGCGGGATGAGGACTTGACGGCATCAGTGCGTGACGGGATCAGCGCGTGACGGAATCAGCGGTCGCCCGGCTGAGGGGGCGTCCGGCAGCCCGAGAGGTCGGATGCCCGCCCGCCCTCGTCGGGGAGCGATGCGGGCACGGCCGGAAAGCAGCGATGCGGGCGCGGCCGGAAAGCGACGGGGCCGGGCGGGAGTCGCCGCCGGCGCCGCTATGCTCGTCCGCTCCTCCCCCGAACTCCACTCCTCCCCCGAACTCCGCCCCTCCCCGAGCTCCGCCTCCTCCCCCTGCACCGTCGAAGGGACCTCCATGACCCTCCACGTCTCCCGCGCCTCCCTCCAGGACTGGTCACTGGTCCGCGACTGGTGCGCTGCGGAGGGCTGGAACCCGGGCGCGGCGGACGCCCCGGCGTTCTTCGCGCAGGATCCCGAGGGCTTCTTCATGGGGCGGGTGGACGGGGAGCCGGTGTCCGCGATCTCGGTCGTCAACTACGGCGACGACTTTTCCTTCCTGGGCTTCTATCTCGTTCGCCCCGATCTGCGCGGTTCCGGTCACGGTCTGGCGACCTGGCGCACCGCGCTCGCGCACGCGGGCGGGCGGACGGTGGGGCTCGACGGGGTGCCCGCCCAGCAGGACAACTACCGTCGCTCGGGCTTCGCGCCGGCGTACCGCACCGCCCGTTACGTGGGCGAAGTGCCGCTGCCCGACCGTCCGGTGACGGGCGTGGTGGCGGCGGAGCGGGTGGACCGGGCCGAGCTCGCCGCGTACGACAGCGCGTGTCATCCGGCCGACCGGCCGCGCTTCCTCGCCGCCTGGCTCAGCGCGCCGGGCCACCGCGCCCTGGTGCGCCTCACCGACGGGCGCGTCAGCGGCTACGGAGTGGTGCGTCCGGCCGAGCAGGAGGCCCGGATCGGGCCGCTGTTCGCGGACACGCCCGCCGACGCCTCCGCGCTGCTCGACGCCCTCGCCGCCGAGGCCCGCGCCTTCGGCGCCCCGCGCGTCGCCGTCGACATGCCGGAGGCCAATCCGGCCGCGGCCCGCCTCGCGCTGTCCCGTGGCCTGGAACCGACCTTCGAGACGGCCCGCATGTACACGGGACCGGTCCGGGCATTCGCCCAGGACCGCGTCTTCGGGGTGACGACCCTCGAACTCGGCTGAACGAAACATTTCGGCCAACGGCCCCTCTCTCAGGGCGGGCACACCCCAAACGCCACAATCCACACCCTCGTCCGGCCGCGGCGGGAGCGGTCGCGGTCCGGCGTCCGGCGTCCCGCCCCGGTGGCCCCTTCACCCTTGTCACCAGGGCTGACGCCCGCCCCCGCCCCTCCCCCTCCCTCCCCCCGAGGGTGACAAGGGTTTTCCCCGTATCGAGTTCACCTCGGCGTTCCCTACTGTCTGCCGCACCGGCAGATCCTTTCCCCCACCTCAACCTGTCAGGTCCATGAGGACGGGTGGGTGGTGTCCGCCGGGGACGGCCTTGACCCGGGCCGTCGCGCCGGTGGCGGCGCACGGGCCCCCACGCCCAGGGAACGGCGGATCGCGACCCCACTTCGCCCCGCGGTTTCCGCGCCGCCGCCACTGCTCCACTCACGTCGTACTCGAAAGGGCCCCACCTTGAACGGTTCCAGGCGGAGAGTCATATCCGTGGTGGTCGCGAGCGCCGCGATCCTCGGCGCCGCTGCCACCACCTCCGGGGCGTTCGCCGCCGTCCCGGCCGCACCCTCGCCGAAGCCGGCCCCGGCTTCGCAGTCGATGACCGCGCTGCCCAGCGCCCCGGTCGAGAAGGTCATCGTCACCTACAAGTCCTCGTCCGCCGAGGCCGGCTCCAACGCCGCCGCGAAGAGCGACGCGGCCGACAAGGCCGCCGAGACCGGCGAGAAGCTCTCCTTCGAGCGTCGCCTGGCCGGCGGTGCCGCGCTGGTGAACCTGGGCGGTTCCGCGTCCCAGCAGGACGTCGCCGAGGTCATGGCCGCGTTCAAGGCCGACCCGCAGGTCGCCTCCGTCGAGCCCGACATCCGCGCCTACGCGATGGCCGTCGCGCCGAACGACACCGACTACGCCAAGCAGTGGGACCTCTTCGAGGCCACCGGCGGCATGAACGTCCCCACCGCCTGGGACAAGACCACCGGTTCGGGCGTCACCGTCGCCGTCATCGACACCGGCTACGCCGCCCACTCGGACCTGGCGACCAACGTCGTCTCCGGTTACGACTTCATCTCCACCTCCGCCGACGCCCGTGACGGCAACGGCCGCGACGCCGACGCCAAGGACGAGGGCGACTGGAACGCCACCGACGGCGAGTGCGGCACCGGCTCCAAGGCCTCGAACTCCTCCTGGCACGGCACCCACGTGGCCGGCACCATCGGTGCGGTCACGAACAACACCAAGGGCATCGCGGGCATCGCGTACAACGCGAAGATCCAGCCCGTGCGCGTGCTCGGCAAGTGCGGCGGTTCCTCCGCCGACATCGCCGACGCGATCACCTGGGCCTCCGGCGGCACCGTGCCGGGCGTCCCGGCGAACCCGACCCCGGCCAAGGTCATCAACCTGAGCCTGGGCGGCGCCAGCGCCTCCTGCCCGAGCGTCTACCAGACCGCGATCAACGGCGCCGTCTCGCGCGGTACCACCGTCGTCGTCGCCGCGGGCAACAGCAACGCCAACGCGTCCGGCTTCACTCCCGCGAACTGCTCGAACGTCATCACCGTGGCGTCGACCAGCCGCGAGGGCAACCGGTCGTACTACTCCAACTACGGCACCATCGTGGACGTGGCGGCCCCGGGCGGCGAGACCCGCCGCGCGACCGACACGCCCGGCACCGTGACCACGCCCGAGAACGGCATCTACTCCACGCTGAACTCCGGCACGACCGTCCAGTCGACCGAGAACTACAAGCCCTACCAGGGCACCTCGATGGCGGCCCCGCACATCGCCGGCCTCGCCGCCCTGCTGAAGTCGGCCAAGTCGACGCTGACCCCGGCCGAGATCGAGTCGACGATCAAGACCAACGCCCGCCCGCTGCCCGGCACCTGCACCGGCGGCTGCGGCACCGGCATCGCGGACGCCGCGAAGTCGGTGGAGGCGGTCACCGGCACCACCACGCCGCCGACCGGCACGGTCTTCACCAACGCGAACAACGTGACGATCTCGGACAACACCACCGTGTCCTCCTCGATCGCCGTCACCGGCCTCACCGGCAACGCCCCCGCCGCCCTCAAGGTCGACGTGGACATCAAGCACACCTGGCGCGGGGACCTGGTCATCGACCTGATCGCCCCCGACGGCACCGTGCGCAACCTGAAGGCCTCCTCCGGTTCCGACAGCGCCGACAACGTGCTCGCCACCTACACGGTGGACGCGTCCAGCGAGGTCGCCAACGGCACCTGGAAGCTCCAGGTCCGCGATGTGGCCTCGGGTGACACCGGCTACATCGACTCGTGGAGCCTGACCTTCTGAGCCGGCCGACTCGCTCGCGAGTCGCCGCCTGATCACCCCCCACACACCAGCATCATCGCTGGTCAGCGAAGCGCCCGTGGTCTACACCACGGGCGCTTCCGGCAGTTGGGGACGCCCGTCTCCGGGACGGCTGACCGGGGTCCGCTGTCCGTATGCCGGACAAGGGGCCTGGACTGGGGCGCCGTGCTCCGTATTCTCTGCGCAACGGGCTCACGGGCAGGGCCCGAGCGCCGGAGGGGTGGTGGACACATGACGACAGCGCCGCTCCGGCCTGCTCCAGTGGGCCGGGAGGAACTCCTGGCCCGGCTCGAACGCGTTCTCCACGCCAGGGGCCGTGCGCTGCTGACCGGTCCCGCCGGCGTCGGCAAGACCGAGGTCGCCGTCGCGGCGGCCGCCCGTGCCGAGGCGCGCGGCGAGACGGTCCTGTGGCTCGCCACGCTCCCCGCCGACCGCGCGATACCCGGCGCGGCCGCCGCCGCGCTCGTCGCGTCCGTGGCCGCGACGGTCACCTGGCCGGGCCCGGCGGCGCCCGCGCCCGTTCCCTCGCCCCGGTCCGCGACGGCGGCGACCGGCGGTGCCTCCGGTACCGGTGAGCACACGACGGCCGAGGGCCGCACGCCGGCCGCCTCCGGCGCCGCCTCGCCCGCCTTCGCCGGTTCCGGTTCCGCTTCCGGGTCCGGCCATCCGTACGCCGGCGGCGGCGCCACGGGCGGTGACGACCGGCTCGCCGGCTCCTCTGCCGCAGCGGGGTCCGCCGGACCGGGACCGGCCGGTCACGGGTCCGCCGGCTCCGGACCCGCCGGCGGGCACGAGGGCGGTTGCCCGCACGCCTCCGCACCCGGCCTGGGCGTGATCGCCTCCGGCGTCTTCGACGGTCTGCCGGGGCCGCAGCGGGCGGCCGTCGCGATGCTGTGCCGGGAGGCGCCGCCGGAGGAAGGCGGCTGGGACCCGATCGCGCTGCGGCTCGGGCTCGCGGGCATCCTGCGGGCGCTGACCGTCCGCGGCCCCGCGCTGCTCGTGGTCGACGGGATGCAGCACCTCGACCCGGAGAGCGCCGACCTGCTCCGCTTCGCCCTCCATCTGGCTCCGCCCGCGCTGCGGGTGATCGCCGTCGAGACGCCCGAGGCGTACGCGGCGTACGGCACGGGCTACGGCATCACCGGCGGCACGGGCTACGGCGTCACCGGCGGCACGGGGGCCACGGGCTCCGGCGGTACGGGGGCCACGGGCTCCGGCGGTACGGCGGGCGGGCTCGCCGAGACCTCCTCCGGGCCCGTCACGGGCTCCGCGGCGGACTCCTCGGGCAGCGCCGCGGTCTACGGCAAGGACCCGCACGAGACGCGGCTGTGGGTGCCGTCGGAGGCCGACGTGCTGCTCGTACCGCCGCTGCACGCCGACGAGATCGCCGAGCTGCTCATCCACCACCGGCTGCCGTCCCGGATGGCCGGCCGCATCCACAAGGCGAGCGGCGGCAATCCGCGGCTCGCGCTGGCCGTGGGCCGCTCGCTGGCCGACGCCCGGACGCCGGTGCACCACGCGGAGGCGCTGACGCTGTCCGGGCGGGCCCGGGACCTGGCCCGGCAGCTGCTCGGCGCCGCGCCGCCCGAGGTGCGCGCGACGCTGCTCCTGGCGGCCCTGGCGCTGCGGCCCACCGCGACGCTGGTCCGCCGGGCCGGCCGGCCCGGCGCCGAGGCCGACCTGGCCGCGGCCGAGCGGGCCGGTCTGGTGTCGCTGTCCGAGGACGGCACCGTCGCGTTCACGGCCGGGCTGCTGCCCTCCACCCTGGTGCACGACGCCTGCTGGGCCGAACGCAGCGCCGGACACGCGGCGCTGGCGCGGGTCGTGGACGACCCGGTGGAGTCGGTGCGGCACCGGGCGCTCGCCACCGACGCGCCGGACGAGGAGCTGGCCGCCGAGGTCGCCGAGGCCGCGGACCTCGCGCGGCGGCGCGGCAACAGCGCGCTGGCGGCCGAACTGGCCCTGCTCGCCGCGGAGTCGACGCCGGGCAGGAACGGGCAGCAGCGGATCGCCCGCCTGGTGGACGCGGCGGAGGAGGCCGCCCGCGCGGCCCGCGCCGATCTGGCGATGCGCGCCGCGACGGATCTCCTCGCCCGGGACGCGGCGCCCGCGGACCGGGTCCGGGCCAGGCTCGCCGTGCTCGACACGGCGGGCCAGGGACTGACCGGCCTGGACGAGATGTACGTGCACGCGATGGAGGACTCCGAGGGCGACACCGCGCTGCGGGCCGCCGTCCAGCTCCGACTGGCGGTCAAGTACGTGCTGGCGGACGGCGATCCGCTGCGTTCGCGGGCCGCCGCGATGGAGTCGGCCGAGCTGGCCGCCTCGATGGGCGACCCGCGGACGGCCGCCCAGGCCCTGACCGTACAGGCGCGCATGGAGCGGGCCCTCGGCTCGTCGGACGCGGAGGCCGTGCTCGCGCAGGCGCGGGCCCTGGAGACGGCCGAGCGGCCGGCCGGGATCCGCAACGCGGCACAGATCCTGACCATCCGTCACGCCCTGTTCGACGGTCGGCTCGTGGACGCCAGGACGCAGCTCAACGCGCTGCTGCCGCTGGTGCAGCGGCGTGGTTCGGTGGAGGACGCGATCGAGCTGCTGAGCACGCTCGCGGAGATCGAGTCGCGGATCGGCCCGTGCGCGTCCGCGCTCGCGCACGCCGGGCAGTCGCTCGCGCTGACCCTGGAGGCGGGGCTCTCGCCGGGGCCCGCCTGGTACGCCCTCGCGCTGGCCGAGACCGCCGGCGGCAGCTTCGCCCGGGCGGCGAGCTACGCCCGGCGCAGTGTGCAGGCCTCGGAGGAGGAGGGCGACCGGGTCTTCCTGTCCCGCAGTCTGTACGCGCTGGGCCGGGTGCAGCTGGTGAACGGGGACGTCGCGGCGGCGCTGGAGACGCTGCGCCGGGTGGAGAGCAACGAGCGCGCCCAGTCCACGGTGGATCCGTCGATGCTGCGCTGGCACGAGGAGCTGGCGGAGGCGCTGCTCGCGCACGACGCGGTGGACGAGGCGATGGCGGTCCTCGCGGAGGTACGCCCGGTGTGTGAACGGCTCGGCCGGACGACGGTGCTGCTCGGCTGCGACCGGGCGTACGCGCTGTGCCTGGCGGCTGAGGGCCGTACGGATTCGGCGGCGGAGCTGCTCGCGGGCACGGCGGCCCGGTTCGGCGAGGCGGAGCTGCCGCTGGAGCAGGGCCGGGCGCTGGTCGCGCTGGCCCGCGTGGAGCGCCGGCGGCGGCGGCGCTCGGCCGCGCAGGCGGCGTTGCACTCGGCTGCGGCGACGTTCGAGCGGGTCGGCGCGGTGCCGTGGCTCGCACTCACGAGCGAGGCGCCGGCCGGTCCGGCCGGCGAGGGACCGGTGGGTGAGGACGCGCTGCCGGGTCTGGCCTCGCTGACGGAGGCGGAGCTGAGGCTCGCGCGTCTGGTGGGGCAGGGCGCCAGCAACCAGGAGGCGGCGGCGAAGCTGTACCTGAGCGTGAAGACGGTGGAGGCGCGGCTGACGCGGATCTACCAGAAGCTCGACGTCCGCTCGCGCTCCCAGCTCGCCACCGCCCTCCGGCCGTGAGCCCTGTCCCGTGGGCCCCTGAGCCCGTGAGCCCGTGAGCCCGTGACCCGTTCGGCTCACACGGTGAACGGGCGCTGACCCAGGTACGCCGTCGAGGGCGCTCCGGTCGTGTGGAGGTTCGGGCTCTGGGTGGGCGGGAGCCTGCGCTGGATCGCCCGGTGGAAGGTGCGGTAGTCGCCGCGGAAGGCACCGTCGCCCCAGACCCCGAGCAGCGCCTCGGTGAAGGCTCCGTTGACGGGTCCGTCGGCGGCGGTCTGGTTGTCCTGGCAGGCCGAGATCAGGATCACCGGAGGTCCCTGTCCGTCGCCCGCGGCGGCGGCGTCCTTGGCGATCGTGCGCTGCAGGTCGTCGTAGAAGTCGCGGTCGCGCTCGTAGAGTTCGACCTGCTTCGGTTCGGGCAGGTAGCGGCCGGTGACGTCGGTGACGCCGGGGATCTCGATGCTGGTGCCGCTGTGGCAGCAGTCGAAGAGGGTGAAGATCCGTACGCCGTCGTGGAAGCGCAGGAACTCCTGGTGGACCTCGTCGTCGAGGAACTGGCGGTCGTAGAGGACCAGGGTCTCGTCGCGCCGGTCGGGTTCGTCGTCGGGGCCGGTGACGTCCGGGACCTGCCCGCCGTGGCCGGAGTAGGTGAAGAGCAGGATGTCACCGGCGGCGAGCCGTTCGGCCGCCGCGCGCAGCTCGGTGACGACCCGGTCGACGGTGCCCTCGCGGGTGAGGACGACGGTGTCCTCGAAGCCGGCGGCGCGCGCCAGGCGTGCCATGTCGCGGGCGTCGTTCTCACAGGCCACGAGCGTGCCGTCCCAGCCGCCGTAGCGGTCGGGGTCGACGCTGTTGAGGCCTACGTGCAGGGAGATTCCGGTGGGCATGGGGTGCCTCCTTGGCCGGATCGGAGGGGGGCACCGGGGCGTCTGTTCGAGTGGCCTGCGGGTCCGGTGCCGTGGGCGGCCCTCATCCGCGCGGTACTTACATCGTATGAACCCAAGCGACACCCGGCACGGCCGGCCGCCGGACGAGCCCACCGGTTACGACGAGAACTTCCTCGGCCCGACCGTGCCGCTGGCCCTGCCGGCCCGCACCGCCGTGGAGACCGTGATCCTGCCGTACACCCATTTCACCGTCGTCTTCCGGCCCGACCGGCGGCTCGCCGCCTCGACGGCCGTCTGCATCGAGGGCGCCGAGCTGCTCGACGACGTGCCGCGCGACGACAAGTGGCTGTACGATCCGCGGCTGCCCCGGGAGCAGCAGGCGGGCGATGACGTCTACCGGAACAACAGCCTGGACCGCGGCCATCTGGTGCGGCGCCTCGACCCGGTGTGGGGCGCGGCGGCGGTGGCCGGCCGGGCGAACACGGACACCTTCCACTTCACCAACGCCGCCCCGCAGGCGGACGTGTTCAACCAGGGCAAACAGCTGTGGCAGGGCATCGAGAACTACCTCCTCGACCACGCGGCGCAGTACGACCGCAAGCTGGTGGTGCTCACCGGGCCGGTGCTCCAGGACTCCGATCCGCCGTACCGGGGCATCCAGGTGCCGTTGCGCTTCTGGAAGGTGGCCGCGTTCATGCAGGACGGGGCGCTGGCGGCGACGGCGTACGTGCTCGACCAGAGCCCGGACCTCAGCCGGGACGCGGACCGCGCGTTCGCCGGGGCGAAGGCGGGCGCGCCGCCGCCGCTCGGGCCCTTCCGCACGTACCAGGTGCCGGTGTCGGACGTCGCCGAGATCACCGAGCTGGAGCTCGGGCCGCTGCCGGACGTGGACCTGATGCCGCCGATGCGGGCACCGGAGGAACGCTGGCGGCGCCTCGAGTCGTACGAGGACATCGCGATGACGGACTGAGAGCGGTCCGGCCGCCCGGGCGGCGCCCGCAGCGATTGCGGGCGCCTGCGCCCGGCGGGACGATGACAGCAGCGAGCAGGTGTCCCCATCGGCGCGGGGACACCGGGCAGGTGCGTCATGCCGCTCACCGAGACGGAGTGGGGTCTCGTCACCAGCTGGGTGCGGGACCATCTCCTCGACGATCCCGATCCGCGGGCCGCGCTGCTCCGGACCCCTCTGACCGCGGAGTTCGTGGCCGGTCTGCCGCTCACCCCTGACCGGGAGGCCAGCGCCCGGGTGGTGGTGGCAGCGGCACGCCGGGACATCGCGGACCAGCGCAGACTGCTCGACGCGCTGGCCCGGCTCGACGTCCTCGACCGGCTCGACGCCATCGACTCCGTCGGCCGCGGCATGGCGGTACGGGCGCTGCGCGGCCGGCTGCGCGAGGACGAGGAGGTCCGGCACTCGGCGCGCGACCCGTTCGAGGCGGTGGTCCTGCGGAACGGCAGCGAGGTGTTCATCGGCCGCGCTGAGCTGCGCGGCACGCTGCGCAGGTTCGTGGCGGACCCGGAGCAGACGGTCCTGGTGGTGGACGGGGAGCCGGACAGCGGCCGCTCGTACACGTACCGGCTGATCCGCCATCTGGGGCAGCACAACGAGTTCCGTCCGGTGCGGGTGACGCTGACGCGGACGTCGACGGCGGAGCGGCTGGTGGCGCGGCTCTGGGAGTTCGTGGCGGGGCCGGAGGCGGACGGATTCCCGTTGAATCCGACACGGTTGAACGATCCACTGCCCTCGATCGACGACGCGGTGCACCGGATCGTGAGCCGGGCGACGGCCGCCGAGGACCGGTTCTGGCTGGTGCTCGACGAGTGCGACGCGCTCGATCCGAACTCCGACGTCTGGGACTGCATCGGCAAGCTCGCGCTCGCGATCTACGAGTACACGCCGGTGCGGAAGGAGACCGTGCCGCGCCTGGTGCTGCTCGGCTACTCCACGACGCTGCACCAACTCCCGTACGACATCAGGATGAACGAGTGTCACGACACGGCGGTCCCGGCCGGTCCTGAGGAACTGCGGGACTTCTTCGCCCGGTTCTTCCGCGAGAGCTCCGGCGCTCCGGACGCCGACCTCCCGCCCGGGCTCGTGGAGAGGACCGTCACGGAGGTGCTGCGGGCGGTCGACTCGGCGGACCCGGCCGAGAGTTACATGCGGCGGGTGTGCACGGCGGTCGAAGAGGCGGTACGGATCCATCTCCGCCTGGGGCCCGGAGAGGACTTCACCGCCCGGCTCCGCACCGCACTGGGCTCCCCCGTGGCGCCCGTGGTGTCCGCCGTGCCCGAGCTGCGTCGCGCCTACCGTGAGGCCGCCTGTCTCCTGGACGCCTTCGACCCGGCGGAGCTGCGGCTGCCCGGCGAACGCGAGGCGAGCGGCCTGGCCCTGCAGCTCGTGGACGACTGCACGGCCCTCGCCACCCCGCAGCGCTCGGTGTGCTGGGTGCTGACCCCGGAGGTCCGGGCCGAGACCCTGCGCGGCCTCGCGGGACCCCGGGCCGCCCTGACGGTGCTCGCCGCCAACGGCGACGCGCTGCCGGCGGACGCCGGCGTGGCACGCGCCGCACTGGCCCTGCTGGCGAACGCGGAGGCTCCGGGACGGCCGGGCGGGACCCCGGCCGGCACGTGGCCCGGCACCGCGTCGGGTCACCTGTCGTCCGCCCCGGCCGACGCCGCGACGGAAGCCCTGCTCGCCGACGCGGACGTGGAGAAGCTGTCCGACGTCCTCCAGGCGGTGCTCTGGCTGGAGCAGGTGCCGGGTACGGCCGGACTGCTGCCGTCCGTCGAGGACCTGCAGCACCGCCTGGAGCGGGCCCGGCTGCTGCAGCCGCTGCGGCACCTCGTCCGCGACACCTTCCACGGCCGTACGCGCGAACTCGACGCGCTGCGCACCTACATCGCACTGCCGACCGAGCCGGCCGAGCCGCCCGTGCTGCTGCACGGCATCGGCGGCATCGGCAAGAGCACCCTGCTCGCCCGCTTCCTCGTGGACAGCCTGCGCGAGGCCGCGCCCGAGGGATTCCCCTTCGCCTACATCGACTTCGAGCGCCCGACGCTGTCCATCCATGAACCTTCCACCCTCGTCGCCGAGGCGGCCCGGCAGCTGGGCATCCAGTACCCGGACCACCGGGAGGCCTTCGACTCGCTCGCCGACCGCTGCGGCGAGACCGCCAGCGTCCAGCGCGGCGAGCGCAACGAGCTGGACGAGCTGTCGCGGCTCTCCGCGACCCGCGCCACCTACGGCCGCGACTACTCGGCCGGCTTCCACTCCCGCGCCAGCGCCCGCGAACAGGACCTCGCCCGCGAACTGGCGAACCTGGTCGCGAAGGCCGTCGCCACGCCGCCGGGCGCGATGGAGCCGCCGCTGATCATCGCGGTCGACTCGTTCGAGGAGGCCCAGTACCGCGGTTCGCCGCTCATCTCCCGCATGTGGGCGGTGTGGACGGCGCTGCGCTCCGCCTATCCGCGGCTGCGGTGGGTCGCGGCCGGCCGGGCGCCCATCGACCACCCGGCCCGGGTCCTCACCCCCCGCACCATGGAGCTCACGGAACTCGACGAGCAGGCCTCGGTCGACCTCCTGATCTCGTCCGGCGTCAAGAACGAGACGGTGGCGCACGATCTGTACGCGCAGGTGGGCGGCCACCCGCTGAGCCTCAGGCTGGCGGCCCGTACCGCGGTCTCGCTCGGCGAGGACGCCGAGTCGCTCGGCGAGCTGCTGCACGGCGTGACGTCGCGGCGGCGGCTGCACAGCAGCGTGGACCAGATGCTGATCCAGGGCACGCTGTACGACCGGCTGCTCAACCACATCGCCGACCCGGCCGTGCGGGCCCTCGCCCAGGCGGGTCTCGCGCTGCGGGTCATCACGCCGGAGCTGGTGCGCGAGGTGCTCGCGGAGCCCGCCGGGCTGGCGGAGCCGTCCGTCGCGGAGGCGGGGCGGCTGTTCGGGCTGCTGACCTCACGGCTCGACCTGATGGAGTCGGCGGGGCCGCGGGCGATCAGGCACCGGCCCGACCTGCGCTCGATCATGCTGCGGCTCTCCGACGGCGCGCGGACCGACCTGATGCGCGCGGTCGACGCCCGCGCGGTCGACTGGTACGCGGCCCGCGACACCGTCCGTGACCGGGCCGAGGAGATCTACCACCGGCTGCGCCTCGGCGAGAACCCCCGGACGGTCGAGGCCCGCTGGCTGCCGGGCGTGGAGCAGCACCTGGCGGGCGCCGAGCGGGACATGGCGCCGCGTTCGGCCGCCTTCCTGCTCGGCCGGATCGGCGGGCACGTGCCGGACCAGATCATGGCCGAGGCCGACCAGGAGGACTGGGAGCGGATCACCGCCCGCGAGGTCGAGGACCTGCTCACCCAGGGCTATGTGGAGGCGGCCGCCCAGCGGCTCGCCGAGCGCCGGCCGTGGACGCCGTGCAGCAGGCTGCACGCCCTGCTCGTGGAGACCCTGGCGCGCTCGGGGCGGGCGGAGGACGCGCGGGAGACGGCCGAGCGGGCGGTGGACCGGGCGGAGGAGGCGGGCTGCGCGGAGACCCGTCTGGAGCTGCTCCAGCTGTCCGCGCGGCTCGCGCAGGACGCGGGTGACTTCGACGACGCCGACCGCGACCTCCAGGAGGCCGAGGACGTGGCGGCGGGGCTCGGGCTGCCCTACGAGTCGATCGGTGTGCTCGTGGCCAGGTCCCGGCTGGCCGCCGCGGCGAACGTGAACTCGGAGGAGACCGACGCACGGCTCGCCCGGCGGCTGCGCGGGCTGCCCGACGAGGACCTGGCCCGGCAGCCGGCGCTGGCCCGCGCGGCGGCGGTCTCGGCCTGCCGGGTCGACCCGCCGGCCCTGGCCCGCGCGCTGCGCCTGGTGGGGCTGCCGGAGGACGACGAGGCGGTGGTCTCGGCCCTCGCCCGCTGGTTCGACACGGCGATGGCCGACGAGCCGCAGCTGCGCGAACCGCTGGCCCGCATCCTGGAGTCGGCCGCCGCCGGCGCTCCGGCGGCGGGCGCTTCGGCGGCCGGCGCCCCGACGACCGGCGTATCGACGGCCGCCGCTCCGGTGGCCGGCCGTGGCATCGGCGGCGGGCCCGCCCACGCGCCCGGCACGTCCGCCGCGGCCGGGCACGCGCCCACCCACCTGCCCGCGTCCGGGTCCGCGGCCGCGGCCGCGTCGGGCGTCTTCACCGCGCCGATGCCGCCCGACCGGGTCGAGGAGGCGCTGCGGGAGGCGCGGCGCCACGGCACCCTGGACAGCCTTGCCTGGCGGGCGCTGACGCTCGACGACCGCAGCGGCGATCTCCTGGTCGGTGTCGCCGCCGCCGTCGAGGCCGGCTCGGTGCTGCGCAACCGCGGCAGCGGCCCGGGATACGGGCCGGTGCCGGGCGGCACGGACCTGGTGGGGCTCACCCCGCCGCCGGACCAGGCCGAGGCGGCGTGGCGGGAGGAGCCGTATCTCAGCTCCGACGAGCTGCTCGGCGTGGAGAACGCGGCCATGGAGGCGGGTCTCGCCGACCGGGCGCTGCGCGGCCGGCTGTTCACGGGGATCAAGGACCACTTCTGGATGGCGCTGCTGCCGCAGCCGACCCCGTTCCGGCAGCTCCAGTCCGACCTGCGGACGATGAACCGGGTCGAGCGGCTGATGGAGGGCGAGGTGCCGCTGGAGCTGTGGCTGCGCAACGCCATCGGCCTGGCCGCCGACCTCGGCGCGGTCGCCGTCTTCCAGCGGGCGCTCGACCACGTGGTGCGGGACGCGGCGGGCGAGCCCGAGCTGCCGGACGAACTGCTGCTGCCGGAGTTCAAGGAGGAGATCGTCGTCCGGGACGACATGGTGCCCTTCGAGTTCCTGTACGAGGGCTTCGTGGCCGGCGCGGCCGTCGCCCGTGTCACCGTGCCTCCGTACGAGTCGGGGCAGCAGCTCCACCCCGCGTACCCGCACGTCGGCACCGGCTGGCTGATCGCGCCCGGGCTGCTCGTCACCAACCACCATGTGGTGAACGCCCGTAACGGCATCGGCGCCGGTCGCAAGCGGGTCGCGGAGGAGGACCTCCAGCTCCAGGTGCGCAACTCCCGCTCGCGCTTCGACTACGGCGCCGACCAGGCCGAGACCGAGGAGGCCACGGCCTCGGGGCTGGTCGCCTGGGACGAGCAGCTCGACTACGCCATCCTGCGGCTGACGACCGCCCAGCCGGAGCGGATGGTGCTGCGGGTGGCGACCGCGCCCTGCGAGGCCTTGGGGAACGCTCCGCAGGCGGTCAACATCATCCAGCATCCCAAGGGCATGCCGAAGCGGGTCGCGCTGCGCAACAACCTGGTGTACCAGGCGGATGACAAGAACCTCGCCTACTTCACCGACACCCAGGGCGGTTCCTCCGGCTCGCCCGTCTTCACCGACCGCTGGACGGTCGTCGCGCTGCACCGCGGGGCGCGCCGGGTCAGCGACCTCGACTACCAGGGACGGACGACGGCGGTGGTCAACGTCGGCACCCAGATGAGCTGCATCCTCGCCCATCTGCGGGAGAACCGGCCCGAGTTGTACGAGGAGATCATGGCGGCGCAGGCGGCGCTGCCGCGGGAACCCGAGCTGTGACGGGCGGAGGACGACAGGCGGACGCGACCGGCGAAAGACGGCAGGCGACAGGCGACAGGCGGAGGTGACGGGAGATGAGCTACGGATCACGCAGCGGCTCGCACAGCGGGTCGCCGGTCGCGACCGGCCCCGAGCAGGTCTTCGGCGACCTGGGGGAGGTGGCCGCGCGGGTGCGCGGCCGGCTCGAACAGGAGCTGGAGATCCAGGAGTCCGCCGAGCAGCTGCCGCCCGGTGCCGCCCCGGCCGCCGAGATCGGCCGCTTCGCCCAGGAGGAACGGGCCCGGGTCCTGGAGGCCGGGGTGACCGGCCTGGAGAAGCTGGCCGAGGGCCGGGCGGAGGAGATCGACGAGGACGAGTACTTCGGGGTGGAGGCGATCGTCCTCCTGGAGGGCCGGCCCGCCGTCCTGGTGCAGGGGCAGGACTTCGCCTCGCAGGAGGGCGACTGGTCGGTGCTCGACGCGAGCCGGGCCGCGATCCGCGAGTCCATCGCCCGGGTGGGGCGGGTGGAGATCACCGGGCATCCCAGCCTGGAATGGCTCGGCACGGCATTCGTGGTGGGTCCCGAGGCGGTGATGACCAACCGGCACGTGGCGGCCGAGTTCAGCCGCGCCGAGGGCGCGGGCTGGACCTTCCAGCAGGGCATGACCGCCCGGGTGGACCCCGGCGAGGAACTGCCGGCGCATCAGGCGCCCGGTCCGGTGCCGGCCGCCGGCCCGCTGCCGTACGAGGTCACCGAGGTGATCGGGATCCATCCGGACGTGGACATGGCCCTGCTGCGGATCGTCCCGCCGGACGGCGAGCCGCTGCCGTCGCCGCTGGCGGTCGCCGCCGACGCCCCGGCGAGTCTGCCCGGCCGGCCGGTGTACGTCATCGGCTATCCGGCCTGGGACGGGCGCCGCAACGAGCCGGAGTCCATGCGGCGGATCTTCATGGACATCTACAACGTGAAGCGGCTGCAGCCGGGGATGGCCACCGAGTTCACGCCCGGCGGCATGGTGATGCGCCACGACTGCTCCACCCTCGGCGGCAACAGCGGCTCCCCGGTCTTCGACCTCACGGACCACCGGGTCCTGGGTCTCCACTTCGGCGGCCGCTACCGGATCGGGAACGTGGCCGTGCCGTTGTGGGAGCTGGTGGACGATCCGCTCCTCGCTCAGGCCAAGGTCAACTGGGTCTGACCGGCGCGGGGCGAGGCGCACCCAGGGGGTGTCTCGTCGCGAGCCCGGCATGAGCGGCGAGGCATCCCCTAGGGCCTGTCCGACGGATCAGGGCCGGACAAGGCCCTAAGCCGTGCCGCCGAGCAGCCCGAAGACCGGGAGGAGTCCGTGCGGGCGGCGGTCGACGGGCAGGTGGTCGACGTAGTGCACCCGGGCGCCGAGCGCCTCGGCGCCTCCGTCGGCTCGGCGGTCGTCGCCGACCATCAGGGTCTCGGCCGGGGTGAGGCCCAGCCGTTCGCACGCGAAGCGGAAGATGGCGGGGTCCGGCTTCTGGACGCCGACCTCGAAGGAGAGGGCGTAGACGTCGACCCATGCGTCGAGCCCGTGCGCGCGGAAGACCGGGCGCAGGTCCCAGCCGATGTTGCTGACCACGGCCACGGAGACGCCGCCGCGGCTCAGTTCGCCGAGGGTGCGGGCGGTGTCGGGGTACGGCTGCCAGGCCTCGGGGCACTTGTGGCGCTCGTAGAGGGCGTGGGCCAGCGCCGGGTCGGTGACGCCGGCCTCGTGGATCAGGGCGGTGTACGCGGCGCGGTGCCGCTCGGCGTCGAGGTCCCGCTCCCGCCACAGCTTCTCCAGCCGCCCGGGCACCCGCACCGGTGCCGGGCCGCCGGGCAGGGCGCCGTAGTGGGTGAGGCGTTCCACGGTGCGGGCGAACTCGTCGCCGGAGAGCCGGACCTCGGCACGGGCGAGGACGGCGTCCAGCCAGTGGGCGGTGGACTCGACGCGCAGCAGGGTGCCGGAGAAGTCGAACATGACGCCTTTGATCACCCCTCGATCGTAGAACGGCCCGCCGGGAACTCCCGTACCGACGCTCGCGTTATACCCCCCAAGGGTATGCAGCCCGCAGCCCGTGCAGATCTCGGACACCGTACGTACGACCAGGAGGCAAGGTGCGACGACTGACCGCGCTCCGGCCCGAGCAGGCCACCGGCAAGGCACGCGAACTGCTCGCCGACATCGTCGAGCGGCACGGCTCGGCCGGCGAGATGGTCTCCACGATGGCCCACTCGCCGGCCGTCCTGGAGGGCTATCTGAGCCTTTCCCGGGCGATGAAGCGGGTGAGGATCCCGCGGCCGCTGAGCGAGAAGATCTCGCTCGCCGTGCAGGAGTGGATCGGCTGCGGCACCTGCCGCGAGGCCCATGTGGCGGCGGCCCGCGACGCGGGGCTGACGGAGGACGACATCGAGCTGGCCCGCCAGGGCACCTCGACGGACGCCCGCGAGGCTGCGCTCATCGCGGTCGCCCTGCGCGTCCTCGCCGAGCCGGGCGCGCTGGCCGACGAGGACGTGGCGGAGCTGCGGGCGCACGGCTGGAGCGACCGGATCATCGCCGAGGTGGTCGGCGTGGTCACCCTGAACCTGCTGACCGGCGCCTTCAACCTGCTGGCCGGCATCCAGCCGGAACCGGCGGAGGCGGACGCCTGACGGGACGGCGGCCCGGGCACCCTGGCGGGCCCGTCACCCCCGGGTACCGGATTGCCGGGGGTGACGGGCGGTGCGGTAATGGAGACGCCGGCCCTCCGGCCGCGCGTCCCACCGGCGACACCGAGCAGGGAGCAGGTATGACCGACGGTCCCGAGCCCATCAGTGCCGACGCCCTCCGGGCACTCCGGCAGGAGCTCGCCGAACTGCGGGCCCAACGCCGGGCGGTGGCGGCCACCCTGCGTGACGACAACCCGGTCGGCGACCGGGCCGACGACGCCGACGAACTGCGGCGGGCCGACGACCTCGACCGGCTCGACCGGGAGATCGCGGGGATCGAGGCACGGCTCGACGAGGGCGCCGCCGCCCCCGCACCGTCGGCCGTCGAGGTGGGCGTGGGCAGCACCGTCACCGTGCGCTTCGAGGACGGCGGCGAGTCGACCGTGCACCTCGGCGAACTGGCCGACGCGGACGACCCGGCCCTGGTGACCTCGGACAGCCCGCTGGGCTCCGCGCTGCTCGGCCGGCGCGCCGGCGACACCGTCACGTACCGGACGCCCGGCGGCCCGATGAGCGCGGTCGTCGTCTCCGTCGGCGACTGAGGGACGGCCGGGTTCCGGCACGGCGCCGGGCCGCCCGGGCGGCGGCGCCTCGGAGCCCGGGCCGCCCGGGCGGCGGCGCGTCGGAGCTCGCGCCGCCGTGAGCTCCCGGGAGGTGCTCGCCTCGTTCACCCTTCCGCCGCGCGGGCACGCCGCCGTACGGCGGTGGACCGCGGCCGTGACGGACGGTGACGTACGGTCTGATATGCACGTTTCCGCCCGTCTCCGGCCGGTGCACCGGCGCCCGCCGTCACCGGTCCCGCTCCGGCCCGGGACCCCGCGTTGCGGGGCGGGAACGGCCGGGTTTGAGTGGGTCTGACCCCCACCCGGACAGTCCGCGCGGTGGGTGACCCCACCCCGTCAGGAGCTTCAGATGTCGATGGCGTTCGGTTCGCCCTTCGGTTCCTCCGATCCGTTCAGCGACCTGCTGAACCGGTTCTTCGGTATGTCGCCCGCGTCCTCGCCCCCGGCCGTCCAGCGGGTGCCCATCGGACGCCTCCTGACGGAGTCCTCGCACGAACTCCTCAACCAGGCGGCACGGAAGGCGGTCCAGGACGGCACGAGGGACCTCGACACCGAGCACCTGCTGTGGGCGGCCACGCAGGTCGAGCCCTCCCGCCGGATCCTCGACGAGGCCGGCGTGAGCCCGGAGAAGCTGGCCGAGCAGATCGCCCAGGTGCTCCCCCGCGAGTCCCGCGAACCGTCCGCCGAACCCGGGCTCACACCGGCGGCCAAGCGCACCCTCGCCGCCGCCCACGCCTACGCCCAGGCCTCGGGCGTCTCGTACATCGGCCCCGAGCACATCCTCGGCGCCCTGCTCCGCGACCCCGACTCGGGCGCCACCCGCTTCCTGCGCGCCGAGGACCTGGACGTGCAGAAGCTGCGCGGCCTCGCCGAGCAGGCCTCGCGCCCGGAGAGCGCGCCCGCCGCGCCCAGGGAGCCGGCCACCACGCTCGACGAGTTCGGCCGTGACCTGACCGAGGAGGCGAAGGCGGGCCGCCTCGACCCGGTGGTCGGCCGGGCCGAGGAGATCGAGCAGACCGTGGAGATCCTGTCCCGGCGCTCCAAGAACAACCCGGTGCTCATCGGCGAGCCCGGTGTCGGCAAGACCGCCATCGTCGAGGGCCTCGCCCAGCGGATCGTGGCGGGCGAGGTGCCCGACACCCTCAAGGACAAGCGGGTCGTCTCGCTCGACCTGTCCGGGATGGTGGCGGGCGCCCAGTACCGCGGCCAGTTCGAGGAGCGCCTCAAGAAGGTCATCGAGGACGTCCAGCGCGCCGAGGGCGACATCATCCTCTTCATCGACGAGCTGCACACCGTCGTCGGCGCGGGCGCGACCGGCGAGGGCTCGATGGACGCGGGCAACATGCTCAAGCCCGCCCTCGCCCGCGGCGAGCTGCACGTCGTCGGCGCGACCACCATCGACGAGTACCGCAAGCACGTCGAGAAGGACGCCGCACTCGAACGCCGCTTCCAGCCCGTCCTGATCCCCGAGCCCACGGTCGAGGAGACCGTGCAGATCCTCGAAGGACTGCGGGACGCGTACGAGGCCCACCACCAGGTCCGCTTCGCCGACGGCGCCCTCGCGGCGGCCGCCGAGCTGTCCGACCGCTACATCAGCGACCGCTTCCTGCCCGACAAGGCGATCGACCTCATGGACCAGGCGGGCGCCCGGGTCCGGCTGCGCAGCGCGGGCCGCTCCACCGAGGTCGTCGGCCTCGAGGACACGCTCGCCCGGCTGCGCCGCGAGAAGGACCAGGCGGTCGCGGGCGAGGAGTTCGAGAAGGCCGCGGAGCTGAAGCAGCGGATCGCCGAGGCGGAGGGCGAGCTGGCGGGGATCGAGGAGCGCCGCGAGGGCGTCGTGTCGGTCACCGCGTCCGACATCGCCGACATCGTCTCCCGTCGCACCGGCATCCCCGTCTCCCAGCTCACCACGAGCGAGAAGGAACGCCTCCTCCGGCTGGAGGAGGAGATGCACGCCCGGATCGTCGGCCAGGACGAGGCGGTCACCGCGGTCTCCGAGGCGGTCCGCCGCAACCGCGCGGGCATGGGCGACCCGAACCGCCCCGTCGGCTCCTTCCTCTTCCTCGGCCCCACGGGCGTCGGCAAGACCGAACTCGCCAAGACCCTGGCCGAACTGCTCTTCGGCGACGAGAACCGCATGATCCGCTTCGACATGAGCGAGTTCCAGGAGAAGCACACCGTCGCGCGCCTCGTCGGCGCGCCTCCCGGGTACGTGGGATACGAGGAGGCCGGCCAGCTCACCGAGAAGGTGCGCCGGCAGCCGTACAGCGTCGTGCTGTTCGACGAGGTGGAGAAGGCGCACCCGGACGTCTTCAACACGCTGCTGCAGATCCTGGACGACGGCCGGCTGACGGACGGCCAGGGCCGCACGGTGGACTTCCGCCACTGCGTGGTCATCATGACGTCCAACATCGGCGCGCACCGGATCCTCGCCCACGAGGGCGACGCGGCGGAGCTGAAGGACGAGCTGATGGAGGACCTGCGGGGCCGGTTCCTGCCGGAGTTCCTCAACCGCATCGACGACATCATCGTCTTCCACAGCCTCACCGAGCAGGACCTCACGCGGATCGTCGAGCACCTCCTCGACCGCAGCCGGCACCGGGTCCACGCCCAGGGCCTCGGGCTTGAGGTCACCGAGTCGGCCAAGAAGCTCCTCGTCGCCCACGGCTACCAGCCCGAGTTCGGCGCCCGCCCGCTGCGCCGCACCATCCAGACCGAGCTGGACAACCGGATCGCCTCCCTGCTGCTGGGCGGGGAGGCCGATCCCGGCGACACGATCGTCGCCGACGTGATCGGGGACTCGCTGCACTGCACCATCCGCAGGAGCGGGGATTCGGCGCGGGCGTCCGCAGCGGCCGCCGGGTGACCGGGCAGCCGCCGCGGGGCGGAGCAGCCGCCGGGGGGCGGAGACGGCGGAGTAGCCGGCGGGTCACGGGGTAGCCGCCGGGTGACGGAAGACGATCTCACGCCGTGAGGAGGAGACCGTGGGTCCCACGCGTGCGCTGAACGAGTACCACCGGCGCCGGGACTTCTCCCGGACCGCCGAACCGCGTGGCGGAGACGCGGCCGCGGCACCCGGCGGACCGCCCTCGTTCGTGGTCCAGATCCACGACGCGACGGCGATGCACTTCGACTTCCGGCTGGAGGTCGACGGGGTGCTGCGGTCCTGGGCCGTGCCCAAGGGCCCCTCGGCCGATCCGCAGGACAAGCGCCTCGCCATGCCCACCGAGGACCACCCGCTGGAGTACCGCGACTTCGAGGGCGTGATCGCGCCCGGCGAGTACGGCGCCGGCACGGTCATCGTCTGGGACGAGGGCACGTACCGGAACCTGTCCGAGGACCGGCGCGGCCGGGAGGTCCCGTTCGCCGAGGCCCTGGACGGCGGACACGCATCGTTCTGGCTGGACGGCCGGAAGCTCCACGGCGGCTACGCGCTGACCCGCATCCGCGGCGACGGCTCGGGCCGGGAGGCATGGCTGCTCGTCAAGCGCGCCGACCGGCGGGCACGGGAGGACGGCGGCACCGATCCGCACCGCGCCCGGTCGGCCCGCACCGGCCGTACCCTGCGCCAGGTCGCCGGCGACCACGAAGGCGCCGGGAACGGGCAGGGGTCGTGAGCGCGGCGCGCGGCACGGCGGACGCCGTACGGGTCGGACGGCGCACGGTCGAGGTGCCGCGGCCCGACAAGGTGCTGTTCCCCGCCGACGGGCTGACCAAGGCCGATCTGGCCGACTACTACCGCCGGGTCGCCCGGCACATGGTGCCGCACCTGCGCGGCCGCCCGCTGATGCTGGAACGCCACCCCGACGGCATCGACGACTCCGGCTTCATGCAGAAGGACGTGCCCGAGCACTTCCCCGACTGGCTGGCCCGCGCGGAACTGCCCAAGGCGGACGGCTCCGTCACCTACGCCCTCTGCGACGACGCCGCCTCGCTCGTCTACCTCGCGGGCCAGGCCTGCGTCACCCCGCACCGCTGGCTGTCCCGCGCCGACCGCCCCGACCGCCCCGACCGGCTGGTCTTCGACCTCGACCCGCCGGGCGACGACTTCGCGTCCGTGCTCCGGGCCGCCCGCCGGCTGCGCGCGCTCCTCGACGACCTGGAACTGCCCTCCCTGCCGATGACGACCGGCTCGCGCGGGCTGCACGTCGTGGTGCCGCTGCTGCGCCGGGACACCTTCGACGAGGTACGGGCCTTCGCCCGCGAGCTGGCCGAACTGCTGGCCGCCCGGCACCCGGACGAACTGACCACCGCGGCACGCAAGAAGGACCGCCGCGGGCGGCTCTACCTGGACGTCCAGCGCAACGGCTACGGGCAGACCGCCGTCACCCCCTATGCCGTACGGGCCCGTCCCGGCGCCCCCGTCGCGGCGCCGCTGGACTGGGCCGAGCTCGACGAACCCGGCCTCACGGCACGCCGCTGGACCCTGCGGGACGCCGAGGAACTGCTCGACCGCGAGCCCTGGCGCGACGCGCCGCGCGGCCACTCCGCCGGGGCGGCGCGACGGCGGCTCGCCGCACTCGGCGAAGGCGGGTGAGGGTGCCATGACGCGCGTGACGGTCGAAGGAAGCGAGATCGTGGTCCGCCTCGGACCGCGCGAGGCGCTGGCCGCCCGGCGTCGTACGGTACGGCTGCCCGTCTCGGCGCTGCGCGCCGTCGGCGTGGAGACCAGCTGGTGGCGCGTCCTGCGCGGCGAGGCGGCCCGCGGCGTGTGGCTGCCGGGCCACTGCGTGGGCGAGCGGCGCGGCCCGGCCGGCCGGGACTTCGTCGCGGTACGGGCCGAGGCACCGGCCCTGCAGATGGACCTGGGCCCGGCCTCGCCGTACGCCCGGGTGGCCGTCTCGGTCCCCGACCCCGAACCCACCGAACGCGCCCTGCGCGTGCTCGTGCCGAAGGACGCGGTGGAACCGACCGACGGGCGCGAGCCGACCGACCGGTCCGAGCCGACCGGGAGGCCGGAGGAGACCGAGGGGCCCGAGGAGACCGATACACCGTAGTGGTGCCGCAACACCGTAGTGGTGCCTTCCCCCAGGCACAGCCAGGTCCCCTCCTCAAACACACTGGGGCACACTCAGGCGGCCTGCCGGCCGGCCCGCTCCAGGGCCTTGATCAGCTCGTCGCGCTTCATGCCCGAGCGGCCGGGGATCCCGGCGGCCGAGGCCCGCTCGTACAGTTCGGCCTTCGTCAGCTCCGAGAGGCCGGACTCCTTCCGGCCCCGCTTGTCACGGGCCCGTTCGACGCTCGCGCGCAGCGCCTCGGTCAGGTCGACGACGTTGGTCGCCTCCGCCGCCGGCTCGGCCTTCTCGACGGTCTCGCCGGCCTTCTTCGCCTCGATCAGGGCGGCGACCTTGTCGCGGTAGGTGTCGTGGAACTCCTCGGGATCCCAGTCCATCGCGAGCGCGTCGACGAGCTGCTCCGCCATCCGCGTCTCCTTCGCGCCGGCCGAGGTCCGGGACGCCGGCAGGTCGGGAACCTCCTCGCGGGGGTTCCGGATCTCGTCGGCCCAGTGCAGCGTGTGGAGGGTCAGGATGCCCTCCTCGGACTTGAGCGCCACCAGGTACTCGCGGCCCCGCATGACGAAGGTGGCCACGCCCGCCCGGTTGGTCTTCGCCAGGGCCCGCTCCAGCAGGGCGTACACCTTGGCGTACTCCTTGCTCTTGGGCCCCAGGTAGTAGGTCCGGTCGAAGAAGATCGGATCGATGGCGTCCAGGTCCACGAACCCGCTGATCTCCAGCGCCTTCGAACGTCCGGGCGCGATCTCGTCGAGCTCGTCGGGCTCGACGAGGACGTACTCGTCACCCGTGTCGAAGCCCTTGACGATGTCGTCGGGCTCCACCTCCTCACCGGTCCGCTCGTTCACCCGCCGGTTGCGGATCCGGTCGGAGGTCCCGCGCTGCAGCTGGTGGAAACGCAGCGTGTGCGCGGAGGTGGCGGTGTACAGCCCGACGGGAACACTGACGAGCCCGAAACTGAGCACCCCGGTCCATATCGGTCTGGCCATGCCTCTCACCACCGCGGCCGTACGGGCCCCCGCTGTTTCGCGACTGCCCGCCGTGCGCCGGAGGGAAACGGCCGGCCGAAACGGCCGGCCGCCGGCTCAGCCGCGCAGGCGCAGGGCGAGGGAGGTGAGCCAGGCTCCGGGAGTGAAGGAGGCCGGCGGCACGACCTCGGCACCGAGGGCGGCCAGGGCCAGGGCGAACTCGTCCTCGTCGAGGGGCAGGGCCAGCAGGTCGTGCAGCTCGCCCGTCAGCTGGGCGACGAGCCCCGCGTCGGTGCCCTCCAGGTAGTCGGCGAGGGCCGCCTCGTGGTCGCCGAACTCCTCCGGCATGTCCTGCGAGAACCAGCCGCCGAGCAGCTGCGCGAGCTCGGGGAAGCGGGCCCGCCACTCCCACGGCGTCGCGGGCGGGGCCGGCGGCGGCGCCTGGCCGTTCGCCAGGCTCTCGTCGAGCCGGTCGGCGAGGCCCGTGAGCCAGTCCCGGATCTCCTCGGGCGGCAGGCCCACGTCGGGCAGCCGGTAGTACTCGCCGAGCCGGAGCCGCAGCCGCCCCGGCGGATTGTCCGCGTAGACGCGCAGCTGCTCGGCGGCGACCGCGATCGCCCAGGGCCGGGTGCGCCAGGTCTGCCGCAGATAGCCGGTCACGGCCTCGGGCGCGTGCGGGCCGAGGCCCAGGTGGGCGCGGACGACCTGGTCGAGCTCGCCGTACTTGCGGTCGTGCTCGGCGGGGTTCAGGGACACGGGGGCCTCTACAGGACGACGGGCAGGGAGGAGTGCACGGTGAAGGGGTACGCGCCGGGCTCGCCGGACGTGTTCCGGCGGAGCACCACCCGGGCCGCGCGCACCGGGATCGGCTCCTGGCCGGTCAGGGCCATCCCGGTGGTGAGCAGCGTGCCCACCGGATCGGGGCGCGAGGGCCAGGCGGCCTCGATGACGAGCCGCTGCCGGGTGGACTGGGCGAGCCAGCGGTGGATGACCTGCTCGTTCAGGGCGATCACCTGCTGGGTGGCCCACTGGGCCGTCGCCCGGTCGGGAAAGGTCGCGGCGCGGTCGGCGCGGGCCGGGACGGGCGGCGCGGCCGGCGCGGACGGCTTCGTCATGTCGGGAGTCACGTCAGGCACCGCCCCAGCCGCGCAGGGTGGCCCGCTGGGCGGCGGAGTAGTTGGCGTGCCCGGTGGTGACGATGGCGTGCAGCCACTTCTGCGCGGCCTGCAGGTCCTCCATCTGCCGGTCCCAGCGGTCGAGCTCGTCCACGAAGGCCTCGCGTGCCTCGCCCTGCCAGGCGAGGACGACCGGCACCGTGCGGTCGTAGAGCGCACCCAGCTTCTCGTTGAGCTTCTTCACGATGTCCTCGAGGTCGCCGGCTATCTCGCGCAGTGCGACCAGATCGACGGTGATCGAGCCGTCGTCGTTCACGATTCCCCCTGACTTGCTGACGTGCTGACCTGCTGACTTGCTGACGTGTGCGGATGGGCGGACGGGCGATGGGCGTTCAGAGGTCGTTGATCCTGCTGGTCGGCGCCGGCGCGCCGCCGGTACCGCCGCCCTGTACCTCGCCGGACAGCTCGCGTACCTCGGCGTCGATGTCGACCTTCTTCATCTCGGCCCGGAACTGCCGCAGGATGTCCAGCTCCTGGCGCGTGAACCCGTCCCGGCTCATCCGCACGGCCTTCGCCAGGACTCCCAGGATCTCCCGGACCCGCACGGCGTCCGCACCGGCCTCCCGGTGCAGCTTCCGGTAGGCCGTCGCCGCCTCGCTGCGCCACCGCGCCTCGGCCCGGTCGACGATCGCGTCCATCCGCCGCACCTGTCCGTCGATGTGCGTCCGCATGGCGTCCAGGTCGTCCGCGAGACGCTTCAGGTCCTCGTCCGTCACGTCGAGGTTCGGCTCGGTGGGCATGGCGGCGGCTCCTTCCGTGGCGATGGGTCGGGTGGGTCAGTGCTGCTCGGCGAAGTGGGCGTGGACGGCGTCGAGGAGCAGCCGCAGCCGGGCGCTCGTCACCGACGGCATGACGGGCGCGAAGGCCGCGTCGAGCTCGGCGGGCGAACGGAACATGCACAGGACGCGCTGGAGCTGGCCGGCGAGATCCGCGATCCTGCCGTGGCAGTCGGGGTGGTCCATGGCGACCAGGTCACGAGCCTCCGCCTCCGGGTCCCTGTCGTACTCACCGGTGGGCAGCTGCGACGCGAACTCGTTGACGACGTCGAAGCGGGCCAGGGCCTCCCACTGCGAGAGCGGCAGTTCGTCGTAGCCCGGGCGGTCGGCGAACCAGGGATCGCGGACGAGCTCGGCCAGCGAGCGCAGGAAGGCGTCGACGGGCTCGTCGCCGGCCGCCCGGGCGAGCCGGTCACGGAACGCGGCCGGCCTGGTGCCGAACCGTTCCGTGCCGTACTCGTCGGCCAGTGCGTCGAGGAGCGAGGCCACGAGGTCGAAGGGCATGACCCAGGCGATCGCGTGGGAGTCCTGCATCAGCCGTGAGAAGCGCTGGAGTTCGTCCTCCAGCGGGGCGGCCCCGGGGTTGCGCGAGGCCACGGCGAGGTCGACGAGGCGGGCGATCACCCCGCTGGTCAGGACGGCGTCGGTGGGTTCGGTCACCTGACGCATGTTAAGGGGCCTTCGGATAGGCGGTGAGCACGTAGAAGGACTTCGACTCCGGCGAGTAGGCGAGGACCACGTGCACCGTGTGGACGTCCTTGGCCCGGGCCTGGTAGCCGGACGCGGCGAAGTCCGCCTGGCTCACCGAGGTGCCGACGGCCACCGGCTGCCCGTTGGTGTCCGTGACCGGGAAGTCCCAGGCCTTGACGGATCCGGGCTTGAAGGTGCCGTCGGCGACCTTGCGCTCCTGGTTGCGCATCCAGGTCTCCAGCTCGGTCTTCTTCGACGGGTCGTTCACCGCGGTCTGCACGTACTGCTCGGCGGACGAGAGGTCGCGGAAGGTCGACGCGTCGGCGCCGCCCTGGTCGCGCAGCCGGTGCATCAGCTGCTGCGGGGTGAGACCGATGTGCTTGTCGATCGTGTGGGCCTCCTTCCCCTCCCTCAGCGCCTCGGGCGGCGGGGGCTGGAAGTCGTTGCGCTCCCACTCCATCGACGCGAGGTCGATGCCGAACCTGGCGTTCGGGTCCCGCGACTGCTCGTTGAGCGGGACGATCGACCGGTCGAACTCGAAGAGCGAGCGTGATCCGAAGGCCTCGGCACGCGCCGACTGCGACTGGAAGGTCGGCACGGCGCGCGAGGCCTCACGCAGCGGGTCGAGCAGCTTCTTCACCACGTCGATCTGCGTGCGCAGCGAGGCCTCGTAGGTGTCGACGGCCTTGTTGACGGCGTCCGTGTCGATGCTGGCCATCACCGCGGCGCCCAGGCCCTTCCACATCTTCTTGAGGCGCTCCACGAGGCCTCCGAAGTCCCTGATGTCGGTGATGTCGAGGAGGGCGACGGCATCCTTGATGGCCTTGTAGAGGATCTCGCGCAGCTCGGTGCGGACCTTCTCGGCGGCCTCCGCGTACGAGCGGATCGCCTGGGCCAGCATCTGGGCCGTGGTGCTGAGGACGCCGAAGACCGGGGTGCTCGTGCCGGCGCCGGTCGCCGGCTTGTGCGCCCATTCGTAGCCGACGGTGCTCTTGCCCCAGGCCGTGGTTCCCCACAGCGAGGACACGAACTGCAGCATCGCCTTGTGCCAGTCCGCGTTGGCGTTGTCCGTGATGGCGTCGATGGTGCCGCTGAGCTGCCCCTGGATGATGCCGATGCCCGTCTGGTACGGCAGCCAGGCCTGGGAGAGCTCGTTGACCTTCAGGTAGTTCGGGAGCGGCAGGATCTCCAGCGCGCGGCCGGTGCGCAGCGCCTGCTCGATCACCGTGCGCATCAGGGAGCCGGGGATGTCGCCGTCGTCGAAGATGTCGGCGAACTCGTCGACGGCGTTGCCGTCGCGGACGCCGAACGGCGGCGGCGCCGCGTACGCCGGCGGCGAGGTGATGACCTGTGGTGGCGCCTGTGGCGCGAAGGGCGGATTGAGCGGGTGGGTGGCCGCGTCCGCCTGCCGGAAGTTGTTGGCCGTGGTGGTGAAGCCGACCGCCGCGCCGCCGATGGCGACCACGGCCTTGGCGTGCACCTCCAGGAGCAGGGCGACGACCGCGGCGTACTGGTTCGCGAACTCGACCGTGACGGTGCCGGATCCGCCGACCTTGGAGTAGCCGGAGTGGACGTCGAGGAACTGCGTGAGCGCCTTGTGGAACGACTGCTGCTCGACGGCGAGGGCCGATGCCACCTGGTACAGGTGGAACGGCTGCACGTCGAAGCCGCCGGGAGCCGTCCACGGGTTGGACACGGCGGGCGGGGTCGCCGGCGGCAGCTGCGGCGGCGGGCCGGAGTGCGGCGGGGTCGGCGGCGCCTGCGGGCTGGGTGACGGCGTCGGCTCGGGGCTGGGCGTGCCCGAGGACGGAGCCGGCGACGGCAGCTGTGAGGTGCCGGGCGTCGGCGTCGTGGTGGGCTGGGGGCTCGGACTCGAACTCGGTCCGGGGCTCGAACTCGGGCTCGGACTGGGGCTCGAGCTCGGGCTGGGGCTCGGCGGCGCGGTGGCGGTCGCGCTCGGGCTCGGCGTGGGCGTGCTCACCGGCGGGCCCCGCCCGTCGCGTGCGCCACGCTCGCCGCGCAGGAGTGCGCGTACGTGCTCGTGCCCCGTTCCCGTCCCATGAGTCCCCCCGGCTCCGTTCCGTCTGCAAACGAAGCTAACAAGGGGAATCATGAAATCGCATGACCGGAAAGGACGTTGAGCGGATGTTGGCCGGATCTCACCCATGACGGAGCCGGGCCTGTCCGAAAAGGGGGCAGACCCGGCTCCTTTCCGCCGGTGGGGCGGCGGTCAGACGCGGTCGGCAGCGATCAGGAGGTACTGGAAGGAGCCGTCCTTGTACGACTCGATGAAGGCCTCCTCGATCCCGGTGACCAGCGAGGACGTGGCCCGCAGCTCCCAGTAGGGCAGGGTCTCGGCGGTCAGGTCGACGACGGCCTGGGGAACCAGACGGTTGTCGGCCATGGCGCGCAGGTACTCGCGGCGGGAGTGGATGTTGCACTCGAAGTGCGCGTTGATCTGGGAGACCCACTTCGAGGGCTGGCCGTAGCGCGGGTTCCAGCAGCCGGTGATGGTGACGTAGCGGCCGCCGACCGCGAGGACCCGGGAGTGCTCGGCGAAGAGGTCGTGCAGGTCGACGTACATGCTGGACTCGTTGTTCCACGAGCCGGCCATCTGCCCGGTCTCGAACGGGGTGTCGAGCATGTTGCACACCCGGGCGTGGACGTGGTCCTCGATGCCGATCTCACCGGCCCGCCGGTTGGCGAAGTCGGCCTGCTTGGCGGAGAGGGTGACGCCCTCCACCTTGCAGCCGAAGCGCTGGTGGGCCATCACCATCGAACCGCCACGCCCGCAGCCCGCGTCCATGAGGGTGTCGTCGGGGTTGATGGTGCCGAGGTGGTCGAGGAGCACCTCGGCCTGGGCCGACTCCAGCCGGTGCAGCTCGGCGATCAGCTTCTTCTCGTACTCGCTGTCCTCGGGGTCGCCGAGGGACGCGTGGTCGATGTCGCCGATGCCGTAGTGGTGGTGGTAGAGCCCGTCCACATCGCCGAGACGCAGGTTCACGGGCCTGGCCTCGTTGTTCCAGTAGCGGGCGATGTCCCCCTGGTAGGGCGTCGCGGGCGCGGGGACGAACGTGGAGGTGCCTTCGGCGGTGGTGAACTCGGTGCTGGTCACAGATAAAAGTCCGTTTCTTACCAGAAGTCGGGCAGGCTGTAGCGGTAGGTGTTGGTCTGGTGCCAGTAGTGGTTGCCGTCGACCCACACGGCCACGCCACGGAGGAAGCGCAGCACGACGGGGGCGGGGCAGGTGGCCGCGAGGGCTGCGGCCTCGGCTTCGAAGGCGTGCATGAGGTCGTTGTGGACCTCGACCGCCTTCAGATAACCCTCCTTGGCGGAGAGGCCCTCGCGCTCGGCGAGCACCACGGGCAGATTGAGGTGCTTGCCGGGACTGTCGAGCTCCTTGGTGTAGGAGTACAGGTCGTTCACGATGGTGGTCGCGTTCCCGGCGAGCGCGATGACCCGCTGCATGGCGGGCTGGGCGTGCAGGTCGGCCGGCAGCTCGTAGCCGCCGACGGTGTCGGTGATGGTCGGGCAGGGGCGGAAGTTGTTGAACTGGCGCATCGCCAGGTACTCCCACACCTCGGGCACGTGGTCGGTCTCGGCCCACGCCGCCTCGGCGAGGTAGCCCATGTGCAGCCGTGCCATGTCGTGCCGGAAGCGGTCGGCCTGGGACGGCGTGGCCAGCCGGCAGAAGTAGTCCATCGCCGAGCGGTAGGCCCGGCGGGGGGCGTCCGACTCGAGCGACTCCCGCCAGGCCGGCGCGTACTCGTCCGTGGTGTGCAGGTGGTCGAGCGCCGTGTGCGCGAGGAGGAGACGGCTGCCGAGCCCGACGGGCGAGCCGCCGTGGTCCTCGCAGTAGACGTCGTCGACCGCGTTCTCCGCGACCATCAGGCGCGTGGCGGCCATCAGGTGGTCGACCGTCGGCGCGTCCGGGTGGCAGGCGACCATGTAGCGCCCGACGGAGAAGCCGTCGAACTGGTCCTCCCACTCCGCCGGGACCGCCTGGACCTCGTCGACCGCCCACTCCTTGATCCGGCGGCTGACCTCCGCCACCCGGGCCGGGTCGGGTTCGGCGACCGGGTGGTGGTAGAGACCGGGAATGGGCGTGCCCGGTGCGGCCGGCGCCTCGCCGGCGGGAGCGGCCGCGGGTACCGGCGGTGCCGGCAGTGGTGCCGGCGGTACCGGCGGCTCCGCCCGCCGGGCCAGGGACAGCGTCGCCGTCCCCAGACCGCTGGGGCCGCGCAGGACGCGTTCCAGCGCGGACTCCGGCGGTACGGGAGCGAGGTCGGCGTCCGTGACGGGGGCCGCGGGCACGGCGGGCGCGGGCGGCGCTTCGACGGGCGCGCTCCCCGCGGACCCGAACGGGGCGGAGGGCGGACCGGGCAGCGGCGGACGGGCGGGCGCCGCGGCCGGACCCGAGGGCAGGGAGGAAAGCCCGGGATCGGGCATCCGTGGCTCCTTGGTGGGATGGTGGGGCCGTCCCGGCCAGGAGAGCCCGGCCCGGCGCGGCCCTCGGACGAATCCTCGCCGCTCGGGCGCTAGTCGCGCCTGCGGGCGATCTGCACGTTCTCCAGCACGCCGAGGGCGTCGGGCACGAGGACGGCGGCGGAGTAGTACGTGGTGACCAGGTACGAGATGATCGCCTGCTCGTTGATGCCCATGAAGCGCACCGAGAGGCCCGGCTCGTACTCCTCCGGCAGTCCGGTCTGGCGCAGACCGATGACGCCCTGGTTGTCCTCGCCGGTACGCATGGCGATGACGGAGCTGGTCTGCTCCTTGGTGATGGGGATCTTGCTGCAGGGCAGGATCGGCACCCCGCGCCAGGCCGGGACGGACTGTCCGCCCACGTCGACGTGGTCCGGGTAGAGCCCGCGGGCGTTGAACTCGCGCCCGATCGCGGCGATCGTCTTCGGGTGGGCGAAGAGGAACTTGGTCCCGCGGCGGCGGCAGAGCAGCTCGTCGAGGTCGTCCGGGGTGGGCGGACCCGAGTGGGTCTGGATCCGCTGCTTGAAGTCGGCGTTGTGCAGCAGACCGAACTCGCGGTTGTTGATGAGCTCGTGCTCCTGGCGCTCGCGCAGCGCCTCGATCGTGAGCCGGAGCTGTTCCTCGGTCTGGTTCATCGGGCCGTTGTAGAGGTCGGCGACCCGGGTGTGGACCCGCAGCACGGTCTGGGCGACGGAGAGCTCGTACTCGCGCGGCTTGAGCTCGTAGTCCACGAAGGCGCCGGGGAGTTCGGCCTCGCCGACGTGGCCGGCCGACATGGCGATCTCCGCCTCGCCGTGCTTGTTCTGCCGCTGCTCGGGCAGCGAGCTGAAGCGCCGGATGTGGTCCGCGAGCGCGGGCGCCTGGGCCTGCACGGCGGCGAAGTCGGCGCGGGAGAGGGTGAGCAGGGTGCCGGGCGTCTCGGCGGTGGCGGTGTAGTCCCACATGGCGTCGGCGTCCAGGAGGGCGTTCTCGCCGAAGCGGTCGCCGTCGGCGAGGACCGCGACCGCGACCTCGTCGCCGTACTTGCCGACGGAGGTCTGGCTGACCCGGCCGTGGGCGATCAGGTGGATCTGCTCGGCGGGCGTGCCGCGCTCGACGATGACCTCTCCGGGGCGGAAGTCGCGCTGGACGCACCGGTCGGCGAGCGCCCTGAGCACCTCCTCGTCGTCGAAGTCGCGCAGCAGGGCGAGTTCGCCGAGTTCCCGGGGGATGACCCGGACGGCGGCGCCGTCCTGGACGAACTCGATGACACCGTCGCCGACGGTGTAGGTCAGTCGGCGGTTGACCCGGTAGGCGCCGCCCTTCGTCTCCACCCACGGCAGCATCCGCAGCAGCCACCGGGAGGTGATCTCCTGCATCTGCGGGGCGGACTTGGTCGTGGTGGCGAGGTTTCGGGCAGCCGCGGTGCTGAGGCTGGACTGCGGCCGAGGCGGCTCCAGCTCCGTGTCCGGGCCGGTCTCAACGGTCATGGGACGAGCGCTCCTTGAAAAGAGGAAAAACCGACACAATCTCTGGGAATCCGTCCAGATCCGTGGGAACAGTAGCGGCCTGCGGACGGCATCCGCCCAGCTGGAACGGGGGCATTACCTCGAAGCAGTGATCTTGCTCGACCCGGGGTTTATCCGGGCCGACGACGACATTCGAGCCACCCGGGGAGAGCCCGCGGGGGCGTGCGGTTCCGGCTTCGCGCCCCTCCGCAACTCCGTTACTCGAAATGCGCTTTGACGATCCCTCAGGTCACCGGCGCGGGAGCGGCGCCACGAGGGCGCACGACGGTGTCCGCCGAACGGGCGGCCGCGCGCACCCGGGCCGAGACGTTTCGGCCACGCCTCCCCCACCGCCCGCGCCGACGGACCCGCGGCAGGCGGGTGCGGCCACTCGTGGTCGAACGGGAGTGCGCGCGAACGGGCGCCCGTCGGCGGCCCGGCGGATGCGGACGCGGGCGGCCGGTGGGGCGGCGGGGTCTGGTGTAATCGTCGACGGACGGTCCCCGGACGCGGGACCACCGCCTGGGGGGACGTTGGAAGAGCTGGGCGCCGCAGACCCGCGGCAGGTGGGGCGCTACCGGATCCTGGCCCGCCTCGGCGCGGGCGGCATGGGCCGTGTGTACCTGGGCCGCTCCACCAGCGGCCGGATGGTCGCCGTGAAGGTGGTGCGCGCCGAACTCGCGGAGGACCCCGACTTCCGGCGCCGCTTCGCCCGGGAGGTGGAGGCGGCCCGCCGTGTGACGGGCTTCTTCACCGCTGCCGTGGTCGACGCCGACCCCGAGGGCTCCCCCGCCTGGCTCGCCACCGCGTACGTGCCCGGCATGCCGCTCGACGCGGCGGTGCGCGCCCACGGGGCCTGGCCCCGGCGCCCGCTGCTCGTCCTGGGGGCCGGCCTGGTCGAGGCGCTGGAGGCCATTCACGGCACCGGACTCGTCCACCGGGACCTGAAGCCGTCGAACGTTCTGCTCGCCGCCGACGGCCCCCGCGTCATCGACTTCGGCATCTCGATCGTCGCGGAGGCGAGCGTCCTCACCCGGACGGGCATGGTGATCGGCACTCCCGGTTTCATGTCCCCGGAGCAGGTGACCGGACGTCAGGTGGGTCCGGCCAGCGACGTGTTCTCCCTCGGCGCGGTGCTCGCCTTCGCGGGCACCGGCACGGCGCCGTTCGGCACCGGCTCCCCGCACTCGGTGAACTTCCGCGCCGTGTACGAGCCCCCGGACCTGCACGGCCTGCCCGCCGACACCGGCTTCGTCGGCCGGTGCCTGGAGAAGGATCCCGCGCGGCGGCCCACCGTTGCCGAACTCCTCGCGGAGTTCGCCCGGTTGCTCGGCGAGACCGGCGGCCACACCTACGGCGGCGGGCTGCCGAAGGAGACGGACTGGCTGCCGGACGCGGTGGCCCTGGCCCTCACCCGCCCGGCCGGACCCGACGCCCCCGCGGCACCGGAGCCGTCGCCGGGCCCGGCCGCCGCGCCGGACCCGCGGCCCTCCGGAGCCGTCGCGGAGGGTGGCGCCGGATCGGTGCCGACACCCCCGGATCCGCGGAACGCCCTGGCCAAGAGCCCCCGCCCGGCGCCCGACCCGTCACCCGCCCCGGCGCCGGAGGCGACACCGGCCCCGGCCACGCCGGCGCCGGCCACGCCCTCGGCCACTCCCGCCGCGCCCCTGTCACCGCCGCCGCTGCCGCCGACTCCGCCTCCCACACCGCCGCGGACACCGGGGTCGACGTCCGGACCGGCGGCCGGCACGACGGCACCGCAGCAGCCGGGCACCGACCCGGTCCTCGTCTCCACCTGGACATCCGGCTCTCCCACGACGTCCCCGTCCCGGACCACCGCCGGTCCGGGCGGACGCGCGCGGACCCGCAGACTCGTGGCGATCGCCGTCGCGGCGGCACTGGTCACCGGCGGCGGCGTCACCGCCCTCGTCGTCAACCTGGGCAAGGACAAGGACAACGGCAAGGGGGGCAGCGCCGCGTCGACGGGCGGCGGCTCGGGCTCGCCGTCGGGCGGGACCGCCGCCGGCGGCTTCGACGCCGCGGTCGACAAGGTGGTCAACGCCTCCGGCAGGAAGGGCGGCACGCTGCGCCTCGCCAGCGGCACCGACGCCGACTCCTGGGATCCGGCGCGCTCGTACTACGGGTGGGTGTGGAACATGCAGCGCCTCTACAGCCGCACGCTGCTCACCTACGACACGAAGCCCGGCAGGCAGGGCCTCGAACTCGTCCCCGACCTGGCCGAGGCGCGGCCCGACGTCTCGCCCGACGGCAGGACCTACACCGTCCGGCTCAGGGCCGGAGTCACGTTCGAGGACGGCACGCCGATCACCTCCCGGGACGTCAAGTACGCGATCGAGCGCGTCTTCGCGCAGGACGTCGTCTCCGGCGGCCCCACCTATCTCACGGAGCTTCTCGACCAGGGGCAGAACTACCGGGGCCCGTACAAGGACGGCGGCACCGGGCTGAAGTCGGTCACGACACCGGACGAGCGGACCCTCGTCTTCCGCCTCGCCGCGCCGGACTCGCGCTTCCCGCACCTGCTGGCCACGGGCGCCACCGCGCCCGTGCCCGAGGCGAAGGACACCGGGAGCCGCTACGGGGCGAAGCCGGTCTCCTCGGGGCCGTACAGATTCGCCTCGTACAAGCCCGACACGTCGCTCGTCCTGGTCCGCAACACGAACTGGAGCCCGGCCACCGACCCGCTGCGCAAGGCGCTGCCGGAACGGATCGAGCTGGACATCTCCACCGATCCGGAGCAGGTGGCCCAGCGGCTCGTCGGCGGCAGCGCCGACCTCGACGCCTCGCAGCCGGGGCTGACCCAGGCCGCCGCGGCCAGGGTGCTCCGGGACCCGAAGCTGAAGGCCAGCGCGGACGCCCCGTACTCCGGCTACTTCCGGGCGGTCGCGCTCGTGTCCGGGACGGCGCCGTTCGACGACGAGCACTGCCGCAAGGCCGTGCTGTACGCGGCCGACACCACCGCGCTGGAGACCGCCCAGGGCGGCCCGTTCGCCGGCACCCGCTACGGCAGCATGCTGCCGCCGACCCTGCCCGGCAGCGACGCGTACGACCCCTTCGGCCTGACCACGGGCAAGCCCCGGCCGGCGAAGGCGAAGGAGGAGCTCGCGGCCTGCGGGCGGCCGAACGGCTTCACCACCAAGATGCTCGTGCGCGAGTCCCGGCCGAAGGACCTCGCGGCCGCCGAGGCCCTCAAGGCGGCCCTCGGGAAGGTCGGCATCGCCCTGGAGATCGAGAAGCTGGAGATCACGAAGTTCTTCGACGTCGCCGGCTCTCCCGGCGAGGTGAGGAACAAGGGCTACGGCCTGATCTCGGTCAACTGGGTCGCCGACTTCCCGCACGGCTCGACCTTCCTGCAGCCGCTGGCCGACGGACGCCAGATCCCGACGAGCGGCAACACCAACTATGCCCAGGTCGACGACCCGGCGATCAACTCCCTGTTCGACCGGGCCAGGAGCGAGAAGGACGACACGAGGGCCGCCGAGCTCTACCGGCAGATCAACCACAGGCTCACCGACGGCGCCCACTACCTGCCCATGGTCGCCGTGAAGTCCCTCAACTACCGCGGCCCCCGGCTCACCAACGTGTACGTCAGCCAGGCCTACGGCATGGTCGACATCCAGGCCCTGGGCGTCACCGGCTCCTGAGCCGGAGCAGCGGCCGGCACCGCGGCGGGTCCGTGTCACTCCGGAGGGTTCCGGATGCCCCGCCCGGCACCCGCGCCACTACCTTGTCGGCGACATCCGCCCGACCGACAGGTCCGCAGCCCGGGAGCAGCGATGCCGACGACCGCCACGACCAGGCCTCCCCGCACGAGGACGACCGGCGCCAGGGCTCCCGGCGCCAGGCGTCCCACCGCCGTCGTGCTCGGGCACCGGGACCGCGAGCTGCTGTCCGCGGTCGGCTGCGGTCTGCGGGACGACGAGATCGCCGCCGCCCTGTCCCTGCCCGAGGACTCGGTGGCGGAGGACCTCGCTCGGATCCTCGCCGCGCTCGGGCTGCGTGACCGGGCGGCCGCCGTCGTCCACGCCTTCGACTGCGGTCTGGTCCTCCCCGGTCACGGCCCCCGCACCGGCGCCGCGCGGACGGCCGGGCCGCGGGTCCGGCTCTCCGTGCTCGGGCCGCTTCGGGCGTGGCAGGACGGGCGGCCGCTGCGCCTCGGGCATCTGCGCCGGCAGGCCGTGCTGGCGGCGCTCGCGCTGAACACGGGCCGGACGCTCAGCCGGCGGGAGCTGCTCGACGGCGTGTGGGGAGTGGAGCAGCCGGAGGCGAACGTGGTGCCGGTGTACGTCTACCGGTTGCGCAAGGCCCTGCGCGACGGGGAGGGACCGGACCCGGTCATCGCCCACGACCGGTGCGGTTACCGCCTGGTCCCCGGCGCGGTGGAGCTGGACGTCGCCCGCCTGGACGAACTCGTCGCCGCCGTCGGGACGGCGGACCGGGCGGGCGATCCGGCGGAGGCGGTCCGCCTGTGTTCCCGGGCGCTCGCCCTGTTCCGCGGGGAGCCGCTCGCCGGCCTGCCCGGGCCGCTCGCGGAACGCGAGCGGCTGCGGCTCACGGAGCGCCGGATCGCCCTCGTCCAGCGGAAGTCGGAGTACCAGCTGCGGCTCGGCCGGTGCTCCGAGGCGGTCGTCGACCTGTTCGCCGTGTTCGCCGCGCACCCGCTGAACGAGCCGGTGGCCGCGATGCTGATGCGCGCGCTGTACCGCTGCGGCAGACAGGCCGACGCGCTGACCGTGTTCGACCGCGCCCGCCGCCGGCTCGCCGAGGACCTGGGCGTCGCTCCGAGCCCGCTGCTGCGGCGCACGCGCCGGCTGGTCCTGCGCGGGGACCAGGCCGGCGCGGGCGCGGACTGATCGACGCGGTCAGGAGGCGAGGGCCCTCTCCAGCCGTGGGATCAGGTCCCGGAGGTCCTGCTCCCAGCAGCCCGCGTTGTGGCCGCCGTTGCACTGGGTGCCCCAGGCGGAGCCGTCGCCGTAGTTGACGTAGTAGTACGACATGCCCAGGGCGTCCATGCTGTTCTTGGCGTGCTTGGCCGCGCCTTCGAGCCAGAACTCCGGTTCCGTCGGCGAGCCTCCTCCGTTGCCGACGTAGAGGGAGACACCGACGTCCCTGAGCCTGTCCATGTGCCCGGCCGGGTCGACCTCGTTCCACCGCCAGTCCGCGTTGAAGACCGGGTAGGGCGAGCCGAACGCGGCGTCGCTGTCCACGCCCGGCTTGTACGGCGACTCGTCGGGGTTGCACGAGCCGGAGGACGAGGCGCAGATCGCGCCCGTGGCGTCGATGAGGGAGGCGACGACGGCGAACCGGAGGTCCATGGACTTCGCCGACAGGTCGACGTCTCCGGACAGGGACGCGGTCTGGGCGAACAGATCGGGTCGGGCCTGCGCGTAGTGGAAGGCGCCGAACCCGCCCATGGAGACGCCGGCGACGGCCCTGCCCTTCTTCGTGGGAATGGTCCGCAGGTTCGCGTCGATGAACGGGATCACCTGCTTGAGGTGGAAGTTCTCCCAGTTCTGGGCGCCGAGCACGGTCTTCTGGTCGAGCCAGTTCGCGTACCAGCCGCGGGCGCCGCCGTCCGGGATCACCGTGATCATCCGGTCGGACATGGACAGCGCCGGGTAGGTCTGCTGGACCGGGTCGTCGGGCGACCCGTGCAGGAAGTACAGCACGGGGTAGCGCCGGCCGGGGTCGTCGTCGTAGCCGCTGGGCAGGATGATCTTGATGTGGTGCCTGCCGGTGACCTCGGGCGTGGTCACGGTCAGGTAGAAGTCCGTGGGACCGCCGACGGCCGGCTCGACCTGGGTCAGGCCGAACCCGTCCGTCATCGGCGGCGGCGCGGTGCCGTCGGCGGCCTGTGCCGGGCCGGCGGCCGGCATGACGGCGGCCACGGCGGCGATCATCCACGCCGCCAGGAGCCGCCACCGGTGCGATGTCCTTCTCATGGCTTTCCCTCCCTCGGTGGTACTCAGTCCAGGACCTTGACCTGCAGTGCGGGCGAGGCCGCGATCTGTTCCTCGGTGAACCGCTCGGTGACCCAGCGGCCGGCCGAGAAGAGCTTGGTCTGGTCGGCGTGGTGCGGAGAACCGGGGTCCGCCGACTGGGAGTACGCCAGGACGGACGAGGCCTGGGGCGGGCCCTCGGCGGTGAAGCGCACCACCTGGACGAAGCTCGTTCCGAAGACGACGTCCGGCTTTCCGTCGACCTGGCCGGGGGTGATGACGTTGAGGACGCCGAGTTCGCCGATCATGCCGTGGACCGGGATCTGCTCACCGTTGCGGGTGACCTTGACGACGTCCGACAGCGGTGCGTTCAGCGGGACTCCCGCGTTGCGCAGGGCGAGGACCGCCCGGGCGAGCGCGTCGCGGACGGCGGAGCTCCCGGAGTCCAGCGTGTTGGGCGTGTGCACCGGGTCCTTGGGGTCGAAGGGAACCTTCCACGGCAGCTTCTCGACCCCCTGGCCTCCGGACAGGTAGGACCAGTAGTTCGCGAACAGCAGGGAGCCCCGGCTGTCGGCCGTGTAGTCGTGGCTCCGCCAGGCGGCCAGGACCGGGCACGCCTCGCTCACGTTGACCAGGTTGCCGTCCACGAGGACGAGCCCGAACGGGACGTTCTGGCAGGCGGTCACCGTCGCGTTGAGGGCGAGGTCGGCGGCCCTGCTGTTGTCGGCGAACAGCAACTGCCCCATGTTCTCGGGCGTGAAGCCCCGGCCCGGCAGGCCGTCCGTGCCGTTGATCCGGTTCCGCGCGGTCACGATCAGCTCCTGCGTGCGCAGGGACCGGGGCGCCGCCGCGTCGCCCATCACCCTGGGGTAGGACAGCGGCTGCTCGGGGTTGGCGAGCCACGGGCTGTCGTTGGCGTTGCCCACGAAGTCGGAGCGGATCAGCCGCGGCTGCTGGTGCGGGTCGAGGAGGCCGGGCGCGACGGCGTCCGGGTCGTCGGGCCAGTCGCACGCGCTGCGCTTGCCGTCGAAGATCGAGACGGGCGGCACGTTCGGCAGCCGCATCGGCTGGTCGAACAGCAGCTTGCCGGTTTCCGTGAGGCACGACCTGGCGTGCTCGTCGGTGATGTTCGGGGTGGCCTGGATGTCCGCGTACAGGGCGTTGCCCTTGCGGTCGGAGGCGACGGTGTTGAAGAAGGGGACGCCCTGGGTGGTCTCCAGGGTGTTCACGACGTCGTGGACGTCGGTGGCCTGGTCGAGGTGGAACCAGGTGTTGAGCGCCCGCAGGTTCTCCATGTTCACGTCGCGCACCGCGTGCGCGCTGACCACCCAGGGCAGCGGGATGCCCTGGACCGACGTGGTGACCGGGCCGTAGCGGGTGGACCACAGGGTCCTGGTGACCTTCCCGAGGGACCCGTCGGCGTTGCGTACGTCGACGGAGACCTGCTGCGAGGTCATCCGCCGCCAGGTGCCGTCGACCAGGTACATGGTCGGGTCGAGCGGATCCACCTGGACGTCGAACAGTCCGAACGGGGCCACGGTGGCGACCGTGTGGCTCCAGGCGACGTCGTCGTTGTGGCCGATGTTCACCGCGGGGAGTCCGAGCAGGCTGGCCCCGGAGACGTTGACCTTGCCGGGGATCGTCAGGTGGCTCTGCCACATCCGGTTCTTGCCCTGCCACGGGAAGTGCGGGTTGGCCAGCATCATGCTCGTCCCGCCGGACACGCCCTGGGAGCCGACCGCCAGCGCGTTGCTGCCCATGCCCTGCCGGGCGTCCGCCGCCATCGCGTCGCGGATCCGGCGGGCGGTCTTCGCGGGTGACGACGCCTGCCGCGGGGCGGCGGAGGCGGAATCCGGAGCCGGGGCCGAGGAGGACCCCGGCGCGGCGGAACGGGCGGCGGAGGCGCCCGGCGGCGCGGCACCGACCAGACCGTCGAGCAGCGCGTCTGCGCTGCCCATGATGATCTCGGCGTGCGCGTGCCGGTACACGTCGAGTTCGGTGATCGGCCGTACCCACGCCGCGCCGCGGCAGGCCGGGTCGGTGATGTGGTCGACGCCGGTCTCGGCCAGGTACCTGTTGTATCCCCGGACGTAGCCGCGGATGGCCTCCCTGACCTCCGGCTCCGGCCCGTCGGGGGCGGGCCGGGCGAGCAGCCGCTCCACCACCCCGTTGTCCTTGATCCGCTGGAAGTACAGGTCGCTGTTGAGGTTGGTGGTGCCGTTCTGGTTCTTGCCGGGACTCGCCTTGCCGTCGGGTCCCAGGTGGCGGGACCGCTGGGCGTTCACCATCAGGTACGTGTCGGCCAGCGTGCAGATGTTGTCCCTGGCGGCGGCGTAGCCGTAACCCGTTCCCAGCCCCTCCCACGTCGAGGCGATGATGTGCGGGATGCCGTATTCGGTGTAGCGGATCGTCGGCCTGTCGGGCCCCGGTTCGGCCGCCGGCGTACCGGTGGCCGCCGTGGTGCCCGTCACCGTCAGCGTCACCGCGGCCATGACCGCCGTCAGCGGTCCCGCTCCGCGTCTCCTCCGCGCCATCGAGCCGTCCTTCCCCTGTCATGGAGGCTTTGGTCCGAACGCGGACACGGTAGGGACGGCCGATGAAATCCCGATGACGCCGCCGCTCGTCCACCCGGGCGCGATGATCCATGTCACTGCTCGGGTGCCTTCTGAAGGCCGCCGGGCAGCCCTTAGCGTTGCCGAAACGAGCCGGGCGAAGGGATCAGAGATGTTCCGCAAGGTGTTGGTGGCCAACCGCGGCGAGATCGCGATTCGCGCGTTCCGCGCCGGCTACGAACTGGGCGCGCGCACGGTCGCCGTCTTCCCCCACGAGGACCGCAACTCGCTGCACCGGCTGAAGGCCGACGAGGCGTACGAGATCGGCGAGCCCGGGCACCCGGTGCGCGCCTACCTCTCGGTCGAGGAGATCGTCCGGGCGGCCCGTCTGGCGGGTGCCGACGCGGTCTACCCGGGGTACGGCTTCCTGTCCGAGAACCCGGAGCTGGCGCGCGCGTGCGAGGAGGCGGGCATCACGTTCGTGGGCCCGTCCGTGCAGACCCTGGAGCTGACCGGCAACAAGGCGCGTGCGGTGGCCGCCGCCCGCGCGGCCGGAGTGCCCGTGCTCGGTTCCTCGGCGCCGTCCACCGACGTGGACGAACTGGTCGCGGCCGCCGCGGACATCGGCTTCCCGGTGTTCGTCAAGGCGGTCGCGGGCGGCGGCGGGCGCGGCATGCGCCGGGTCGAGGAACCGGCGGCCCTGCGCGAGGCGATCGAGGCGGCGGCCCGCGAGGCCGAGTCCGCGTTCGGCGACGCCACCGTCTTCCTGGAGAAGGCCGTCGTCGATCCCCGGCACATCGAGGTGCAGATCCTCGCCGACGGCGAGGGCAACGTCATCCACCTGTTCGAGCGCGACTGCTCGGTGCAGCGGCGCCACCAGAAGGTGATCGAGCTCGCGCCCGCCCCGAACCTCGACCCGGCGCTGCGGCAGCGCATCTGCGACGACGCCGTGCGGTTCGCGCGCGAGATCGGCTACCGCAACGCGGGCACCGTGGAGTTCCTCCTGGACCGCGACGGCAACCACGTCTTCATCGAGATGAACCCGCGCATCCAGGTCGAGCACACGGTGACCGAGGAGGTCACCGACATCGACCTGGTGCAGTCGCAGCTGCGGATCGCCGCCGGCGAGACGCTCGCCGACCTCGGCCTGACCCAGGAGTCCGTCGTGCTGCGCGGGGCGGCGCTGCAGTGCCGGATCACCACCGAGGACCCGGCCAACGGCTTCCGCCCGGACACCGGCATGATCAGCGCCTATCGCTCCCCGGGCGGCTCGGGCATCCGGCTGGACGGCGGAACCACCCACGCCGGTACGGAGGTCAGCGCCCACTTCGACTCGATGCTGGTCAAACTGACCTGCCGGGGCCGGGACTTCCGGGCCGCGGTCGGCCGGGCGCGGCGGGCGGTGGCCGAGTTCCGCATCCGCGGCGTGTCCACCAACATCCCGTTCCTCCAGGCCGTGCTCGACGACCCGGACTTCCAGGCCGGACGAGTCACGACGGCCTTCATCGAGCAGCGGCCGCACCTGCTGACCGCGCGTCACTCGGCCGACCGCGGCACGAAGCTGCTCACCTATCTCGCCGACGTCACCGTGAACAAGCCGCACGGCCCGCGGCCCGAGCTCGTCTCCCCGGTCACCAAGCTGCCGGCGCTGCCGGCCGGCGAGCCGCCCGCCGGCTCCCGGCAGCGGCTCACCGCGCTCGGCCCCGAGGGCTTCGCGCGGAGCCTGCGCGAGTCGCCGACCATCGGCGTCACCGACACCACCTTCCGCGACGCCCACCAGTCGCTGCTCGCGACCCGGGTCCGCACCAAGGACCTGCTCGCCGTCGCCCCGACGGTGGCGCGCACCCTGCCGCAGCTGCTCTCCCTCGAGTGCTGGGGCGGCGCCACCTACGACGTGGCGCTGCGCTTCCTCGCGGAGGACCCGTGGGAGCGCCTGGCCGCGCTGCGCGAGGCCGTGCCGAACATCTGCCTGCAGATGCTGCTGCGGGGCCGTAACACCGTGGGCTACACCCCGTACCCGACCGAGGTGACCGACGCCTTCGTGGAGGAGGCCGCCGCCACCGGTATCGACATCTTCCGGATCTTCGACGCGCTCAACGACGTGGACCGGATGCGGCCCGCGATCGACGCCGTACGGGAGACCGGGACGGCGGTCGCCGAGGTCGCGCTGTGCTACACGTCCGACCTCTCCGACCCCGCCGAGAAGCTGTACACCCTGGACTACTACCTGCGGCTCGCCGAGAGGATCGTCGACGCCGGCGCCCACGTGCTCGCGGTCAAGGACATGGCCGGCCTGCTGCGCGCCCCCGCCGCGGCCAGGCTGGTCTCCGCGCTGCGCAGGGAGTTCGACCTGCCGGTGCACCTGCACACCCACGACACGGCGGGCGGCCAGCTCGCCACGTACCTCGCGGCGATCCAGGCCGGGGCGGACGCGGTGGACGGCGCGGTGGCGTCCATGGCCGGCACGACGTCGCAGCCCTCGCTGTCGGCGATCGTCGCGGCGACCGACCACTCCGACCGGCCCACCGGCCTCGACCTGCAGGCGGTCGGCGACCTGGAGCCGTACTGGGAGAGCGTCCGCAGGATCTACGCCCCCTTCGAGGCGGGTCTGGACTCGCCGACCGGACGCGTGTACCACCACGAGATCCCCGGCGGCCAGCTCTCCAACCTGCGCACCCAGGCCGTCGCGCTCGGCCTCGGCGACCGCTTCGAGGACGTCGAGTCGACCTACGCGGCCGCGGACCGGATGCTGGGCCGGCTGGTGAAGGTCACGCCGTCGTCGAAGGTCGTGGGCGACCTCGCGCTGCACCTCGTGGGCGCCGGGGTGGCGCCGGAGGACTTCGAGGCGGCGCCCGACCGCTTCGACATCCCCGACTCCGTCGTCGGCTTCCTGCACGGCGAGCTGGGCACGCCGCCCGGCGGCTGGCCGGAGCCGTTCCGCAGCAAGGCGCTGAAGGGCCGGCCCGGGCCCAGGCCGATGCGGGAGCTGACCCCGGAGGACCGGACGGGCCTGGCCAAGGACCGCCGGGCGACGCTGAACCGCCTGCTCTTCCCCGGGCCGACGCAGGCGTACGAGGCCCACCGCCAGGCGTTCGGCGACACCAGCGTGCTCGACAGCAAGGACTTCTTCTACGGGCTGCGGCCCGGGAAGGAGTACACCGTCGACTTCGGCCCGGGCGTACGGCTGCTCATCGAACTGGAGGCCGTCGGCGAGGCCGACGAGCGGGGCATGCGGACCGTGCTGTCGACCCTGAACGGCCAGCTGCGCCCGATCCAGGTACGCGACAGGGCCGCGGCCGCCGACCTCCCGGTGACCGAGAAGGCCGACAGGTCCGACCCGGGTCATGTCGCGGCGCCGTTCGCCGGAGTGGTCACGCTGGCCGTCGCCGAGGGGGACGAGGTCGAGGCCGGTGCGACGGTGGCCACCATCGAGGCGATGAAGATGGAGGCCGCGATCACCGCGCCGAGGAGCGGCCGCGTCTCCCGCCTGGCGATCAGCCGTATCCAGCAGGTGGAAGGCGGCGATCTCCTGGTCGAGATCGCCTGAGACGTCACCGGGAACCGCCCGAGAGCTGTTCCGAGAACCCGGGCGGGAACCCGGGAGAGACCGCGGCCGGGGCACCCCAGGTGTCCCGGCCGCACTGTCGTTCGCGCAGTTTCGCTATTACCGATAAGCAGCGATCAATTCGATCGCTTGATGTCATTTTCCGAGCGGATTCCGACCGCTTGATGAGGCTGTTTGACCGATGGGAACCTTCCCTTCATCGAGGTCACACGCCAAACCCGAACTGACTATGCTCCCCACATGTGTTGCGGCGCGCTCACAGCGAGTGATGGGCGCTGCCTTTCGAGCACGTGTGCGCGGCCGAGCGAAGTCCCGTGTTCTTTCCTGACGGCGCGTCGCATCACTTGGCACCACTTCAGTCCGCTCGATTTCCCGACTGTTTAGGGACGCCCTTGATGGTTCGCGCAGGTTCAACTTCCAGAGCCCGGCCCCGTGCGACGGCTCCGGTGTGGCTCGTCCCGCCGGGGATCCTGGCCGGCGTCCTCGTCATAGGGCTGGCCCTCTCCCCTGCGCAGATACGGCCGACGATCGCCTGGTCCGGCCTCGTCGCGGTGTCCCTCACCGTCATCAGCTCGATGGTGACCGTACGCCTGTCACGAGCGGCGGAGGCGGCCCGTCACGCCCGGGCGTCGGCCGAGGCCCGGGAGGCCGCCGCACAGCGCGAGGCCGCGCTGCTCGGACGCCTGGCGGATCAGCGCACCGCGACCACGTGGATGGCCGAGAAGCTCCTCCCCGCCGCCGTCGCCCGGCTGCGCAAGGGCGACGCCACCTCGGACATCCTGTACTCCGTCTCCTTCGGCGAGCACCTCGACGACGAGTTCACCAAGGCGCTGCGAGGTGCTCTGCGTACGCTCCTCGAGGCCGTGGAGGCCGAGGAGAGCACACGGGACTCCTCCCAGCGGGCACTCGTGGCCGTCGCGCGCCGGGTCCAGGCGATCGTGCACCAGCTCGGCAAGGACCTGCACACCATGCAGATCGTCCACGGCAACGACCTGCTGCTCTCCCGCGACCTGCAGAAGGTCGACCACCGCAACGCGCTCATCGGCCGCCTCGCGGCCAGCATCGCCGTCATGGGCGACGCCCGGCCCGGGCGCCAGTGGTCGAAGGCCATCCCGCTGTACGACGTGCTGCGCGGGGCCATGTCGCGCATCGTGGACTTCCCCCGGGTGAAGCTGCAGTCGGTGACGCAGGTGGCGGTGATCGGCCCCGGAGCCGAACCGCTGATGCACCTGCTCGCCGAACTCCTCGACAACGCCACGTCGTTCTCGCCCCCGCACACCCCGGTCGAGGTGAGCGCGAGCGAGGTGCCCTCGGGCATCGCGATCGAGATCGAGGACCGCGGCGTCGGACTCACCGAAGAGGTGCGGCAGCGCATCGCACGCGTCATGGCCCAGTCGACGACCGGCACCTTCCTGGCCGGTCTCGGCGAGGTGACGCAGCTCGGCCTGCCGGTCGTGGCCCGACTGGCCCGTGAGCACGGCTGCGACGTCGACCTGCGCACCTCGGCGTACGGAGGCGTGCGCGCCGTCGTCCTGGTGCCCAGGCGCCTGATCACCACGATGGAGGGGCCCGTCGTGAAAATCCCGGAGCCCGTCCGCAGGCGCATGGGCGGCCCGAACCGTCCGCTCCCCCCGCCCGCGGCCCGGGCCGCAGCCCGGCCGGTGGCCCCGCCCGTGGCCCCGCCCGTGGCCGAACCCGCCACCGAGACCCTGACCGAAGGCCCGTCGCCTTTCGTCGCGGCTGAGAAGACCGCCAACGGGCTCCCCCGCCGGCGCCGGGAGTCGCCCGTCCCGCCGCCGATCGTCCGTACGGGCCCCGAGCCCTCCGCCGCCACCTCCGTCCCGAAGCGCCAGCCGGGCCTGATGTGGGAGGCGTTCAACGGTACGAGGCGATCGGGCGCCGAACCCTCCACTCCGCACAGCGAGCCGTCTGATGAGGTCGACTAACATGCAGCCACTGCCCAACATTGACTGGATGCTCAAGGAGCTCGTGGGCGGCGTTCCGCACGTACGACACGTCGTCGTCCTTTCGTCGGACGGCCTGTGCATCGGCCAGGCCGAGACGGCCCCCGACAAGGCCGACGCGATCGCCGCGGCCTGCTCCGGCATCCAGAGCCTGGCCCGGGCCATCGCGCAGATGTTCCCGCACGGGGACGGCTCGACGCACATGGTCGGGATCGAGGCCGACGCCGGCTACTTCTCCCTGATGGCGGCCGGACCCGGGGCGTACCTCGCGGTCCTGGCCGACCCGGAGGTCGACGCGGGGCTGCTGGGCGACCGCATGCGCACGCTCGTGGTCCGGATCGGCCGGAACATGACCAGTCCGCCTCGTGAAGACGTCCGGCAGGCGATGTGACGTCGGAGAACCAGGATCCCTGGGACGAGGCCCAACCCGTTCCGCTGTACGTCATCACCGGTGGCACGGAGTCCTCGGCCAAGAGCTTCGACCTCGTCACCCTGATCGCGGCGAGGTCCGAGCCGGAACCCTCGATGTCGCCCGAGCCGGCGGCCATCCTCTCCATGTGCCAGTACCCGCTGTCGGTGGCCGAGGTGTCGGCCTACCTCACCCTTCCGTTCAGCGTCGTCACCGTGCTGCTGTCCCAGCTCGTCGCCGACGAACACGTGGAGGCGATTGCACCCGTGCCCGTCGCGGCCTATCCGGACCGCGGCCTACTCGAGGCGGTGATCCATGGACTACGCAAGCTCTGACGCGCCGCCCAAGGCAGGCCCGCGCGACACCGACCTGCTCCTGCCGCACGGCGCCAGGGGCGTCAAGGTCGTCGTGGTCGGCGGCTTCGGCGTCGGCAAGACCACCATGGTCGGGTCGGTGAGCGAGATCCCTCCGCTCACCACCGAGGAGACCATGACCCAGGCCGGTGTCGGGATCGACCACAATCCCGGCGTCGCGGGCAAGAACACCACGACCGTCGCGATGGACTTCGGCCGCATCAGCATCAACGAGGAGCTGGTGCTCTACCTGTTCGGGACGCCCGGGCAGGAGCGCTTCTGGTTCCTGTGGAACGGGATCTTCGAAGGCGCGCTCGGCGCCGTGGTCCTCGTCGACACCCGCAGGATCGAAGTCTGCTTCGAGGTCGTCACCCGCCTCGAGGACCGCCGCGTCCCGTTCGTCGTGGCCGTCAACGCCTTCCCCGAGGCGCCCCACTACCCCGTACCAGAACTGCGCACGGCTCTGGCCCTCAGCGATTCCGTCCCCATCGTCACCTGTGACGCACGCGACCGGGCGTCCTGCCGGGACGCCCTGCTCTCGCTGATGGTCTACCTGTGCACCCTCGCCGCCCAGGAGACCGCATGACCCTCCCGTCCTCCGAACACGCCACCGAGGAACCCGGGGTCCTCCCGCCGCCGGGATGCCCCGCCCACGCGACCACGGGACCCGGCGGCCGGGCCAGGCTCCACGGCCCCGTCGCGGAGACGGACCCGATGGGCCTGTACGAGCAGCTCCGCGCGACCCACGGTCCGGTGGCGCCCGTCCTGCTCGAAGGGGACGTGCGCGCCTGGCTCGTGCTCGGCTACACCGAGAACCGCGACGTGGCCACCCGCTCCACCCAGTTCTCCCGCGACCCCCGGATCTGGCACGGCTGGACGAGCGGGGAGATCGACGCCGAGACCTCGCCGCTCGTGCCCATGATCGGCTGGCGTCCCGACTGCGTGAACGCGGACGGCGAGGAGCACCAGCGGCTGCGCGGCGCGGTCACCGCCTCTCTCGACCAGTTCGACCACCGCGGCGTCCGCCGCCACATCAACCGCTTCGCCCACGAGCTGATCGACTCGTTCTGCGAGGACGGCGAGGCCGAACTGGTCGACCGGTTCACCGAGCAGCTGCCCATGCTCACCCTCACCCACCTGCTCGGCATGTCCGAGGAGGGCGCCCCGCGGCTCGTGCACGCCGCCCGTGACCTGTTCAAGGCCACCGAGACCTCGCTCGCCAGCAACGCGCTCGTGATCGAGAGCCTCGAACAGATCGTCAGGGACAAGAAGGTGAACCCGGGCCACGACATCGCCTCCGCGCTGCTGGCCCACCCGGCGAACCTCACCGACGAGGAGGTCATGCAGCACCTGCGCCTCATCCTGCTCGCCGGCTACGAGACGACCGCCAACCTGATGTCCAACGTCCTGCGCATGGTGGTCACCGACCCGCGGTTCCGCGGCTCGCTCGCCGGTGGACAGATGACCCTGCCCGAGGCCGTCGAGCAGGTCCTCTGGGACGAGCCCCCGCTGATGGTGTGCCCCGCGCGCTTCGCGAACGGGGACACCACCCTCGGCGGTCAGCACATCAAGGCCGGCGACATGCTGCTGCTGGGCCTCGCGGCCGGGAACGTCGACGAGACGATCCGCCCGGATCCCGCGACCCCGGTGCACCACAACCGCGCGCACCTGTCCTTCAGCGCCGGCAGTCACGAGTGTCCGGGCCAGGACATCGGCCGCATCATCGCCGACACCGGCATCGACATCCTCCTCACCCGGCTTCCCGACATCGCCCTGGCCGTTCCCGAGGAGGAGCTCAGCTGGCGCTCCTCCACCTGGGCCCGGCATCTGACGGCCCTGCCCGTCTCCTTCGCCCCCCGTCCTCCCCGGGGCGAACAGCTCCCGGCGCCGCTGCCCGCCCCGCCGCCGCAGAGCAGCGGAAAGCGCGCGGCGGCGGGCCCGTCGGCGACCGTGCGGGCGGGCGACCCCGGGACCGGCCGTAGCGCTGAGGTGCGCACCAGGTGGTGGACGCGCCTCGCGCGCCTCCTGCGGAGACGATAGGGACCGGAGGGCACGTGCAGGAGCAGAGGGACCAGAGGGAGTAGAGGGACTAGAGGGAAGGGGGTGCCGGAGCGCACATGCCGGCGCCCCCTTCGCATCGCTCCTCCGCGTAGCGGGGAGCTCCGGTGTACCAGGCGTGGAGTCCGGAGAGGAAGCCGCAGGCCCCGTCGACCCAGGTCTCGAGCTCGGCCCGCTCGTCGTGCCGTAACCCGAACTGCCGCGCCAGGAGCGGGATCTCGCTGCTCCGGAGCTCCTCGAAGTCCCGCATGCGGGAGTTCACCAGGTGGACGGCGGCGGGGACGGCCTCGTGGAGGGGGATGCCCATGGAGGTCGCTATGACCACGACGAGGTTGTTGACGTCGCGCTCCTCGTGGACCTCCCGTTCGTAGGAGGCGATGTCGTTGGCCAGGCCCATGACGTCCATGAAGGCGGCCAGGAGTCCGTGGACGGTCCGGCTGTGCCGGACCCGTTCGGGTATTCGCGCCCCCGTGGAGAGTTCGACGGAGTACGGCGCGGTGTGGGCGGCGAAGCTCTCGCGCCGGAAGGGCGCGTAGTCGATCAGGTGGGGCACCCGGCCGGCGCGGCTGTTGGCCAGCTCCTGGACTCCCGCGTCGACGTACCGCACGAGTGCCCGGTTGAACTCCTGCCGCCAGTGGGCCAGTCGCGGCGGGAACAGGTGCTGCTGGAGATCCGCGATCCCCCGTTCGACGGCGTTCGCGGGCTCCGGCAGACGCGCGCCCTGTTCCGGCCGCAGGAAGGCGTGGAGCCGGGCGGTGAACTCCAGGGCGCCCTGGAAGTCGCCCGTGCGCTTGAAGGCGGAGGCGAAGTAGTCGTCCCAGGCCAACGCCCAGATGTTGAACCGGTGGTTGAGCCGGAGGTCGTCCGGCGCCGCGTCCGGCAGGGTCCAGGCGGTGAGCTGGTCGACGGTCATGGCCCGGAACTGGGCCCGGGTCCAGATCGGGCGGCGGTCCGGCCCGTCCGGCCGTCCTTCCTCGCCGCTCAGCATGCCCATCTCGCGCGCCCAGGTCTCGCTCTCGGCGCGCAGATCGGGCAGGTGCGGATTGATCCGCAGCGGATGAGGCATCCACAACTCGGGGAGCTCGACGGCGGGCATGGTCATGGTCACTCCACCTCCCCCTCGCATTCAGCCATCAGTTCGACGGCGCGACTGAAATTGCCCGTGCCACTGACCGCCGTCCATTCCCTCCGGTGGATGCCCCAAACCTGCCGCCATGGCCCGATCCGTACCCACGCCCTCGCGTGACCCGCTGTCGCGCGCGTCAGTGAACCGTGATGAACCGGGCGATACTCGGCACGCCTTGGGCGTCCAGGGCGAAGAGCATGTAGGTGCCCGGCAGGACCACGCCTTTGTCGGCCGGGATGGACACCGTGTACGTGTCGGTGCCCGCGGCGGTGGAGGCCAGCGGGACCCGCCGCTGGTCGTTGTCCGTGGAGTGGGTCGCGGCCGCGGCCCGCATCAGGACGAAGGAGGCCACCGGCCCCTCGGTGCCGACGGTCAGCGAGGTGCCGGCGGCGGCCCGGGGCGGCACGCCGCCGGTGATGACGGGACGCGGCTTGGGCGAGCCGTCCGCGTTGAGCAGGTACGGCGGGGTGAACACGGCTCCGTCGGCGTGGTTGGTGGCGCAGTCACCGCACAGGCCGCCACCGCCGGAGAAGATCCGCCCGTCGGGCAGCAGGTTCGCCACGCTGTGGTAGTTGCGCGGGATGGCCATGGAGGAGAGCGGGGTGAAGCGTCCGGTCGCCGGGTCCCACAGCTCGGGGGTCAGCACGGAGGTGGCGTCGCTGAACGGCACGGGGTACGCCTGCCCGCCGAACACGGCGACCTTGCCGTCGGGCAGGACGACGCTGTTCACGAAGCCGCGGGCGTAGCCCATGTCGCCCGTGCGCGCGGACCGGACCTGACCGCCGTCGATGCTCACCGTGTACGCGCGCCGGGTCGCGGGCTGCTTCTCGTACGCGGGCGAGCCGCCCAGGGTGAGCAGTCTGCCGATGTCGTACGCGACGGCGCTGCCGGTCATGGCGTCCTGGCTGTCGGCCCGGGTGCCGGCGGAGGCGATGCTCCCGTTCCCCGCGGTAGTGATCCAGTTCATCTGCTTGCTCGGGCCGAGCTGGAGCACCTTGCCGCCCGAGGTGGCGTACAGCCACATGTGGTTGTCGGCGCGGTAGGCGCCGGCCGGGTCGGCCGTCAGCGCCGGGGTGGCGGGGACGCCGGGGAGCCTGCGCCAGGTACGGGTGTCCGGGGACCAGACCTCGCCGGCCTTGTCACCCGTGCCTCCGCTCCACGATCCGCCGAGGACGAAGGCCTCGCCGGTGGAAAGGAGGGTCATGGCCTGGTAGCCGCGGGCGATGTTCATGTTGCCGGTCGCGGACCAGGTATCGGTGGCCGGGTCGTAGATGCTCGCCTTCTCGGCGTTGCTGCCGCCGGTGACCAGGACCCGGCCGTCGGCGAGCATCGCTATGCCCGGGCAGAACATGTCGTGTCCGGTGTTGTCGATGCGGCGCTGGGTGACCCTGCCCGTCTTCAGGTCAAGGATCGCGGTCTGGGTGTAGCCGTTGCTGCCGCCGTAGCGGTCGACCGCGTACGCCGACCAGGCCAGGAGTTTGTCGCCCGGCAGGACGGCGGTGGCCACCGGCACCAGGGGGAAGCCGGTTATTCGGCTCCAGGAGCCGTGCGCGGCGGGGTCGGCCGGTCCGCTCAGGCGTATCTCGGCGGCGGAGGTCCACGGCCCGCGGTTGCCGGCCTCGCTCGTGACGGTCAGGCGTATGTAGCGGGCGGTGGCGGCGCGGACGAACGTGGCGGTCTTGACGGTGTCGTCGTCGCGCCAGGTGCCCGAGGAGACCGGTGCGCCGAAGGTCGTGCCGTCGGTGCTGGTGGTGACGGTGTACGCGCCGACGCGCCCGTTGGGGCTGCCGGTGCGGGGCTGGTAGACCAGCGCGGAGACGGTCGCGGTGCGGTGCATGTCGACGGTGATGCTGTGCGGCAGCGGGGCCGGGGTCCCGGACCACCGGCTGTGCCAGAGGGTGGCGGCGTCGCCGTCGAGGACGTTCGCCGCGCGGCCGTTCTCCTTGACGGTCTCCTCGTCGCTCGCCGTGGCCGTCCATCCGGTCCGGGGCAGGTCGACGGTGGCCGCCGGGGTTCCGGGGTCGCCGAGCAGGTTGAGCTCCGCGGCGGAGCTCCACGGGCCGCGGTTGCCGGCCTCGGTGAGGGCGGTGAGCCGGACGAACCGCGCGCCCTGCGGGGCGAACCCGAGGGTCTTGGCCGCGGCGTCGTCCGCGAGGGTGCCGGTGGCGACCGGACTGCCCCAGTTCCGGCCGTCGACGCTCACGCTGATGCTGTACTCACCGACGCGGCCGTTGGCCTTGTCGGTGCGGGGCTGGTAGACGAGCGCCGAGACCACCGTCGTACGGTGCATGTCGAGGGTGATGCTGTGCGGCAGCGGGGCCGGGGTCCCGGACCACCGGCTGTGCCAGAGGGTCGCCGTGCTGCCGTCGAGGACGTTGGCCGCGCGGCCGTTCTCCCTCAGGGTCTCCTCGTCGCTCGCCGTGGCCGTCCATCCGGTCCGGTCGAGCACGGGGGCCGTCGGCTCCATGGCGTTCGCCGGGGCGACGCCGTGGTGCGGAGCCTGCTGCGCGGTCTGCTGGTCGAAGGGCACGGACGTCGGGGGCGGGGTCGGACCACCGGCCGGCCCGGTGCTCGCCGCTCCCAGCCAGGGGGTGAGCCCGACGAGCAGCGAGCCGAGGGCGAAGGCGATGAGCAGCGGTGAGCGGCGCAGTGCTCTGGCAAGGGCGGGGACGCGTCTGGCCTGCAAGCGGACCTCCTGGCGAACCGGGAACCTCGGGCCCCTAGAACATAGGTCCGCAGACACCAACTCGACTACGGCTAAGCCGAGTTGACCCGATCTCACCGCCCTCCGTACGGAACCGCCCCCTCCGCGCGATGGCGTACGGTGGGAAGGTTCGCCGCGTCAGGCCGCGCGGCGGTTGCCCTTGTCGTCGCAGGGCAGGCCGGATGCCGGGTGGTGGGCGAGGAAGTCGCGGGTGGCCTGTCGTTCCACCTCGGTGATCGCCGTCGGCTGCACGTCGATGATGCCGCCGAAGGGCCGGTCGACGTCCCGGATGATGATCAGCATCGTCGTCAGAAGCGCGGTGATCACCGTCAGGGTGATCAGCTGGCCCCGGTTGTTCCTCCGGGGCAGGCAGATGCCGAGGGCCACGACGGTGATGACCAGGGTGGCGAGCAGGAACCAGAAGATGGCACTGGGAATGCTCGCACTCGCCTGGGTCAGGCGCTCCTCGCGCTCGTCCGATCGCTTGTTGTCGGCGCCGATCAGCATGCCGAAGACCGGCTTGCCCTCCAGGGTGCGGAACGTCAGCCGGAAGTCCGTGGACCACACGCTGGGCGCCGACGAGCCGTGTCCGTCGGACATGGCCGGCCACTCCTGCTCGCGCACGGCGCGGGCGTAGCAGACGGCGTCGGCCTGGATCCGCCCCCGCTGCGCCTCCGGAGCGTACTCGGCGGTCTCCACGAGCTGGTCCAGGGCCCGTGCCTCGCCACGCGAGGCGACCTCGGCCTTCCCGTACGAGCCGTTGGCGGTGACCAGCACGAAGGAGAGCAGCAGGACCGTCATCGTCAGCAGCGGGCCGACGAGGTCCTTGACGGCCATGCCTTCGTCGTCGTCGGTGTTCACCAGTCTCGGCCGTAGCCAGCGGTTGGCGGCGAGGCCCGCGAGCAGGGCCACCAGAGCGACGACAATGACGAGGACCATGGGATGCCACCTCGGGGAAGGATCAGATCCCGGCGACGGGGCCGGGGCAACATGATCATGTCGATGGCGATGAGGCGAGCGAAGGGACGGAACGTTCCCTCAACTCCGAAGAGCGACACAACTTTCGCCCAGCCAGGCCAGGCGACGGCCTCCGAGGAACCGCCCGACGCTCCCCGCGGCCGCGGCCGTGGGGAGCGTCGGCGGGAACCCTCACGTCCGCGGGTCACACCGTCGCCGGATCCAGGTTCGGCTCCGGCAGGATGGTCGGCTGGTCGCGCCATCGGGGGCCCGCTCCGAGAGCCGCGGTGGCCAGGGCGTGGAGGGTGACCAGGCACAGGAGCGCGCGGTAGGCGGTCTGCTGGAGCGGGACCAGCCACAGGTGACGCAGGCTCTCGCCGTCCCGGCGCAGGGCGTGGGCGGCCAGGGCGAGTTGGGCGAGGCAGAAGGCGCCCCAGGCGACGGCCGGGGCCGAGGTCGTGCCGGTGGCGAGGCCGTAGAGGGCGACGGCGTCCATGAGGGGGGCGGCCAGCGGCAGTACGAGTTGGAACAGCACCAGGTAGGGAATCGTGCGACGGCCCAGGCGGCCGGCGACGCCGGTCTCCCTGACGGCGCGGCGGTGCTTCCACAGGGACTGCAGGGTGCCGTAGGCCCAGCGGTGGCGCTGGTGCCACAAGTCCCGCACGGTGGTGGGGACATGGGTGAAGGCGTGGGCGTCGCCGCGGTAGACGACGCGCCGGCCGGCCCGGCACAGGGCCATGGCGATGTCGGTGTCCTCGGCGAGGGTGTCGGCGCTGATGCCGCCACAGGAGGCGAGGGCCGAGCGCCGGAAGGCCCCGATGGCGCCGGGAACGGTCGGGCTGGCCCCGATCAGGTCGAACAGGCGGCGCTCCAGGCCGAAGCTCATGACGTATTCGAGGTGCTGCCACAGGGCGAGCAGGCCCTTGCGGTTGGCGACCTTGGTGTTGCCGGCCACCGCGCCCACCGCGGGGTCGGCGAAGGCGGACGCGAGGCGTGCCGCCGCACCCGGGGCGATCACCGTGTCGGCGTCGACCATGAGGACGATGTCGTGGGTGGCGTGCGCGACGCCGGTGTTCAGCGCGGCGGGCTTGCCCCGGTTGGGCTGGGTGACCACGCGCACGCGCGGGTCCGCGACGCCGCGGGCGGCTGCCGCCGTACCGTCCGTGGAGCCGTCGTCGACGACGACGACGTCGATGTCCGGGCAGCCGCCGTCCAGCAGGGCGCGCACGCAGGCGGCGATGGTCGCCTCCTCGTTGTGGGCGGGGACGACGGCGGAGACGCGGGGTCTCGGTGTCCGGGACGGCAGGGCACTCCTGGCGGTGGTGCGCCGTCGGTGCGCGGCCGAGGCAGCGGCGAGCAGCAGCAGGCGGGCCGCGGTGAGCACGGCGACCCCGGCCAGCAACCCGTCGAGGACCGGGGGAACGGCGACCGCGGTCTGGACGACGGTGATCAGCGCGGAGCCGTACCAGCGGTCGAAGGCGCTCGCCGGGGAGGTCTGGGGCGGCAGTCCGGCCGCCTGCGAGACGGTGGTGAAGCGGTAGCCACGGGCCTTGAACGTGTCGATGATCCCGACCAGGGCCGCGACGGTGCGGGAGCGGTCGCCGCCGCCGTCGTGGAGCAGGACGACGGCCCCCTCGCCGTCTTCCGGCAGGGCTCCGCGGACGATCTCCTCGGCGTCCCGGGCCTGCCAGTCGAGTCCGTCGTGCGTGGAGAGGACGGTCAGGTAGCCGAGTTCCCCGGTGCGCAGGGCCGCCTGCCAGTCGCGGTTGCCGACGGCGTCCGGCATGGAGGAGTAGGGCGGACGGAGGAGGGTGGTGCTGGTTCCGGTGGCACCGGCCAGGGCGGCGCGGCTGGCGGCGAGCTCCAGGCGCGTGCGCCAGTCGGGGGCGGCCGCCAGGTCGGTGTGGGTGAAGGTGTGCAGGCCCACCTCGTGCCCGGCGGCGGTCTGTTCCCGCACCAGTTCGGGGTGTTCGGCGACCTGGGCGCCGGTGACGAAGAAGGTCGCGGGGACCCGCTCGGCGGCCAGGACCCGGAGGATCTGCCGCGTCCAGGTGGGATCGGGGCCGTCGTCGAAGGTCAGCGCGACCGTGCCCGCCGGGATGTCGTGGCTGACGGGGGTGGCGGTGCGCGCGTCGAGGACGGGTCCGCCCTCGGCAGCGGCCCTCGGCACGAGATCGTCCGGTCCGCGGTCGTGGGCCACACCTCTGTCGCCGCCGCCGGGCAGGACCGAGGTCGCGAGGAACAGGGCCGCCAGGAGGGCCGCGAGGACGCTGGTCAGGACCCACCAGTGGCCGCGGGGTGCGGTACGCCTCATCGTCGCGTGTCCGTGGTGGCGGCGCCCGCCGGTGCCGGCGCGTGGGGATCGACGTACAGGATGCCTGCCACTGCGGCGAGGGCGAGCAGGCACCCGGTACTCACCAGGAAGCCCGCGGTGGTCAGGGCCCGGCGGCGACGTCCCCCGGGATCGTGGAAGACAGGACGGACGGCGGTGCGGTGCGACGGGTCGAAGATCACAACGGGAGAACGAACCGCATCGGCGCAGGTCACAAGCTTTGCAGCGGACGGGTCAACCCCGCGTGCCGCGCCTGACACCAAGGACGGGCGGGCGGGGAGGCGTGCCGGCAGCCGTCTTTACACCCGGAAGTACCACCCACGCGCCACGAGCAGCCGCGCGAGCGGTACGTAGAACAGCAGCAGCCACAGCGACGCCCACACCATGCTCGCCAGCGGCCCGGGCATCCACGACGCGAGCCCGGCCTCCGCGCCCACGGTCCACACCGACTCCTCCCTGCCGTGATGTTCGACCGGGATGTAGTTCAGCGTGATGATGACGAGCTCCGACAGGACGTAGAAGAACAGCGGATTGCGGCCCAGGGCCACCAGGGCGTCGCCCACGAGTCCCCGTCGGGCAGCGCCGCTCGGCCCACCGGCACTCACGTCGCCGCGCCTCGCACGGTCGGCCCTGGGCCGGCCGTCGAACGCCAGGAGGACCAGGCCGAAGCCGGCGGTCATGATCCCGACGGTCACGAGGGCGTACGACGGGGTCCACAGGTGCTTGCCGATCGGGATGACCAGGCCCAGCGCGAGGCCGGCCCCCACGCACACCACGCCGGTGGCCATCAGCAGGGACACGCGCCGGCGGACACCGCCGACCGACCCGTAGCGCGTCCTGTTCCGGACGACGTCCACGCCGACGACGAGTCCCGCCCAGCAGTTGACCGCCGCCACCAGCGTCGACATGACGCCCTCCGGGTCGGACTTCGCCCCGTCGTAGTTGTGCTCGACGCCCCACAGGTTCGTGTCGACGTACGCCTCCAGCGAGCAGTCCGGTACCAGTCCACGGACATCGGCGCACTCGGGCCACGGGTTGTGGAAGGTGTACGTCGCCACGGTCCAGAGGGCGGTGCACAGCAGGGGGAACCCGCCCAGCAGGAACGTCCGGGCGAGCAGACGGCCGCCACGCGAGCGGGCTCCGTCGGCCGGGAGCAGGGACCAGGCACACGTGACGTACAGCAGCGCCACGACCAGGTACACGACGCCCAGTCGCTGCAGCACACCGGTGAACCGCAGGTGTTCCAAGGTCTCCGGCAGGAACGGGTACACGCCCAGGAACGAGCCGATCGCGTACAACAGCCCGGCCCGGCGCACGATGCGCACCAGCTGAGTCCGCCCGCCCGGCCGTCGGCTCCGATCGTGAGCGGCCGACGGCCGGAGACAGGCCGACATGGACACCGGAATCGCCATCCCCATGATGAACAGGAATCCGGGGAAGACCAGGTCGGCGATCGTCAGTCCGAAGCCGTCCGCGTGCAGCATGACCGGGGCCGCGATCCCCGCCACCTGGCTGCCGACGAGGATGCGCAGGGCGACGAGACAGCCGCGGAACGCGTCGAGCCCGTCGAGACGTCGGCGAGCCGGCAGGGCCTGCGTGGGGGCGTCTGCGGTCGCCGGTACGACGGTCGGAACGGCTGCCGCCGCCCCTGGGACCGCCCCGGGACCCAGCCCCGTGCGACCGACGCCGACCCGCGAAGAACCGCGGCTGCCCACAGCCCCGCTCATCCATCCCATACGGCGTCCAACGACCGGCCCGTTTCCCGGACACCAGTCCCGAGCACCGCTTCCCTGGCCGTCACCCGGACGCCGCAGCACACCTCACCACTGCCCGCGTCCGCTGCCGGACAGGGCGAAGGCGAGCAGCGCGGTCGAGGTGAAGTCGATGGCGGGCTCGACGGTCTGCCAGGCGCCGACGCGGTCGACGTAGCGGGCCCCGTGGCCGTCGAAGTCGCTCCACGGCCGGCCGGGGTCGGCCTCGCACGGCCGCATGCCCGTCATGAAGCCGTCCTCCCTGAACGTGTCCGCCCCGTTGGGTCCGTTGACGACGGCACCGCGCAGGATGTCACCGGTGCCGTCCAGGCTGCCGGCCAGATTGGCCACCGGGTGCTCCGGGCAGTGCGGGTAGACCTCGCCGACGCCGATCACGAAGCTGCTGCCCCACGGATTCATGCCCAGGGCCCAGCCGCGCTGCCTGGCGGTGAAGGCGTCGTACAGGTGCTCGCCGGTCAGCCGGGCGTGGAGCAGGGCCGTGGTGACCAGCCCGAAGGTGCGGGGAACGGCGTCGAAGTCCGTGTAGCCGGCGCCCGCCCCGAACGGGTCCTGGCGAGCCCGGTCGGCGGCGTCGGTCAGCTGGCGCCGCAGATCGGCCCTGAGGGCTTCCGCCAGCTGTCCGCCCTGGCCCGGCGAGCTCAGGAGCTCGGCGTGGGCGAGCGCGCTGACGTCTCCGACGCTCAGCGTGTCCTTCGTCTCGGAGGCCAGGTAGGCGCGGGCCCAGGTCCCGGCATGGCGCTGCCATTCACCGGCCCGGGCGTCACCCAGCGTCCGGGCCGCCCGGGCGAGTTCGGCCGCCGCGAGCTCCAGGTCGTCCTGCCACGATTCCTCCGAGTAGAACGCGGCCGGATAGGCGGTGACCAGCCGTCCCCGGGGCGCGGTGTCGGCCCGGGCGTAGACCGCGGCGGCCTGGTCGAGCCGGCGCCGGGCGGACACGGGATCGGACTCCGCCTGGGCGGCGAGCGCGAAGGCCGCGGCGACCCGGCCCGCCAGGTTGGGACTGATCGGCGCACCGGGCTCGTTGGCGCGGAAGACCGGACGATGCCTGATGACGTCGTTCTTGTCACCGGGTGCGGTGCTCAGCCTGTCGTCCTCCTCCGGCAGCCGCCACAGGTCATGGTCGTTGCCGATGACGTCGTTGCCCGCGCCGAGCCCGACCTGTGCGTACAGCGTGCCCGACCTTCCGTCCCACATCCTGTCCAGCCAGCGCACCCCGTGCTCCGCCTCCGCCGAGAGCCCCGAGGCGGCGGGCGTCTCCCGCCCGGCCAGGAACAGCTGGACCACCGCGTAGGAAGCGGTGTGCGTGAACTTGAGGAAGTCCCCGGCGTCGAACCACCCTCCCGATACGTCGACGGGGCCGCCGACCGGGGTCAGCCAGCGGTCCTCCAGACGGCTGCCGTCGGCGCTGAAGCGTGGCGTGACGTAGACGGTGGCCCGACGGTCGCTCAGGTGGGACGGTTTCCGGCGCAGGACGTCCGCGACGACCTCCGCGCCGTCGCGTTGCGCCTGGAAGAACCTCACGTTCTGCTCGACGAGGGGGGTCATCAGCTCCCTGGCCGGGGCCACCCGGAAGGGGGGCGAGGTGCCGGCCGCGCTTCCGGTGAGGGTCAGCCGGTAGGTGCCGGGTGCGGTGAGCGCGGACAGGTCCACCGTGTGCACGGAAGGGAAGTTCTGGTTCCAGCTCCCCGTGCGGGGGCCGACCCGACCGGTCAGAACGGAGCGGTCCTGGCCGTCGAGCACCTCGAAGCCCGCGTCGGTGAGCGCGTCCTGGGACCCCATCACCACAGCCGTCTTGGGCCGGCCCGCGACGTAGCCGGCCTGGTCGACGCGGACCACCGCCTCGCCTGTACCGGGCCCCTCGGTGAGACCGGTCGGATCCCAGCCGAGAACGGCGGCCATGCCGATGAGGGCGGCGGCCGAGAAGGCCACCGCACGAACGCGCGGAGTGAGCACGCGCCCCACTGTGACAGCTGCCGCACGAGAGGACGCCCAACGTCGCCCGTTCGGCCCATCGCACCGGGCTCCCACCGGCGTCGACCGGTCGCTCCCCCGGCGCTACGGTTACGGCCGGCCCGGCAGCTCGTCCCGGAGCCGCCGTTCGAGCTCGGTCAGGGCGAGGCCCCGCCCTGAAGGGCGTCGGGCCCCGGCTTTCACCGCCGCCCCGGGGCGGTGCCGGGGAGCCGGAGGCGTTTGAGGGAAAGGGCGTTGACGGCGACGATGATGCTGGAGCCGGACATGGACAGGGCGGCGATCTCGGGGCGAAGTACCAGACCGGTGGCGGGTTCGAAGACGCCGGCGGCGATGGGCAGGGCGACGGCGTTGTAGCCGATGGCCCAGCCGAGGTTCTGCCGCATCTTGCGCAGGGTGCCCCGGCCGATGCGCAGGGCGGTGGGTACGTCGAGGGGGTCGGAGCGCATCAGGACGAGGTCGGCGGTCTCGATGGCGACGTCGGTGCCGGCCCCGATGGCGATGCCGAGGTCGGCCTGGGCGAGGGCGGGCGCGTCGTTGACGCCGTCGCCGACCATCGCCACTCTGCTGCCGTCGGCCTGGAGTTCGGCGACCTTGGCCGCCTTGTCACCGGGCAGGACCTCGGCGATGACCGTCTCGATGCCGAGTTGCCCGGCGATCCTGCGGGCGGTCGCCTCGTTGTCGCCGGTGAGCATGACGACCTCCACACCGAGGTCGCGCAGTTGTGCCACCGCCGTGGCGGAGGTCTCCCGAGGAGCGTCCGCGATGCCGATCAGCGCCGCCGCCTGTCCGTCCACGGCGGCGACGACGACTGTGCGACCGGTCGCGGCCAGCTCCTCGCGACGGGCGGACAGTTCGCCGAGTTCCACGCCTTCGCGCAGCGCGAGGCGGAGGTTGCCGACCGCCACACCATGGCCGTCCACGACGGCGGTCGCGCCCTGGCCGGGCACGTTCTGAAAGCGACGGGCCGCGACCGGCTCCACACCATGTGCCCGTGCGTATCGGACGACCGCTTCTGCGAGCGGGTGCTCGGACTCGCTCTCTACGGCGGCCACCAGCCGCAGCACCTCCGGCTCGCTCCGGCCCGGTGCGGTGATGACGTCGGTGACTTCGGGCTCGCCCTTGGTGAGCGTCCCGGTCTTGTCCATGACCACCACCTGGATGCGCGCGGAGTTCTCCAGGGCTACGGCGTTCTTGAACAGCACTCCCCGGCGGGCACCCAGACCCGTGCCGACCATGATCGCGGTCGGGGTGGCCAGGCCGAGGGCGTCGGGGCAGGTGATCACGACGACGGTGATCGCGAAGAGCATGGCGCTGCTGAAGGGCCGGTCGGTGGCGAGCAGCCAGACGGCCAGGGTGAGAGCTCCGCCGATGAGAGCGACGAAGACCAGCCAGAACGCGGCCCGGTCCGCCAGCCGCTGACCGGGGGCCTTCGAGTTCTGTGCCTCTTGGACGAGCTTGACGATCTGGGCGAGCGCCGTGTCGGAGCCGACTCTGGTGGCGCGCACGCGCAGGGTGCCGTTCGCGTTGAGGGTGGCACCCACCACGGGAGAACCGGGTGCCTTGTGGACGGGCAGGCTCTCCCCGGTGACGGTCGACTCGTCGACCTCGCTCTCGCCGTCCTCGACCACCCCGTCCGCGGCGATCTTCGTACCGGGACGGACGAGCATCAGGTCTCCGACGGCGACCTCGCCGGTGGACACCTCGACCGGCTCACCGTCGCGCAGGACCACCGCCTTGGGAGGGGCCAGGTCGAGGAGCGTACGGATGGCATCGTTGGCACCGCCCCGGGCCCGCATCTCGAACCAGTGCCCGAGCAGGACGAAGGAGGCCAGCACGGTCGCCGCCTCGTAGAAGACGTCCCCGCCACCGGTGAGCGTGATCACCAGGGAGTACAGCCAGCCGGCGCCGATGGCGACCGCCACCAGGACCATCATGTCCAGGGTGCGGGCGCGCAGCGCCCGTACGGCGCCGTCGAAGAAGATCGTGCAGGAGTAGAAGATCACGGGCAGGGTCAGCAGAAGAGCCCAGACGTCCTGCCGCAGACCGAACGGCACGGGTGCGTGCAGACCGAACACGTCCTCGCCGATCGGTGACCAGATCACGATCGGGATCGAGAAGAACGCCGCCACCAGGAAGCGGTTGCGCATGTCCGCGACCATCGACGCCATCGACATGCCCCCATGACCGCCGTGCCCCATGACCTCATGGGGTGAGCGGACGGCTTCGGGGGCCGACGGCGGGTGCGTGTGCAGCCCGGGAACCGGCGGGGGACCGGACTCGGCGGGGGCGGGCGGTCGGGTGACCGCCGTGGTGGCGGCAGGTGGGTCGGGTTCGGTCATGGGGTCGCACAGGTGCGCAGGCACGGACTGGCCGGCGCAGTGATAGCCGCACTCGGTCACCCAACGGCGCAGCTCCGCCAGTGACGTGAGCCGCGGGTCGAAGACCACGGTCGCGGACTGGGCGACGGGATTCGCCTCGACCGCGACGACGCCGGGCCGCCGCCCCAGTACCGCCTCGACGGTGGACTGCTGCGAGGCCCAGTTCAGTCCCCGTACGTCCAGTACGGCGGTGCTGCGCTCCTTGGCCGCGCCTGGCGGGTGGTCCTCATGACGGCCGCCCGGGGCATGCGTCACGGCTGCTCCTCCTTACGGCAGGGTCTGCGGGCCCTCGACGTACTGCCTGCCGAGTCTGGACGGCGGAGGATCCGGAGCATTCGGCAACCCGCCGCTCTGCTGCCGTGTCACTCGATTGCCTCCGGCCGGCAACTGTGGGCCGCGGGCAGCAGCCCTGCCACCGTCACGCCGACGAGCCGGCGCACCGCCGCCTTCGACGGGAGGCCCGCCGCGGCGCCCAGGGAGTGGAGGCAGTACACGGCGAGCTCGCCGGCCGGCACGTCGGTGCGCAGCCCGCCGCTCGCCGCGCCCTCGTCGATCAGCCCGGCGACGAGCCCGAGGAGCCGTCGGTGGGCCTGGGCGATGCCGGGGCCCTGGTGCAGGAGCGCCGCGATCTCGGTGCCGTGGTGTTCATGGCGCTCGTAGGACATGAGGGCGTACGCCTCGAGGACGGCCCGCAGCCGCTCACCCGGATCGGTGCTCCGGTCCCGTACGGCTTCGAGCTGTTCCAGGTGGGCGGCCACCCTGCGCTCGTGCCAGGCGGTCAGGACCGACTCGACGTCAGGGAAGTACTTGTACAGCGTGGCCCGCCCGATGCCGGTCTCCTGGGCGATCCGCGACATCGTCACGGACAGCAGACCGTGCTCCGTGACCAGCGAGGCAGCGGCGTCGAGCACCGCGTCGCGGACGGCACTGCGGTGCGCCTCGATCGTCTCGTTCCACAGCTTCGGCATGCCCACAATGTACGGGACGCCGAGACAGTGACACGGTGACTTGACAGAGACAGTCTGTCTCGCAAAAGCTGGGCACGCCTGACAGCAGAGCGCCGTCCCGTACGAAGCGGAGTCCTCCCATGCCCGACGAACCGCGCCGGTCCGCTCCGCGGCACACCCCCCGGCCCCGCTGGGTGACCGCCCTCATGATCGGCGCCGCCCTCCTCCTCGTGGCCTTCATAGCCCTGCACCTGGCCGGGGGCGGTATGCGGGGCCACGGCTGATGGCCATGTCCCCGCGCGTGCGCAGGCTCGCCCTCACCGCGCACGTGACGGCGTCCGTCGGATGGTTCGGCGCGGTGGCGGTCTTCCTCGCCCTGGCGATCACCGGGCTTGTCGCGCGCGATGTCCTGACGGCGCGGTCGGTCTACGTCACGATGGGCGTGACCGGCTGGTACGTGATCGTGCCGTTCTGTTTCGCCGCGCTCGCGTCCGGCATCGTGTCCGCCCTCGGCACGACCTGGGGTCTCCTGCGCCACTACTGGGTCACCGTGAAGCTGACGATCACCGCGCTGGCCACCGGAGCCCTCCTCCTCCACATGCCGGCGATCGGCCACCTCACCGACGCCGCGGCCTCCCCCGCCTGGACCGGCGACGACCTCCTGGGCCTGCGGACCCAGCTCGTCGTCCAGTCCGGCGCGGCACTGATCGTGCTCCTGGGCGCGACCGCCCTCTCGGTGTACAAGCCGCAAGGCAGGACCAGGTACGGCCAGCGGCTGCAGCAGCGCCAGGCTCCGGCCCCGCGGCCGGGCGCCGGTGTCGCGGCCGCCGACTGACTCAGGCCCTCAGGCCACGCCGTGGGCGGCGGAGGGCGCCACGAGAGGAACACACTCCGGAACCGCTCCTCATTGCGCCTCCGCTTCCACGGCGGCCGGGCTTCTGAACGGCAGGACCGGGCGAGCGCCGCGGGCACGACGAGCGCGTGGGGGAAGGGGTACCGCTCGCCGTACCTCGCGCCTCCAGGCCAACGCCCGGTCCTTGCCGTTCGGACGCGGCTCCCGTTGCCGCCGGGGCCGCGTCTCGGAAGAGATCCTCGCCCACGTATTCCCGTCGGCCAAGCAGACGGGACTGCGTGAAGACGCGATGGCGTGATCACGCCAGGGCGCCGGGCCCGCTCCTCGGACTCGCCGATGTCGGACGCTGTCACACGCTCTTCATGCTCTGTGCATGGTCCTGGGGCGGCTCCCCCGCGCACGATCAACAGACGCCGAGCCCGACCCAGCCCGGTCCTACCCGCACCCGAGGAGCAGGCCCCATGCCCCGCCGCCGTACCTTCCTGGCCGCTTCGACCGCGACGCTCGGTCTGCCCACCGTCACCGCCACCGCCGCCGGGTCGGCACAGGCGGTGTCCGAGGTGACGGCCCCGGACACGGCGGACGGCTCCGGCTCCCGGCTGCCGAACATCGTCGTCGTCCTCGCCGACGACCTCGGCTACGGCGAACTCGGCGCCTACGGCCAGAAGCTGATCACCACTCCCCGCCTGGACCGGCTCGCCGCCGAGGGGCTCCGCTTCACCGATGCCTACTCCACCGCCGCGGTCTGCACACCCTCCCGCTGCTCCTTGCTGACCGGACTCCACACCGGCCACTCCACGGTCCGCGCCAACCCCTCCTCGGGCGGCCAGGGCTCGCTCACCGCCACCGACACCACCTTCGCCCAGGTGCTCCGGGCGCGCGGCTACCGGACCGCCGTGATCGGCAAGTGGGGCTTCGGACCGGAGGCCGCCGGCCAGGACAGCCATCCGGCCGCCCGCGGCTTCGAGGAGTTCTACGGCTACATCGACCACAGCCACGCCCACCAGTACTACCCCGAGTACCTCTGGCACAACGCGGTCAAGGAGCCCATCCCCGCCAACGCCGGCGGCGCCAAGGCCGTGTACGCCCCCGACCTCCTCGAACAGCACGCCCTGGAGTTCATCGACGCCCACGCCGCCGAGCCCTTCCTCCTCCTGCTCACCCCGAACGTCCCGCACGCCCCCAGCGACATCCCCGACACCGGCGCCTATGCGGGCCAGAGCTGGACGGCCGCGAACAAGGGCCACGCGGCCCAGGTCAGTTACTTCGACTCACTGGTCGGCAAGGTGGTCGACCGGCTCCGCGCCCTCGGCCTGGAGCAGGACACCGTCGTCCTCGTCACCAGCGACAACGGCCCGCACGAGGAGGGCGGGGTCAACCCCGACCTGTTCGACGCCAACGGCCCGCTGCGCGGCTACAAGCGCAACCTCTACGAAGGCGGCGTCCGCGTGCCCCTCATCGCCTGGGGCCCCGGCCGGGTCCAGCAGGGCACCAGCAACCGCCCCACCCCGCTGACCGACGTCCTCCCCACCCTCGCCGAGCTCGGCGGCGCTCCCGCCCCCACCGACGTGGACGGGCTCTCCGCCGCTCCCCTGCTCGCCGGCAGCCCCGACTCGGCGCGCCACGGACACCTGTACTGGTTCCGCGACGAGCTGGGGGTCACCAGCCGGGCCAACACCCAGGACAACAAGCGCGGCAGCTGGCTCGCCGAGGCGGTCCGCCGGGAGAACTGGAAGGCCGTGCGCTTCGCCCCCGAACGCGACCACAATCTGCCCGACGACAAGTGGCAGGTGGAGTTGTACGACCTGGCATCCGATCTCGGCGAGGCCCACGACGTCATCGACAAGTACCCGGCCACGGCCACGGAACTGGTGGCGCTGATGCGCTCCTCCTGGAAGGACACCTATCCGCGCACGCCGTTCGGGACCCGCCTGACGCTGCCCCGCCTGGCCGTCCCCGGCCAGGCGTTCACCGTGACCGCCACCCTGGACAACGGATCCGCACGGCCCTGGACCACCGCCGCGCTCGGCCTGCGCGCCCCCGCCGGATGGACCGTGACCTCCGCCTCCCCGACCACGGCGGAGGGGCTCGCCGTCGGCGCCCGGCTCACCGCCTCCTGGCAGGTCACACCGCCCGTGGACGCCACCCCCGCGACCACGTGGGAGCTCACCGCGGAGGGCACCGCCGTCACCCCGGCCGGCCCGGTCCGCTACCCGGCGACGGCCACCGTCCCGACCCCTGCGTCCACGCGCCCAGCGACATCGCCTACCACCTCGGCGGCGGCGCCGTACGGTTCACTTCCCTGGTCGGCATCGACGACTTCTCCGCCAAGCAGAGCACCCTGGGCGCCACCCGTGCCAAGGTCTACGGCGACGACCGCCTGATCCTCAGCACCCCCACCCTCACGGCGGCCACCGGCCCGGTCGCGGTCGACGTCGACGTACGGGGCGTCCGCGTCCTGCGGCTGGTGGTCGAGGACGCCAACAACCGCACGTCCTTCGACCACACCTCCTGAGCCCTGGCCCGGGTCACCGTGTCCTGACCTCCGGCGCGCGCAATGCCAGAGGCCGTTTCGGATCACTCCGAAACGGCCTCTTCGGCGGTTGACGGCGGGTACGCGGACGACGGACCGGCTTACGCGAGGTCGGCGGCCACGCGGAACCCGATGTTGCCGGTCGAGCTGTCGGGCGTGTTCGAGCTCCGCGCGGCGACGCGGTAGCGGTTGCAGTAGGAGTCGTGGCAGAGGTACGAGCCTCCGCGCATGGCGCGGGACGTCTCCTCGGCGGGGGTGAACCAGTCCGCGCACCACTCCCAGACGTTGCCGACCGTGTTGTAGAGGCCGAAGCCGTTGGGCCGGAAGGATTTCACGGGGGCGGTGGAGACGTAGCCGTCGGCACCGGTGTTGAGTACGGGGAACTCGCCCTGCCAGATGTTGCACATGTGACGGCCGTCGGGCGTGAGCTCGTCGCCCCATGGGTAGCGGCGCTGCTCCAGGCCGCCGCGGGCCGCGTACTCCCACTCGGCCTCGGTGGGCAGGCGGGTGCCGGACCAGGCGCAGTACGCCTGGGCGTCGTTCCAGGACACATGGACGACGGGGTGGCTCTGCCGGTCGGTGACATCCGAACCGGGCCCCTCGGGGTGGCGCCAGCCGGCCCCCTCCACCGCCCGCCACCACGGGACGGCCGCCACGGGCGCGGAGACCGCGGCGACCTCGTCGGCGAGGAAGGCCCCGAAGGTGAAGGAGAAGCCGAAGCGTTCGGCATCGGTGGTGTAGCCGGTGGCCTTGACGAACGTGGCGAACTGGGCATTGGTCACGGCCGTGGCCGCGATCCGGAAGGGCTCCACGGCCACCTCGCGGATCGGCCCCTCGGCGTCCGCCGGGAAGCCCTCCGGGTCGTCGGTGCCCATGAGGAAGCTGCCACCGGGCAGGGTGAGCAGCTGCCGGGCCACCCGGGAGGCCGGGGGCGCCGGGGGCGGCGGCGCGAGGGTGAGCGTCGGGGCATGGGCGTGGCCGGGGGTGCAGCAATCGGACATGGCGGCTCCGTCGGGACGGTGAGCGGCCGGGCGCCCGAACCTCGCGGCGAGGACGCCCGGCCGGCGGTTCTGTGGTGTGGGTCAGGCCACGCGGTCGGCGGCGAGCCGGGCGGCCAGGTCGGGGATGCCGAGAGCCTGCTCGTCGGCCGGAGTGGCCTGGTAGAGCTTGTTGGTCAGCTGGTACGGGTCGTTCACCAGGTCGTAGTACTCGCGGAACTTCACCTGGCCGGTGCCGGACACGGTGCCGTTCCCGTCGGTCGTCAGGTCGTAGTACTCCGTGTACTGCTTGTCCTTGGCGACGTACGAGGACCAGGTCGGCACCCCGCCGGTGGTGGTGCCCTGCTTCCACCACTCCACCAGCAGGTGGTCGCGGCTGTAGGAGGAGAGCAGGGACCGGCCGTCCTGGGGTGCGGCCGGGGTGATGCCCGCCGCGTCGAGGATGGTCGGCGCGATGTCGATGTTCGCGACGATGCGGTGGTCCACGGTCCCCGCGCCTCGCCCGCCGGCCGGCCAGGAGAGGTAGAACGGCACCTCGTGAGCCGGGCGATAGGGCACCGACTTGGCGGTCCAGCCATGGTCGCCCCAGCTGAAGCCGTTGTCGCCGATGTAGATGACGAGGGTGTTGTCCAGCTGGCCCAGGGCCTGGAGCTTGTCCTTGAAGGCCTGCACCGCGTCATCGACGGAGAGCAGAGTGCGCAGCTGCTCGGCGCGGATGGTCCGGCCGTCGGCGAGGGTGCCGGTGGCGTTCTTGATGTAGGCCGGCTTGTCGCTGCGGTCGTTCTCGGGGACCGAGGGCCGGCCGCTCCAGTCCGGGACGGGGGTGTCCGCGTACTTCGCCTCGGGGGTCCGCGGGCCGTGGGAGGCGTACGGGGTGACGTACGCGAACCAGGGCCGGGTGTCGGTCGCGGCCTTGTCGAGGAAGTTCAGCGTGCGGTTCTTGATGATGGTGGTGGTGTAGCCGTTGATCGTCTGGACGGTGCCGTTGACGTTCCACTGGGCGTCGACGTATCCGGGCTGGAGGAGGGCGAACTCCTCGAAGTGCGGCGGATTTTCGGTCAGGGTCCAGGAGTTGAGGTACTTGCCGAACAGGCCGGTGCGGTAGCCCGCCTGCTTGAGGTACTTCTGCACGGTGGTGCTCTGGTCGAGCGCGTACGCGGCCTTGTTGTTGCGCACGCCGTGGTTGTGGGCGTGGCGGCCGGAGAACACGCTCGACCGGGAGGGCGCGCACAACGGGGTGGTGACGTGGCCGTTCGTGAACCTCACGCCCTGGTCGGCGAGCCAGGCGACGGTCTTGGGCAGGGCCCATTCGGTGTGCTTAGGCTGGTCGTCGGTGACGATCAGCAGGATGTTCGGGCGGCCCGCGGCAGCGGCGTGGCCGGCTCCGGCGACCTGCGCGAGGACGGGTACGGCGGTGGCGGCTGCCACGGCGGCGGCGCCGCCGAGAAAGCCGCGGCGGCTCACCGGGGGTCGTCTGTTCTCGCTGTTCGCGCTGTTCTCGCTCATGATGTCCATTCCTCCTGGAGGCGTCCGCGCATGAGTGCACGGCAGGCGAGCGGCTTAGCGCCGCCTACTGCGGTGTGAAGGGGAAGAGACGGGAGTCAGGCGGGGGCACCAGGTGGGGATCCCGTGGGGGGAGAGGGGCGCGTTCAGCGCGCCGGGGCGACCGTACACAGGGCGCTCGCCGTACGCCCTTGGTCGACGTGGCGGCGCGCAGTAAGGATTCCTGCTGCCATGGCGACGAGAGTAGGTCAAGCGGAACCGCCGTTCCATGTACGGCAGATGAAAATGAGGGCGCCGTGATGTCCCACCTCAGCCGCGCCATCGAGTGTGCAAGCGGGCTGGGCCCCGACCGGTCCCCAAAAACGAGCAAGAGGCCGTTTCGGATTGCTCCAAAACGGCCTCTGACCTGCGACTCTTTCGAGTCGGGACGACAGGATTTGAACCTGCGACCCCTTGACCCCCAGGAGTGAGGGTCGGAGGCATTTTCCGGATATAACCGGCTTAATTTGGGTGCAAGTTGTGTACTGCAGGGTCTATCGTGCGCCTTCGCGCACGTCGTGTGGTCCCCAATTGGTCCCCAGATTCGCTGCGCTGGCAACCGCCGGCCTGCCCGGTCCGGTCACCCCATGTGTGTTTTGCTGCTGGCGGCTCGTCAGCTTCCATCGACCAGGAGCAACGGGCGAGGTCAATCGCTTGGCATCAGTGAAGCGTGCCTGTCGCTCTTCCATCGGACAACCACCACGTCACAGAAGGTCGGCCGAGGGACCGCACGCAAACTGGTGCAGGCGCCACGCCCCCTCGGCGCCGACAAGGCGGCAGCTATTGGTCCACGTCGACCACGGCAGGCCCACGCATATCTGCCGTGATCGTCATGGGAGACACGGCGTACCTGTGGTCACGGACCGCCCTCACGTGCCGCGCACTGCGGGGGCCGGTGATGGCCGTGCAGGCGGTACACCATCTCGTCGGGAGATGTGATCATGCGAGCCTTGCGCCACGCGGTGTCATAAGAGAGTGCCCCCTTGCCCCGCTGCCAAAGGCAGAAGGCCCGCACGCTAGTGAACGGCGCCAGCAGCGCCCGCCAGAGCAGAGTTCTCAACGGGAGGCCCCTCGCTCAGACTCCCCTGGCACAACAGCAGGGCTCGGCGGACCGGACTCGGCAGGGAGCGACGCCGACCCGCCGGTGAACGCCTGCAAGGAATCGAGCAGGGCGAGCATCGCCCGCTGCTGCCGATCGGTGTCACTGAAGCCGCGGCCGACCTCCTCCCATTGTTCGATCAACGGCTGCCACCAGCTCCCACAGGCCCTGATTGACCGCGAAAGGCGCTGCAGTTCGGCAACGTGCTCGTCCGCCAGCGTGCCGGGCCGCTGCTCCAGCCGGTCCAGCACCACCAGGTCGGGATGGTCGTACAGCTGGGCCTTGAGGAACCGCAGGCGACGGACCCGCTCCTCGTCGGCCCGGCTCTGGGCGACGGTCTGACGGCTTTCTTGGGACAACCGCAGCGTGACACGCGCGCGCAGGATCCGGTAGGCCCCACCAGCGGTCCCGCGCAGATCACGCAGAGCAGCGTTGACAGCGTCTTGCGCGGCATACAGGTCGGCCGCCTCGCATCGTCCTGCGGCTTCGGCCGCCACCGCGTGAACCCGGAAGCGCACCAGGTCCTCTAGGTTGGAGCCCGTACGCCACGCCGGCCGCCAGACGATGACGAAGACAGCACCGAAGGGGACTCCGGCTGTGGCACTCGGCAGGAGGCGCTGGTGGGGACAGGCGCTGATGCGCTCCGCGCGCTGCCAGGGCCATCTCACGAGGGCGCCGTCTCGAGCGTGAACACCGAGCGGAGCCGCGGATCGACGAGGTGCCTGTGAAAGTCCTCCGCCACGTCGACCCCCTCGACGGTCACGGGTGCGTCGGCCAGGGCCCGCATGAATGCCCAGTACGCCTGGAACATGCCGTTGCCTCGCAGGATGTGGACGATCCGGTCGCGCAACCGCTCATACCCGACGGTGTCGGTGGCGTACGAGCCGATCCACTTCGTCAGCTCCGGGATGACCTCCTGCGCAGTGGCGGCGTCGGCGAGGAGGTCCCGCAACGCGCGGTCGACGTCGATACCGGCCGCTTCGTCGGACATGAGCCACGGCACCTTCGGGTGCTTCTTCTCCATCAAGGCGAGGAAGGCAAGGCTGCCGGACCTGACCGAGACCTTGGATGCCTGCCAAGCGGTGACTTCAGCAACGAGCATCGCGGTGCGAGCCGGCCGCGAGACCAGCTCCTTCATGACCGAGAGGACACGGAGCCGAGTTGCGGGATCGTCACTCTTCCGGGCGACCCGGCGCAGCCGAACCAAGGCCATCTTCGCTGCGGACGGGCCCGAGGCCTCATTCAGGAGCACGCTCCGACAGGTGTCGACCACCGTGCGGATGTACTCCTGCTGTCCGGCCCACCTGTACAGCGTGGCCCAGGCGGCGCGACCGACATGTTCGTCCCTCACGGCGCGCAACATCACGGCGCCGAGCAACTCGGGGTTTTCGGCACAGGCGATGCTTCCCAGCGTGTCCAGATGGTCAGCGGTACCGTGCCGCAGAACGAGACCGGCCAGGGCGTCGACCATCGGCTGGGCCGACACAGAGCCGTCACCGGGCTGGGTGAGCCAGACGAGCAAGGGTCCGCGCATCACCTCGTAGTTGTCCCACACATAGGTCAGCACAGCCCGCCCGTAGGCAGGCTGGTCGAAGACTACCGAGTCGTGTGTGTCCACTCGCGCGCCCACGTCATGGATACGGCGACGCAGGCCTCGCCCGGCGAAGATGGACTGGACCAGCGGTTCGGCGGCGGGTTTGTCGCCGTCCGGCACGACGAGAAGGCTCCGCAGGCTGCCCGCCGTGGCCGCCACCTCCGTCATGGGCGCGGACTGTCGGACGGCCAGAGCCAGCAGCAGACAGCGGTCCTCCAGGGTTAGTGATGAGTTTCGCCCGTCGTACGTGGCGGTCGCCTCTCCGAAGAGGCCATCCAGCTTCTGCCTCCAGTCCGACAGCGCGGCCGTCAGACGCTCAGCGAAACTGGAGGGTCTCTCTTGCCCGGCCATACGCGCCGCGGTAGATGGCAGTTCAGGCTGCCGACCGTGGTGCTCCTCCCACACCGTCATGGCGGTGACCGTGGCACGCACTGCCTCGACCGCGTTGAGACCGCGCAGAGAGACGACCGCCTGGTCGAGGGACTGGACATGGGGCACCAGCTGGGGATGTCCGCGGTAATTCAGGTGCTCCTCGACCATGAGCTCCGAGTCAGGCGGCTCGTCGATGTGCACGACCCTGACGTCGCCGCGAGGGCTGAGGTAGTGATCGGGCCAGAGCTCCTTCGCCACGGTCATCACCAGGAAGGAACGCGCCGAAGCGAGCGCCTCGGCATGCCGAGGGAGCGAGTCGAGGAAGTCGATCGAGAGTCGGTCCGTACGCGCATCCTTGAGATCCACCTGGTAGGCGTGTCGGTGATCCACCGGAAGTCGGCCCCGGCTGGGCGCGTTCCAGTCGGCGTCCAGTTTCACCAGCGTGCTGTCCGCTTCGGTGTGACGCGCCAGCAGTTGGAGCGCGAAGGTGGTGGAGCCGAACGAGCGCGGTGCCACGACCAGCAGGACACGCGGTCGCAGAAGGCTCGTCTCCCCATTGATGACCTGGTCCCAGGCTTCCTTCCAGCGTTCCGAGAGGATGAAGGGCTGCTCGAGGATCTGCTGCCGATCACGCTCCGTACCCTCAAGCACGTCCCGTTTGCGCGTTTCCTGCAGCAGTTTGAGCTCACCGATGTGCCCGGCGGCCACACTGGCCTGCTGGATGTGGAGGTCGCCGGACTGGGAGGTCGGGACAGAAGCGGGGGAGGCGAGGTCCGGAGACGTGCCATCAGATCCCGGGTTCTTCGGTTCGTCGGGTTCGGGCAAGGTGAATGCGTTCTCTTCCATGGATTGTTCCTCTGCTGGAAGCGGGGAGGGGCAGGCGGCACATGTCCGTCAGCGCTGACGCTGGTCAAGGTTGAGCGTGTCGAGCTCGCCAATGACAGTCGGGCGGTCCATGGCGCCGATGAAGTTCAGGACAGGACCGCGGTGGCCGGCTTCCGGAGAGGAGTTGCCCGCAGCACCGCGCGTCGGCCCAGGAACCGGAGCGGACGACGGCCGCAGACCAGTTGCGTCCGTGATGGAAGGGGCCAGCAGTACGGGTGGCAGGCCGGGTACGAGTAGGCGGCAGGGCTCCTCGAACTGCGGCTTGCCGTCCACGCGGGCCGTGGCCCGCAGGAAGTGACGTTCGTCGAGGTCCATCGCGCGTCCGTCCCTCACCGTCCGACGAAAGGCGATCTCCGAGACAACGGCCGCCAGATAGGCGCCGTGAGCCTCGGCCGCGTCCAGCGCTTCCCGTACCACCTCGCTGTCGACCAGTCGGCACGCCTCGACGACGGCCCGATTGCGGCGGCCGGGCAGCGACACCGGCCCGACATGGACACTGGCCCGCAGACGGATCTCCGGTGCACTGTGCAGGCGCGCCTTCTTGTCGTATCGGGACAGGGCCGCGTTGAGATGTCCGAGGAACGGATCGACCAACCGCGTGGTGTCCCTTGCCGGCAGGACGAAGATGCCACCATCACCGGTGTCACCGAAGGCGCCGTCGACCCGCTGCGGCATGTCCAGTCCGCTCTGGTCGAACACGGTGTCAAGGATGCTGTCCAGGTCGAAGCGCGCCGGTGCCATCCGCGCCTCGGGGATCCTGCTGTACCCCTTCATGTCGACGACCAGCAGAGCGTGCTCCGGTGGCACATCAACCGGGTCCGGCTGCACGGGAGACCTCATGGGAACACCAGCCTTTCCGCCACGGCCTTCGCGGCTGGCGCACCATGCTGGCCGGGTCGGCGCCGGGTCGGTGCCCACTACTGGGCACCGACCCGGTGCGCTCCGTCACCCCTGACCGAGGGGATGGGCCTTGATCCGGGCAATGTCTCTGATAAGCAAGCCACCCCCGGACTCCGTCTCCAGCCATCCGTGATCGCGCCACGTCTTGATCGCCGTTCCGACGGCATTCCGCGACGCTCCGATCAGCTGGGAGAGTTCCACCTGCGTCAGACGCACATGGACGTGGCCGGCCGTGCAGGAAGCCGACTGGACCAGCCGCCCCAGAGCCGACGCGAGTCGTGCCGGCACCGGGGCGGTCGCGAGTTCGAGCCGTACCGCTTCCGCTTCACGCACGCGAGCGATGGCGTGGCGCAGTATCGAAGCCGTCAGACCGTGCTCGTCGACGAAAGCGAGGAACTCGGGAGCGGGGATGACCCGGACCTGGCATGTCTCCGCTGCGATGACAGACGCCGTGCGCGGCTGGGCGTCCAGCACAGCCAGCTCCCCCAGCAGTTCACCCGCCCCCCGGACTGCCAGCAGGGTCCGCTCACCGTTCTCACCGGTCAGAGTCACGATGGCGGAGCCGGACTCCAGCAGCAAGACATGCGTCCCCGGATCCCCCTGTCGCAGAAGAACACTTCTGGCGGGGCGTGACCGCACCGGAGCCAGATCACGCAGCTTCGCCCACAAGACCTTGTCGAACACCGCAGCGTGCGGCTGATACATAGCACCTCCGATGTGAGGAAGCATCAGAGGCGGGATGCTCTCAAGAGACGAAGCAGCTGATCAACAAGCCAATTCCGGCCACGCCCAGATTTATGACCGTCAGATCCACGGCCACCTTGATGATCCGGAACTTGCGGTGCGCGAGAGCGGCCATCCGGGCCACATTCTGAGCTTCCGCCTGATGCCGTCCTCCGATCGCCTGCCACGTAACGGCAGCCACGACCGCTTCAGGAGCCTCATCGGGACACGGACCGTCCATTCCCGTGAGCGCCGTACCACTCGGCAGGACGGGGCGCAGAGCAAGGAGCGCCGCGACGAGCGCGGCCACCGCCCCTGTGCACATCACCGCCAAGGTCGTCCTCACCACCCAGCCGGCTTCCGCAGCCACCGGCAGCGCCGCAACCACGACGGCCAGGAGGGCCGCGTCCAGACCGGATAGCACGGTCGCCTTAGCGTCGGCCCGCTGCACCTCCACAAACAACTCGGCCGCCCTCGCCCGCATCCTGCTCACCGCATCGCAAGACAGAGCGCCTTCAGCCCTAACAACCGATCCGGACACGTCACCCGCCGCCTTCCCGCCACAACAGGACCAGCCCTGTCACGAGACCCCAAGGTGCCAGGAAGACGGATGTGGCAGGTGCCCAGCAGAGGGCACGCCAGCAGGAAACTGCGTCACACACACCTCGATCAGAGTCCCGTCGTTTCTGATCAACATGCCCGGACACTCAGCAACTGCCTGAGCTGTCACGACTTTCATGAAGCCCGCGATCGTGTGATCAAGTGGTCTGCGGGACCTGCGCCTGGTGTTTCCAGTACGACTGTTCGCACTCATCCAATGGGATGTAGGCGAGAGCGAGTGGAGTCGTTCACCGTTGCGCCAGGCGACCCACTGGAAAACGGCCCGTTCGACCTGGTCGAAGCCCCGCCACGATCTGATCCAACCGGCTTCCGTGTCGCTGTGAAAGTGATCCCTCCGCAGGCCGAGGACCCTAAGTTCCGCGCCCGCTTCCGCCGAGAGATCCAGCCCTCCGCCCGCGTGCAGGGACCGTACCTCACCAGCACGATGCGGTATGAACGTAGACTTTCCGATGCTCGACCAGGGAGGGCACATGGGCAACAGCGGGGGTGCGGCCACGCACTCGGGCGTCGACTTTCAGCAGCGGGTCGCCGCTTTGGCCATAGCCCACATGCTCTGTGGGCTCGAATTCGGTTCCTTCGGACCCACCATAGCGACCAAGATCACGGAGTTGCGCTTCGAAACGGCCGACGAGATCGACGACCTGGTCGTCATCGGCCCGGATACACGGCTCTTCGTACAGGCTAAGAACACACTGAGCGTGTCCCCGGACCCCACGTCGGAGTTCGGTTCCGCCCTGGCGCAATTCGTCGCGCAATACGTGTCGGATAACCGACCCGGCGACGCCTATGTCCTCGCGACGTCACTAGGGGCATCCGGGCGGATCCGCAAGCAACTGCGGAAGGTGACGAACGCCGCCCGGCTTAACACGGCTGGCGGCCAGGGTCTGCCGCTCTCCGAGCAGGAGCGGGATGTCCTGACGAAGACCGAGGACATCATCAGATTCCACTACCGTGACCGTACGCAGAAAGACATCTCCGCGTTCGATCTACAGCGGATCATGGCGAGGATCCACATCAGCGCGCTCGACCTGGGTGAGGGCGGTTCGCAGGAGTCCGCAATCCTCCTCGTGCTCAGCAGCAAGGTCTCGGCCCCCGCCAACCAGCTCTGGTCCATGATGATCACCCTGGCCATCACACTTGCCCGCGAGCGGCATTCCCTCGACACCGACGCTGTGCAGGACCGCTTCGGCAAGTACCTGAACCCCCTGTCTCCAGCCCTGCCGACACGCTCCCCCGGCCCGATCACCGCCGAGCTCGTGGCCGACCTGCCCTTCGGATGGGACGTAATCCTGGCCAAGTCTCCCTATGACGAGTGCGACTTCATCATCACCGATGTCGAGCGGTTCGACGAGGCGGGCGCGAAGCGCCACACGTTCTCGTCGGGGCAGGTGAAGATCGGGGGAATCGAGCAGTGGGACGTGGTCGGGCGCTGGGCCACCTGGGCTGGCTGCGAACGCCACATGGAAGCCCACGCCGACGACTACAAAGACAAGAAGGTGGTGATGCTCGCCGCCAACCTTCTTAACGATCCCAACCAGTCGAGCGCGGCCCTGACCCACGCGGCCCACTGCGCCAGCCTCGCAGCGGCGCACGAGGACCCTTACGCCTGCCGGCACTGCGGCGAACCGGTCTCCGAGGACGGAGCACCGCTTGTCGAGGTCGACGAGGAGGGGAAGGCAGAAGACCTGGGTCTGGTCCACCAAGCGTGCTGTACGCCGACCGACCGCGTACTCGGCGTGGTCGACGCGGCATTCTTCCGGGACCATCATCGCCTGCGGAACTTCGACTACGCCGGGTGGCTGTCGTCACTTCAGGGAGGACAGTGGCTGTTCGGCGGTCTCTCGGAGTCCCAGGTCAAGGGCGGTCTCATCACCTGGCGGTCCGAATACGACGACTTCTCCCGCGGTAGCTGGTGCGTCCGGATGGCCTTGGAGAATGGCCAGAACACCTACGTTTCTGCGCGAGGCCAGGTGAAGCGCATGTCCGCGGAGAGGGCTGCGCAGGCCGCCCAGGAGATGAACAACATGCTGGCGAAGCAGCAGACGGAGGGTGATCCGTTCTGTTACACCGCGAGCAGGGCCGAGTGGGGTCCGTACTCGCTCCTCCTGGGACAAGGACATGATCCGATTGCTTGCATGAGCGCCGAGGCCGCGCCGTACACCCGGGCCATCGAAGAGGCGTTCTCCGAGTGCGAGCAGTACTACGCCCCTCTGGCGTACCTCGTGGACGCCAAGACCGGAGATCCGGTGGTCGTGGAGGGCGTAATCTCTCTACTCACAGACCCGTTGACTCTCGATTCCTTCCTTAAGAACTGGGAGCGGGCCGGCCTTGAGCCGCCGGAGTTCACCGTGTCGGCGCTCCTGACGGACGCAGAGTTCGACCGCTTCGTGCGGCTGGCCATGACCCGAGGCCAAGGCGTAGTCGTCGACCCCAAGTGGGCGCTCAACGGTTCGCTGGTCAGCGGCTTCCAGGTAACCAGCTTCGAGCAGATGGTGTACGCGGCGGAGCAGGAACGAGCGGCGGCCGAGGGCACTCATCCCCAGGAGGCGTGATCCTCCGCATTGGTGCAGCTACCGCCCTTAGCGTTGCTATCAAGAGCGAGCTCAAGTGCCGGGCCCCTGACACCCGGCTCACCAGTCGGCCGATGGACACGGATGCACAGCTCGCATGGCCCGTCGATGCCGGGTGATAGGCCCTGAGCCCGAGCCACTTGAGTATGGAGGTAGTGCGGCACGAGACTCCGTCTGGCGTTGCAGCCCACCTCAGTGGGCTCCGCTCTGGCGCCGACGGTGACGTGAGTCGGTCCACTCGCGTCGCCACGCCCAACGACTACGGACTTCAGGCGTTCGATGCCACTCACCTTCTTTCTTCCCGAATAGTCGCAGGTCAGCAGGGTGGGGATGGCTTGGGCGCTGCGACTGATACGTCAGTACTGGATCTCGGAGTCGTTGAGCACATCTACGTAGTCGGATTCCATCGCCCGTAGCTCCTGGGCGAGGCGCTCCTTGCATGTGGGAGGCAGACTCTTGTTCTGTGGATCTCTGGATAAGCTCGGTCCTGACAATGTCCGGTGACCAGCAGCCGTGGGCACGCAGGGGCCGCAACGCGCCAGGGCCCTCACAAGGAAATGTCACAGTGCCTCGGTCGGGGCTGCCGCGAGTACGGCGGGGGCCGTACATCCGGCAGTCCGGTGGCTGCACGAGCGTGCCTCACACCGTCGAGGGGATGCACGATCGGGACCAGGCATCCAGAATGCCGGCGACGTGACTGGTATGGCCAGCGAGGCCCTCATACAGAAGGCGGGCATCCGCGTCGGGGAAGTAGGCATCCAGCAACCCGTAGAGCGGTTGGTGGAGGGACAGTTGTTCGTGCACGTTCCGTGGGGGCAGGTAGTGGACCAGGGTGTTCCGGCAGCCACTGTGAGCCTGCAAGATCAGACCGGTCATGGGGGCGTCGAGGATCTCCCTCAGCGCGGAGCGGTCGGGCTTTCGCAGGTCGGCTCCGTACTGCTCGTCGAGCTTGGTGAGGCTGGAGAGCACATGGTGGAGCGTGATGTAGCGCAGTTTCCATAGGCTGATCGCAGAGTGCTCGGCCTCCTCGGACAGAAGGACATCGAGGGTGTTCAGCGCGCAGGTCATGGCCGTCAAAGATGCTTTGACCTCCTCTGGCAGGGAGGGGTCGAAACTTGCGCGGTAATGCCTCTTGGCCCCGACGTCTTGCAGCCTCAAGTCTGCCTTGCGCACCGTGTCGAGGCAGGAAGGCCCTTCCCACGGCAGTCCGTCGGATATGGCCCTCACATAGCGTCCCACTTCTACAGCGACCGCCTGGAGTCGTGAGCCCAGTACCTCGGCGTCGAAACGTTCGGGCGGGGAGCCGAAGAAGAAACTCACCGTGTGGGAGGTCGAAACGAGTCTCCCTCGGAAGCGCCACAGGCCCAGGTCTGTCTCCAGCGGCCGCGCCAGCGGTAGCCACGTGTTGTTGAGGAACTCCTGGCGGTGCTGCTCGATGATGCGCCGGAATTCGGCACTCACCTCTGCCGGTTCCTTGGCCTTGTCATCGTAGAGCTTGACCGAGTGCCGGGCCCGCGCGATCGTCTCCGCGTGGTCGTAGGCAAGTGAGGTCGCAAGATCGGGTGCGATCCGACCCAGCGCCCGGTGGGACTCGTGGAGAACCAGGCACATGTAGTTGTACAGACAGAAGACCGGGAGGATGGTCAGTTCCGGTCTGGCGATGACTCGCTGCAAGAAGCGCCGCAGGAACATGCCGTCCTGGGCGATCAGCTGCAGAGCGAAGTCGTTTCCGGACAGGCGCGTTGTCATAGGTGGGCCGTGCTCCCAGTGGGGTATCGAATGTCGCCTTCTGCGGCATGTCCCGGACCAGGGTTGTCCGGAGAGAACCGAGCAGCCGCTTCAGAGCATCGTGCCAGCAGTCCAAGCCGGCGCCCATCACGTTTTCAGCACCCCCCTCACTCAGCTGCCGCGGAGCGCCCACGGATCTGGGCACGACGGCCTGCCGAGACCCCGGGGTGTCACCGCTCCGGGCGTAGCAGACCCGTGGCAGCTCTTTGACAGCGTACGATCGGCCGTCTACGCCAGGCGCGGGGTGGCACTATTCCTCTCGGTAGCGTCCTCGGTCCGCTGGACCTGACCTGTCACAGAGAGCACAGCAAGTACGGCGGCGGACACAGCGCCTACCCACTCCCTGACTCCGGTTTCGTGCCCGTCACGGTCCCTTGGGTAGACGCCGATCAACTGTTGGCCGCCCTTGCAGCAGTGGCGTCGCTCTTCCCGGCGGGAGTGCCGAAGTACTACCCGACGGTCGTCCTCGGACTCATTCTGGACTCGCTCAATGGGGACCTGGTTCCTGCTGCCGAAACGCTGCGGCACTCCACACTGTCGACGACCGCGAACCTCTACAGCCACCTCACTCAACAAGCAGCCCGCCAAGCCGTCGACACCATCGACCATGTTCTCAGCGGAGCCGAGCAGACGGCCGGCCGTTCGGACCGGCCCGCGTGGCTGCGACCACCGCGCGACCACCTCCACCGCCTCCGCGAAGCCCTCGACCGGCTCCGCTCCCCCGCACCGCCCGCCACCAACGCTGCAGCCAATCAACCCCGGCTCAGGCCTGCGACCACACTGCGACCACCACACCCCCGGACGCACGAAAGGCCGCCCGCCCATGAATGAGAGAACGGCCTCCGACCAGCGTTTCCGCACAGTCGGGACGACAGGATTTGAACCTGCGACCCCTTGACCCCCATCGGTGCGCGGCCATGGCAGCGTTCGCAGAGCGTCTCCCGGTACCTGATCAAGGAGATTCGGATCTTTCCCGCGTCTCCGCCGAAGAACGTTTGGAATCCGAGCCGGGTCGAGATCTCCTGGAAGTGATCCACTGTTTCGCAAGAGCGAGAAGGCGGTCCCGCTCGAAGCGCACCTCTCTGGCGACCCGGCCCTTCCAAACTCCCGCCCTGTGCGTGCGGGCACGCCCCTCCGTCGACGACGAGCGCTTCGGCTTGAGGCTCACCTTGACCGGTGGGCCGGCGGGCCCCTCGGGTCCGCGTGGGCCCCGATCACCCGGCGGACCTTGCAGGCCGGGAGGCCCCTGCGGTCCGGGAGCAGCCTCGGCTTCGATGGCCTCCTTGGCCGTGTTCGCGACCGCCTTAATACCGAAGTACGCCGTCGTGATCGCCGTGACGGCGGTGAAGGCGCTCGTGAGGATGGGGACGACGTGTTCACCGTTCTTCCCCAGGTTCGCGATACCCCAGATCCCGGCTACAACGATGGCGAGGTCACTGGCGACGACAGCAATGAGACCTGTCACCGAACGGAAAGCATCCGCACCCTCTCCGTTGCCCCTCTTGACCATCACGATGCTCAACACCGCGACGCCAAGGACGCCCGCAACGAGGACCAGCAGCACGATATCCAGCGCATCCACGGCGGCCCCCTTTCAGCCACGGGCCGCACTAGGCCTGACGGCGGGATCAGGAAGCACCATCGGAGTCCAGTTTCACCCCAGGGCTCCTGATCAGCATGTCCAGTAGCTCAGGTGGTGGCCTTGCGCCACGGCGCCGCCGGGTCCGCCAGCGTGTCGAGGATCAGCTCGCACCAGGTGACGGCGGCGTTGACCGTCAGGCGGGCGTGACGGACCCCGAGGCCGCTGGGAGCGCTCGCCTGGCCGTGACCGCTGCCGAAGCCCTGATTACGCAGCTCGGCCACGCCAACGGCGATGTTGATCGCGCCCGAAAGAACCTTCTTGATCGCCTTGCTTCCGTCGGGCCCTTCCGGCGCCGAGGCGGCATCGAGTTTCAGCGACTTCTGCACGGTGTTGATTAGGGAGGGCAGGGCCGCGTTGCTGTCGATCTCGATGCCCAGCTCCCGGAGGGTTGTCTTCGCTGTGGCCTCGATGAGCTGCTTCGCCGCTCCGATCGCACCTGACGGATCCGTAGTCAGGTCTCGCCTGATGCGCTCCAACTCAATCGTGATGCCTGAGGGGTCGCTCAGGTTGCTGAGGTCCCGGGCCAGAAGGGGCGGCGCCGACCACGAGATCTTCCCGCTCTCGTCGAGCGAGAAGCCGTCCCTCTCCAGCCGAACGCGGATGTCCTCCAGCCACTTTGGGGTGTCCGGCTGGCCGGGGTCCCGGTACGCGCGGATGAAGTCCTCGAAGACAAGCAGGGCCCGCCGGACGTGGTCAGGGTCAGACCAGTCCACGCCTTCGGCATAGAGCATGAACTCGGTCCGCCGCTGACCTGAGTCCTGGTACTTCAACTGTTCAGGCGGAATGGGCGCGAATCCGTGGTCCTCCCACAGCTCGGCCACGATCCGGAGCGTGAGGTCCGTGGCCAGAGAGCGGAAGGCGTTGCGGGTCGCCGGGCTCACCAGCTCCCGGCGGGCAGTGACGGTCATGAACTGAAGATAGGAGCAGACTCTGACACCGTCATGACCTTTTCCGACAAACGCCCTTATCCGCGCTGGGCGGCCCGCGCGAGGTCCGTCTTCACCCTGCGCAGCATCCGGGTCTGGTCGACGGTGAGCGGCGGCGCCGTCGCCATCTGCCGCTCCCCCACGCTGCCTCCCGGCGGACCCGCTCGGCCCACCGCATCTGGTGCACCACCAGGTTGCCGACGAGCTTCCGCATCGCCGGCGTTCACGACGGGCCCGTACGAGACCTTCCGGAAGCCGCCGGGGGCGTCCGTGGCGCGCTGGATTGAGGAGTGCAACGTGGAGACAGTGCCCTAACTCCTGCTGGCGCCGAGCTTTTCTTCACCGGGCTCGCACTCGTCCTCTTCCGGCCCCCACTCGGGCCGGAAGTGTGGGTGGTCGGCGTACGCCGCGACGAGTGCGTAGATCACCGGTACGCGGCGCCCCATCCAGGTATTGGCAACCGCGTCGGCGATCACGGTCTCCCAGAATGCGCGCTCCCCGTCCCCCGCCATCCGCTGATGAGGCTCCTCCACCCACTCCATGAGCCTGCGCTTCGCGGCGACGTCGGCAAGCACCCGGGCCTGCAACCCTGCCACGCCCTCGTTCTTGCCGGGCCGCACTGCGCGAGCAGCAGCTTCGTCTTCACGCAGGCGCTCCCGGAGGAACTCCATCATGGCCGGGAAGTCGCTTCGAACCATCGGTATTACCCCCACTTGCGCCAATCGCTAGGGACCATCATCCAGCACGACCGGGGAGGGAGCCGACCAACCTGTGGTCAACCAGAAGAGGGGCGTGCAGTCTGAAGAGCTCACTCTCAAGCTCATGCGGGCACGCCAGATCGTGTCCGCCTATCTGCCGTACGCACTGGGAGATCGTGCAGCGGGCAGCAACCGAAACTCTCGGACTCGCCGCATCCGCCGAGGACATCGCCGCATTCCGCCGTCCCACGTCCCTCTCCATCGCGGCGGAGGAGTTGCATCCCTGGTATGGGCACCGGTCGCCACCCCCTCTGGGCAGCCGTAGCCCACCAGCACACCGTGCTCACCGCCGCCCGTACAGTGAACCGCGCCTGCAACAGAAGCCGTCCATCGACGGCCGTTCCGACTCCCGGGCTTTGGAGCAGCCCACGGGGCCACGACCGGACGTTGAACCTCCGTTGGCGTCTGGACAGCCGCCACCTGCCCGCGCCTGGGCGGGCGCCTTTCGGTTCAAGATCCGGACCACTTCCAGGCTAGCCCCCACCCACGAGCCTTACGAATCGCCGTTTTCCCAGGTCATCAAGGATGCAGCTGCTGTACCACCAGGAGACGGAGGATCTGCTGATCCCATGCGCTGCAGCGACCCTTGGCGCAAAGACAAGGGGAAAGCGCAGGTCACTGGGGCGCATGGGTCGTGGTGGTCGCAGGTGGTCGCACGAGACTGGAGATGCCGACCTTTCCTCCGCCTCCTGGAGGCGATCCCCATGCGTACCATCGCCGACCGCGGCCGCGTCTACCGCAGGTGTGGCTGCCGCGACACACTGCATCACCAAGTCGGAGCGCACTGCCCGCACCTGCTCACTGACGGTGACCACGGGACGTGGACCTTTGCCGTCGACGTCCCGGCACCGCGCCACCTCCGGAAGACCGTACGCCGCGGCGGATTCGGCAGCCACGACGCGGCCGAAGGGGCGTTGCGGAGGTTCCTGGAGGGCGAGGCCGGCGGCTTCAACGCCGACCCGAACCAGAGCGTCGCCGACTACCTGACCGCCTGGCTCGCCGCCAAGACCCTCGTACTCAAGCCGACCACCATGGCGCGATACCGCGACTACGTCCGCAACGATCTCGTCCCCGCGTTCGGCACCCTCAAGCTCGACCAGCTCGCCCACCGCCACATCTCGGCCTTCGTTACCAGCCAGCTCACGGCCAGCCGCGGCCGCACCACCCTCTACCGGTGCCTGGCCACCCTCTCCAGCGCCCTCGGCGACGCCGTCCGCCAGCACCGCCTCCCCCACAACCCGGCCTCTCCCCCGGTCCTGCGCCGGCCACCGTCACCGGAGCGGCGGATCTGGACAGCGCAGGAGGCCGCCCGCTTCCTCACCCACTGCCACGAGGCGGATGGCCGACCTGTTCGAAGTCCTCATCGGCACCGGCATGCGCAAGGGTGAAGCCCTCGGCCTGCACTGGGACGACGTCCACCTCAACGAGGGCGTGCTCTACATCCGCTGCACGCTCTCCGCCGTCGACAACAACCGCCTGGTCATCACCACACCGAAGACCCGGTCGAGCAGAGGCTGGGTCGCCATCTCACCCCGCGTCGCCACAGCCCTCCGCCGACGGGCACGCTCGGCAGCCCGGACCCGCGGCGACCCCAGCGACCCGTTCGCGGGGCTGGTCTTCTGCCGACCCGACGGCCGCCCGCTCGGACCACACCTCGTACTCGACCGACTCCACCGACTGTCCGAGGAAGCCGGCGTCCCCCGGGTCACGGTCCACGACCTGCGGCATCTCGCCGCCACCATCACCATCACCGCCGGCGTCCCGCTCACCGTGGTCTCCAAGACGCTGCGGCACTCCACCCTGTCGACCACCGCGAACCTCTACAGCCACCTCACTCAACAAGCAGCCCGCCAAGCCGTCGACACCATCGACCACGTCCTCAGCGGAGCCGAGCAGCCAGCCAGCCGTACGGGCCGGCCCGCGTGGCTGCGACCACCGCGCGACCGCCTCCGCCGTCTCCGCGCAGCCTTCGGCCGGCTCCGCTCCCCCGCACCGCACGCCACCAGCACCAAGGCGAACCAGCCCCGGCCCGTGCGTGCGACCACACTGCGACCACCACACCCCCGGACGCACGAAAGGCCGCCCTCCCATGAATGAGAGAACGGCCTCCGACCAGCGTTTCCGCACAGTCGGGACGACAGGATTTGAACCTGCGACCCCTTGACCCCCAGTCAAGTGCGCTACCAAGCTGCGCCACGTCCCGGCACCTGTCTGACCTGCGGTTTCCCCGGCCCGACGTGCATGAGAACAATACCGCACTTCCGCGCGTGGTCACGAACCGGTTTGCGGCTTGACCTCAAGCGCGCTTGAGGTAGCACCGTGTACGCCATGAACGACACGACGTACACGACGGATGCGACGTACACGACGGACACGGCCGCCGACATCGCGCGGCTCGGCCGGCTCATGGGGCTGATGACCGGGGACGAGAAGCACTCCCCCGCGGCGACCTCGACGCTCGACGCGCTGTGGGTGCTCTACGACCGGGTGCTGCGGGTGTCGCCCGGGACCGCCGAGGATCCGGGGCGGGACCGGTTCCTGCTGTCGAAGGGGCACGGGCCCATGGCGTACTACGCGGTGCTCGCGGAGAAGGGGTTCATCGACGAGGACGTCCTGACCGGGTTCGGCGGGTACGCGTCACCGCTCGGGCACCACCCGGACCGGACGCTGGTGCCCGGCGTGGAGATCGGGAGCGGGTCGCTGGGGCACGGCCTGCCGCTGGCCGTGGGGACCGTGCTCGGGCTGCGGGCCCAGGGGCTCACCGATCCGAAGGTGTGGGTCCTCATCGGGGACGCCGAGCTGGACGAGGGCAGCAACCACGAGGCGCTCGCCTACGCCGGGCCCGCCGGCCTCGAGCAGCTGCACACCCTGGTGATCGACAACAGCTCCGCCACCTACGGCTGGCCCGGCGGCATCGCCTCGCGGTTCGAGGCGGCCGGCTGGTCCGCCGCGACCGTCGACGGGCGGGATCACGAGGCGCTGTACGCCGCCTTCACCGCCCCTCATCCCGGGCGGCCGCGGGCGGTCGTCGCCCGCGTCGAACCCAAGCACTGACCCTCCCGCGCCGAGCGCCTCGCACCGAGCGCCGGACGGGGAGCCGCATGCCGGAGCCCCGTCGTGGGAGCCGCCCGCCCGAGCCCCGTACCGCGCGACGCCCGCCCGAGGCCCGTACAGGCGAGCCCCGCGTCCGAGGCCCCGGCTCAGCGCCGCCCGTCCCGCATCACGCCACACCTTGAGGAGAACCCCGTCATGGACACCATGCGCGACCGTTTCATCGCCACCACCGGCCGGCTGCTCGACGAGGACCCGCGGCTCGCGCTGGTCCTGGCCGAGATCAGCAGGGACGGCTTCCAGCAGACGCTCGACCGGCATCCCGAGCGGGCCGTGAACGTCGGCATCCGGGAGCAGCTGCTCATCGGCGTCGGCGGCGGGATGGCCCTGACCGGGATGCGGCCGATCATGCACACCTTCGCCAGCTTCCTGGTGGAGCGGCCCTTCGAGCAGCTGAAGCTGGACTTCGGGCACCAGGGCGTGCACGGCGTCCTCGTCAGCGCGGGCGGCTCGTACGACTGGCCGGCCGGCGGCTTCACCCACATGTCACCGGGTGACGTGGCCCTGATGGACACCCTGGACGGCTGGACCGTGCACGTGCCCGGCCATCCGGACGAGGCGGAGACGCTGCTGCGCCGGGCCGCCGCGAGCGACGAGTCGGTCTACGTGCGGCTGTCGGTGCACGCGAACGCCGCGGCGCACCCGGTCTCCCGGAGCGGGTTCACGACCCTGCGCGAAGGCTCCCGGGGGGTCGTCGTGGCGGTGGGACCCATGCTCGACGCCGTGCTGGCCGCTACCGAGGGGCTGGACGTGACGGTCCTGTACGCCACGACCGTGCGGCCCTTCGACGGCGCCGCGCTGCGCCGGGCGGTCGCCGGGGCGCGCCCGGACGTGGTCCTGGTGGAGCCGTACCTCGCCGGGACGTCCACGACGGCCGCCAACGACGCGCTCGTCGAGCAGCCGCACCGCGTGCTCGGCCTGGGCATCGGCCGACGCGAGCTCCGCCGGTACGGCTCGATCGAGGAGCACCTGGCCGGCCAGGGCCTCGACCCGGCGGCGCTGCGGGCGCGGATCGGCGCCTTCCTGGGCTGATCACCGTTTCGCGGACGCCGCTCACTCTCCGTTACGCACTCTTGCGCCCCGCAACGCCCGGCGCGCCTGCACGGAGCCGGTCGGGTCACGCCGAGCCGGATGCGCCGGACCCGGAAACCGTGCGCCTCCGCCGCGCACGGGAGGGTGGGACGGGTCCGGAATGCCGACTCTTCGGCGACGAAGTCAGGCATGCGGTGATCTGACCTGACAGAATGTCATATGCCCTCCGGCTTCTTGCCGTTGGCATGTGGCAGAAAAACGACCATGGGAAATGCCCGCCGGATTCGACTGAGCAGGCCAAGGCCACACGAAACACAGTCAGAAACGAACGTCAACCGTTCCGGTTTCAGACAAACTTGGTGTCGATATTGATCCACCCCGTAAAGATCAACACCATGAAGTGGTCGGCCTGTTCGGGACGGGACCACTGCCGATGCACCACCTGCTCGGACCACTCGACGAGCAGGCGTTTCGCAGAGGAGGACCCTATGGACGGCTACTTCAGCAGCCGACTGCATCACCAGCTCCGGCAGACGGTGCGGGACTTCGCAGAGCGTGAGGTTCGGCCACGCATACCGGAGATGGAAGCCGGCCGCTCGGTCCACCACGAGCTGTCCCGGCTGATCGCCCGACAGGGCTGGCTGGGAGCGACTATCGGCCACGAGTACGGCGGTATGGGCGCCGGCCATCTGGCCAAGACGATCATCATCGAGGAGCTGTCCCGGGTCAGCGGCGCGATGGGCGCCATGGTCCAGGCCTCGCAGCTCGGAACCGCCAAGATCGTCCACTTCGGCAGTGACGAACAGCGGAAGACCTGGCTTCCGGCCATCGCCGCCGGAGACTGCCTGCCGACCATCGCGGTCACCGAGCCGGAGTCGGGCGGCCATGTCCTCGGCATGACCGCGAGCGCGGTCCGTGACGGCGACGACTACATCCTCAACGGCAGCAAGGTCTACGTCGGCAACAGCCACGTCGGCGACCTCCACGGTGTCGTGGTCAGGACCGGCCCCGGCTCCAAGGGACTCACGGCCTTCCTCGTCGAGTCCGACCGCCCGGGGTTCCGGACCGGTCCGCAGCAGCCCGCCATGGGGCTGCACGGCTTCAGCTTCGGCGAGCTCGTCTTCGAGAACTGCCGGGTTCCCGCCGCCAACCGGCTCGGCGACGAGGGCGACGGCCTCTCCGTGGCGTACTCGTCCAGCGTCCTCTACGGCCGGGCCAATCTCACCGCCGTGTCGCTCGGCATCCACCAGGCGATCCTGGAGGAGACCACGCGCTTCGCCACCGAGCGCGTCCGTTACGGCAAGCCGCTCGCCGAACTCCCCACCGTCAAGCTGAAGCTGGGGCAGATGCAGTCGCGCCTGATGACCGCCCGCCTCGCCGCGTACCACGCGGTCCACCTGCTCGACCAGGGCATGTCGTGCGACACCGAGCTGATGAACGCCAAGCTGGTGAACGTCGAGTCCGCGATCGACTCCGGGCGCAACGCGATGGAGATCCACGCGGCGGCCGGCCTGTTCACCGACCGGCCCATCGAGCGGTACCTCCGCGACGCGCACCACATCTTCGCCCCCGCGGGCACCTCCGACATCCAGCTCCTCCGGCTCGCCGAGGTCGCCCTCGGCCAGGACAAGGGCAGCTGGTCGGAGCGGCTCTCCGACGTGGTCCGGATGGAACCGGTCCACGCCTGACGTCACGCCAGGAGCGGAGAAGCAGAACGCCCCGGAGTCCGGCAAGGGAGCCGAACCCCGGGGCACCGGTACGTCACGGACCGGGGGACCGTCGGTCAGTGCGTCAGATCATGCCGTCCTCGCGCCGGTGGATCTGCTCCACCAGCTCCGCCGCCATCGCCTTGATGGTCTCCAGGCCGGCCCGCCCCCAGGGGCGGACGTCGGTGTCGACGACACAGATCGTGCCGAGCGCCGTGCCGGTCCGGTCGATCAGCGGAGCGCCCATGTACGAACGGATGCCGATCTCGTCCACGACCGGGTTGCCCGCGAAGCGCGGGTAGTCGCAGACGTCCTCCAGGACGAGGGCCTTGCGGCGCACCACCACGTGCGGGCAGTAGCCGTGGTCACGCGCCATGAAGCGGCCGACGCCGCCACCGCCGGCCGCGGCGGTGGCGCCCAGGTCGGTGCCCGAGTGGGTCCCGGCGGGCGTGTGCAGACCGGCGAAGAACTGCCGGTTCTCGTCGATGAAGTTGACCATGGAGTACGGCGCTCCGGTCACCTCCGCGAGACGGTGGGCGAATTCGTCGAAGGCCGGGTCCGGCTGCTCGCCCAGCCCCAGCTCGCGCAGGCGGCGGACCCGGGCGGGGGCCTCCTGGTCGATCGGGGTGAGCAGCAGATGACCGGTCGGGTCGTAGGTCATGTCGTGGCTCCGTAGGTCGGCACGGTGGCCGGGATGGTGGTGAGCAGATGCTGGACGAGGGTCAGCAGGGTGCGGATGGCGGAGCTGGAGATCCGGGCGTCGCAGAGGACGACCGGCACCTCGGGCTTGAGGTCCAGAGCCGCCCGCACCTCCTGCGGTTCGTAGCGGTAGGCACCGTCGAACTCGTTGACCGCCACCACGAAGCCGATGCCACGCCGCTCGAAGAAGTCGACGGCCGAGAAGCAGTCCTGGAGGCGGCGGGTGTCGGCGAGGACGACCGCTCCGAGGGCGCCCTCGGAGAGCTCGTCCCACATGAACCAGAACCGCTCCTGGCCCGGGGTGCCGAACAGGTAGAGCACGTTGCGGTCGTCGAGCGTGATGCGGCCGAAGTCCATCGCGACCGTGGTGGTCGTCTTGGACTCCACGCCCTCCAGGCTGTCGGTGGCGGCACTGACCGAGGTCAGCAGCTCCTCGGTGCTCAGCGGTTCGATCTCGCTGACGGCGCCGACGAAGGTGGTCTTGCCGACCCCGAACCCGCCCGCCACCAGGATCTTCAGCGCGGTGGGAAACGGGTCGGCCGCGAGGCCTTCGTGGCCCCGGTCGTGGCGCTCAGAGCCGTTGTCGTAGGCCATCGAGCACTGCCTCCAGCAAGGAACGGTCGGTTGGGTTGGCGTGGAAGCGGGGCGCTCGGGCGGTGAGCGCCCCGCAGTCCACGAGGTCGGAGAGCAGGACCTTGGTGACGACGGCCGGGAGCCGTAAGTGCGCCGCGATCTCCGCCACCGAGGTGGGCCCCTCGCACAGCCCGAGGGCCAGGCTGTGCTCGGGGCCCATGTGGGCCTGCGGTGCCGTGCCCGTCGCCATCACCATCGAGAGCAGGTCGAGCGCGGCGGTGGGCTGGGTCCGCCCGCCGCTCACGGTGTACGGACGGATCAGCCGCCCCGCCGCGTCGTCGAGCCAGGGCCCTTCCTGATGGGAGGCCATGGTCACTGTCCCGCACTGCCCGCCGCGCCGGCGGCCTGCCTGGCCGGGGTGACCAGGTACGGCCGGACGCTCTTGACGAGCATCGCCATCTCGTAGCCGAGCACGGCGGCGTCCGCCTCGCGTCCGGCGAGGACGGCGAGGCAGGTGCCGGAGCCGGCGGTGGAGACGAACAGCAGGGTGGAGTCCAGCTCGACCACGACCTGGCGGACCTCGCCGCCGTCGCCGAAGCGCGCGCCGGCGCTGCGGCCGAGCGAGTACAGGCCGGAGGCCAGCGCGGCCATGTGGTCGGCCGCGTCGGGGTCGAGGCCGTGGACGGACTTCACGAGGCCGTCGGAGGAGAGCAGTACGGCGTTGCGGGTGTACGGGACCCGCTGGACCAGGCCGCTCAGCAGCCAGTCGAGATCCGAGGAATGGCCGTGCGGCGCATTGCTCGCCATGTGCATCTACTCCTTGTGCGCGTCGCCGGGACGCAGCGATTCACGGGGGGCGGGCTGGGATTCGGCGAGTCCGATGCCGCGCTGGAAGGCGGCCATCAGACCCGGGTCGTGCAGGGCGTGCTCCTCGGGCTTGCGGGCCGTGGGCTCCTCGCGCAGCTGCGGGACGAGGTGTTCCTGGGCGCGCCGCTTGGGGAGGACGGGCCTGCCCGGTGCTCCGCCGTGCGGGGCCGGGGGGACCTCGGCGGGCGGAGCGGGGTGTGCGGTACCGGGCCCGGCGGGCACGGCGTGGGCGGGCTGGGACGGTACGCCGGGCGCGCCGGCGGCACCGGCCGCCCGGGAGGTGGGCACCGCCGGCCGCTGCGCCGCCGGGGGAACGGGCGCCGGGGCGGGGACGTACGGGGCCGGGTGGTGCGACGCGTGCGCCGCCACGGGGGCGGGCGCGGGAGCCGCCGGGTTCTGCGGCATCGGCAGCGGGGTGCCGTGGGCGGGCGTGCCGTGGACCGGCGCGCCGGGGACGGAAACGCCGTGGGCGGGCGTGCCGTGGACCTGGGTGCCGTGGGCCGGCGTGCCGTGGATCGGTGCCGGCCGGTCGGCGGCCGGGGCCGCGGACAGCGGCGCCGTACGGGGATCGGCCGCGCCGGAGCCGGCGACCTGGTGCCGGGGCTGCGTGTGAGCCTGGTGCTGGGGCTGCGCGTGGGCCTCGGGCTGCTGGTGGGCCTGGGCCTGACCCTGGGGCGAGGTCTGGTGCTGGGCCTGCGGGGCCGGGCCCTCGCCGCGGGCGAGGCCGTCGGGGTCGGATCCCAGCAGGCCCTGCGGCAGGACGAGGACGGCCTGGACGCCGCCGTAGATGTTCGACTGGAGGCGGACGGCGATGCCGTGGCGCCGGGCGAGGGCGGAGACCACGAAGAGTCCGATGCGCCCGTCCTGGAGCAGATGCGCGACGTTGACCTGGTCGGGGTCGGCGAGCAGGGCGTTCATCTTGTTCTGCTCGGCGACGGGCATGCCGAGACCGCGGTCCTCGACCTCGATGGCGAGGCCGGCCGTCACGTACTGGGCGCGCAGCAGCACCGTGGTGTTCGGCGCGGAGAACAGCGTCGCGTTCTCGACCAGCTCGGCGAGGAGGTGGATGACGTCGGCGACGGCGTGGCCCCGGAGCGTACCGTCGATGGGCGGGACCAGCTTCACCCGCGGGTACTGCTCGACCTCGGCGATGGAGGAGCGCAGGACCTCGGTCATGGTGACCGGGTTGGACCACTGGCGACGGGAGATGGCGCCGCCGAGGACGGCGAGGTTCTCGGCGTGCCGGCGGATGCGGGTGGCGAGGTGGTCCACGTGGAAGAGGCCCTTGAGCAGTTCCGGGTCCTCGACCTCGTTCTCCAGTTCGTCGAGGAGCTGGATCTCGCGGTGCACGAGGGACTGGAGGCGCCGGGCGAGGTTCACGAAGACCTCGACCTTCTGCTCGTTGCCGACGCTGCTGGAGAGCTGGGACGCCTGCACCACCGCGGCGACGGCCGCCTCGTGAGAGCGGGTCAGTTCGCGTCCGAGCAGCTCGAATTCGTCGCCGGAGGGCGAGGCCTCGGGGGCCGCGGGGCGGGGCGCCGGGCTTTCGCCCCTGCGCAACTGTTCGAGGACCGTGCTGAGTTCGCTCTGGCCGCGGGCGCTGGCGCGGCGTAGCGCGTTGGCACGGTCGAGCACCGCCTTGGCGGCCCGGTCGGCGCCGAGGGCGGCGGCGGTCACCGAGGCGACCGTGATCGCCGCGGCTCCGGTGAGTGCGGCCCACAGGCCGGGCGTCGCCTCGGCTCCGGTGGAGCGGATCGTGAACAGGACGGCCGCGGCGCCGCCGAGGGCCACGGCGACCGCCGGAAGGACGGAGGTACGCAGGAGTTGGGAGCGTATACGGGCCTCGGCCGGGAGCGGCGTGGGGGACGGAGCGGAGCCGGCGCCGGTCGGACCGGTGGCGGTGCGGGCGCCTGACCGGCCGTGCCGCCCGCCCTCGCGGCGTTCGGACCGCGCGGCGGGTGCGCGAAGTTGAGACATGAGTGTCCTTGGTACGTGCCCAGGAATCGGCGTACTACGGGGGTGGCACTACGGGGGAGGTGTTGCGTGAGTGAGATGAGCCTACCGATGATCACCAAGCACCCACGATAGTCGTCAACCGTTCACGTGCGGTGCGCAGTTGGCAAACTTACCCGTAGACCGCCCCGGTCTGGTATCGCCCCGTACACGACAGGCCGGGAATAGTTGGCCGAAACTCGCCGCACGGGTGGCGCCGAGCCGGAGCGGAGCGGGCCGTACGGGCACGCTCGCCGCCGTCCTCCGCGGGTTTCACCGCTGACCGGAATTCCGTCGCGGGCGTACGGACCGGGGAGCGCGCGCCCGATCCGGCGCGCGCCGTACGACGTCCGCGGTTCGCTTCCGGCGCGGAATTGTCAGCTCCGGATTCGCTTTCGCGTCTTTCGCGGTCTTCGCGAACGCGGTGTCAGCGCCCGCCCACGAGTCGAACTCACCACTGCGACCCTCGACCTGCGGCCGGGGCCGCGAACGCGCCGGCGGTGACCGCGGCTCCGGCGAGGCCGGCCGTGACGCCGAGTGCCCGGGTGAGGAATGACCGTCGGTCCGGCGAGGGTCTCGTGGAACCGCCGTCGCCTTCGGCTGGACCGGCTGAACCGGTTGAACCGGCTGAACGCATGAGGGAACCTCTCCTTCGGTCCCGGTGGAACGCCTTGCCGATGGGGAGTGTCGTGGTTCTCGCGCCGGGAGAGCGGTCCAGTCGCCGGTTTGCACCGTCAAGACCCGGTCGGCCCGGTTATGCGGCCGCTCCTGCTGGACTCCCGAGGACGACTCCTGCTGGACTTCGCGCTCTGTTGTCATACACGCAAGGTCAGGGAGGCAGGTCTAGCCATGTTCGACCACGTCGCCGGGTTGCGGCCCGAGGAAGCGGCACGATGGACAGCGCTCGTCGAGCAATGCCGACCCGTCCTCGCGGGTGAAGGGATGGAAGCCGTTCAGGCCCTGCTCGCCGAACGCGGCATGAGCGTCATCCAGTCGATCGCGATCACTCGCGCGTTGCTCGGCCGGGAAGAGACGCCTCTGGCTGTCGCCGCCCACATCGTGACCATGAGTGCCTCTCGCACGGCCATCAGGGACGCCGACTGAACGTCACCTGTCGAGCAGTCGGGAGTTGATGAGGCACGCCGAGGCACGCCGTCCATCACGCGCGTCGCCCGATCGCGCTCCTCGCCCGGGAGACGAGTCGGGCAGGACCATGACCTGCCCGACTCGTCCTCACCGACGTCACCGATCGCCCGCGAGGTCAAGATCGCGTCGGGGAGCCTCGTCAGGGGCCTCCACCGGCTTCGGCCGGCGCCACGGATGAGCGAGCGGATGGGACAACCCCCGCCACCAGGCGTCCGAGGGCGGCTTCCCCGCGGGCTCGAACGGCTCGCCGGGACGCGGGAACGCCACTGCCTGGCCGGCCTCCTCCGCCTCGTACTTCGTCCACTCCCCCGGTTCCGCCCAGGCGTGCGGAGCCAGGTTGAAGGTGCCCCAGTGGATCGGCAGCAGTACGCCGTGCGGAGCGCCGCCCTGGAGGTCGAGGTGGGCGCGCAGCCCCTCGGCGGGGGTCATGTGGATGTCGGGCCAGTACTCCGAGTAGGCGCCGATCTGGATCATGGTGGCGTCGAACGGGCCGTGGGCGGCGCCGATGTCCTTGAAGCCGGAGAAGTAGCCCGTGTCGCCGCTGTGGTAGATCCGGTGGTCCGGGCCCTCGACGGCCCAGGAGGCCCAGAGGGTGTGCTGCTGGTTGCGCAGGCCGCGGCCGCAGAAGTGGCGGGCCGGGGTGGCGGTCAGCCGCAGATCGCCGACCTCGGTGGACTCCGTCCAGTCCAGTTCCCGCAGCCGCGAGGCGGACACGCCCCAGTGCTCCAGGTGGGCGCCGACGCCGAGCGGGACGGCGAAGAGGGTGTCGGTGGTCGCCAGTGCCTTGATCGTCGGCAGGTCGAGGTGGTCGTAGTGGTCGTGGGAGATCACCACGACGTCCACCGGGCCGAGCGCGGCCAGCGGCGCGGGCACGGGGTGCAGGCGCTTGGGGCCCACGAAGGCGAAGGGCGAGCAGCGGTCGCCCCAGACCGGGTCGAAGAGCACCCGGCGGCCGTCGATCTCGGCGAGGACGCTGGAGTGGCCCATCCAGGTGAGGCGCAGTCCGGTGGCCGCGGGCCTGGCCAGGTCGGCGACGGTGGTGGGGTGCACGGGAATCGTGCCCGTCGGCGCCCGGCGCGCCCGTGCCTCCTTCTCGAAGTAGACCTTGGCGAACTCGACGGTCGAGCCGGACGGCCGGTGCCTGGCCTGCTCGGGGTTCCGGAAGACCCCGTCGGCGAAGTTCGGGGAGCGGCGGATGCGCTCCAGTCGTGCTCCCGTCGGGTCGGCGCCGAAGGCCGCGGGGCGCAGGGCGCGCAGGCGTGCCCGCAGCGCGTGGTCGGAGCCGGTGCCGGTCACAGGGCCTCCTGATGTCGGGGGGTCCCTTCATTATGGGCGGCCCGCCGGGCAAGGCGCCGGGGCGATCATGTCTTTGTCATGTGCTGTGTAGGGTCGGGTCGTGGCGAGAGAGCGGTTGAGCGTGGCCGAGCGGCGGGAGGCCCTGCTGCGGGCGGCCGTGGCCCAGATCGAGGCCCGCGGTGTGGCGGCGCTGCGGATCTCCGACGTGGCCCAGGAGCTCGGAGTGAGCAACGCGCTGGTCCTGTACCACTTCGCGACCAAGGAGCAGCTGGTCTCGGCCGCCTTCGCGCGCGCGGCCGAGGAGGACCTGGCCCGACTGCGCGGCCTGTTGGGGCGCCGGACCTCGGCGGTGCGGCGACTGCGGGCGGCGGTCCGCTGGTACGCCCCGACCGGGCAGGCCAAGGGCTGGCGGCTGTGGATCGAGAGCTGGGCGGCCGCGCTGCGCGATCCGGCGCTGCGCGAGGTCGCCGGCTCCCTGGACCAGGCGTGGAAGACGGCCCTGGCCTCGGTGATCGCCGAGGGCGTGGAGGCCGGCGAGTTCCCCTGCCCCGACCCGGCCGCCGCGGCCTGGCGCCTCACCGCCTTCCTGGACGGCCTGGCCGTGCAGATGACCTCGTACGCCGGCTCGCTCTCCCGCACCACGATGCTGGCCTGGGCGGACGCGGCCCTCGCCCGGGAACTCGGCCTCCCCGCTACGGACCCGGCGACCGCGACGGACCCGGCGACCGCGACGGACCCGGCGAGCGCGACGGACCCGGCGCCGCCGACGGAGTGACGGCTTCCGCCGAGCTCGCCGGACCGCGCGTCCTGGGACCCTCGCCCAGGGCCCCCGCCCCCGGACCCCGCGCCCCAGGCCCCCGCCCCCGGGCCCCTCGCCCCGAGAACCCTGGCTCCGGGAGCCTCGCCCCCACAACCCCACGCCACTGCGACGCGGCAGCCCCCGCACCAGGCGGCCGGCGAGCCGTCGGCAGTCCCGCAACGGCCTGGACCCCTACGCCCCTGCCACCCGGCAGCCCCCGCGAGCCGGCGGACCCGCGCGGTCCCGCGAGCCGCCGGCAGAACCGCGCGGCCCTGCGGCCCTCGCGCCCCTGCCATCCCGGCAGCCCGTCTCCCCGCCACGGCGCTACGACCCGGGCAGGCCCGGCAGGCGTCCGGCGACGCCGGTGCCGGGCTCAGACCAGCTCGAACACGGCCGTGACCGTCACGTGCTCCTCGATCTCGCCCGGCGCGAGCGGTACGCCCTCGCCGCCGTCGGCGGGTGCGCTCGGGACGGCGCCGGGGCCGGGGCGGCTGCTCTCGCCCTCGGTGAGCGAGACCAGCCGGCCCAGCTTGTGGCCGCTCAGCCGGGCGTGCTGCGCGGCCTTGTCATGGGCGTCGCGGTAGGCGGCCTCGCGGGCCTTGGCGCGGAGCCTGGTGGGGTCGGCCACGTCGAAGACGACGCCGTTGATCCGGCCCGCGTCACCGGTGGCCTCGTTCACGGCGCCGATGATCTGGCCGGTCCGGTCGATGTCGCGGACCTTCACGGAGAAGGTCTGCCCGGCCTGGTAGCCCGTGACCTTGCTCTCGCCCTCCGGGGACTGGGTGTAGACCGGCGACAGGGAGAGGCTCTCGGTGCGGATGTCACGCTCGGCGATGCCCTGCACGTGCAGCGCTTCGACCAGCGCCTTCGCCGCCGCGCTCTGGGCGGCCAGGGCCTCCTTCGCGGTCTTGCGGGTCGCCTCGACACCGACCGAGAGCGCCGCGAGGTCGGGTGCCGCGGCGGCCCGTCCGCTGCCGCCGACCGTGACGGTGGTCGGCTGCGGAGCCCGTGCGGCGGCGGCCGCGGGCACGGTGGTGCCCGGCGCGGCGGCGAGGGCGGGAGCGGCGGCGCCGAGGAGGACTCCGCCGAACGCGGCACCGGCCACGGCGCCGACGGCGAGCGCGCGGAAGCGGCCGCCGGTCCGCCGGCCCGCGGACCGGCGGCCGGTCACGGCGTCGGCGCGCCTCCCGGTGTGCCCCTCGGGGCGGGCCTCCGGGCGGGCCCCCGGGCGGGCCTCGGGGCGGGCCTCCGGGCGGCCGGTCACGGCGTCGGTGCGCCGTCCGGGGTGCCCCTGGGAGCGGGCCTCCAGCAGGGCCTCGGGGCGGGCGTCGGGGAGGGCTCCGGGGTGGTGGTCGGGGTGACGAGGCGTCATGGGCGGTCCCTTCGGCGGTGGTTGCCGGTGGTCGTCCGGCGCGCACATCCCACCAGCCGCCGCCCGTCGAGCCGCCGCGCCACTCCTGGACGGTCCTCTCCTTCACCTCTCCGTACCAGGCCTCGGGCTTCAGCAGTCGAGCCTGAGCGGCGGGCGCCAGAGCCGGCCGTCGCCCGCGATGCCCGGTGCGGGCTTGTAGGCGAGCGGGACCAGATGGGTGGCGGCCGCGGCCTCGTTGCGGGTGCCGAGCCACAGGTCGATGATCTGCCACGGCTGCCCGTCGAGGACGGTCACGGTCCGCGGCTGTCCGCCGCAGCTGTTGCCGTTGAAGATGCGCCGCCCGAACGCGGGCGCGTTCCAGCCGAGGTTGTCGGGCGCGGCCCAGCCGGAGTAGAGCGAGGGCGCGGTGGCGTAGCCGATCGGGGTGCCGGTGCAGTAGCCGCAGGCGGGATCGGCGTAGGTGAGCACGTAGAGTCGCTGCACCGGGTCCCAGTAGCCTCCCGGCCCCTCGATCTTCTTGAGCCCGGCGACCTTGCGCACGCCGACGCCGGTGCCGCCGCTCCCCCACGCGTCGAGCTCCTCGATGTTGAGCTGTGCGCTGCCCGGGAGGGTGCAGACGATCGCGGGATGGCCGCCCGGGGTGCCGGAGTCGATGATGCCGAAGTCGCCGTTGCCCTTGCAGACGGAGAGCGTGGGCTTGCGGTAGAAGCCGTCGGTGACGGGTGCGGGCCCGCACGGTCCCGCGGCGGAGGCGCAGCCCATCGCGTTGTAGGCATGGGTCCCGTCGAGGGAGTAGTGCCGGGGGCTGTTGAACCAGAGGACGAAGGCCCCGTCGTCGCGGCCCCAGCCGGTGCGGCGGATCATCCGCGGGTTGAAGCAGCCCTGCCCGGAGGCGCCGCAGGTGTCCTGCCAGGAGTTGTCGGTCCAGGGGTCGACGGTCGTCGGGTCGAACAGCAGCCTGGGCGGGGTCCACGGCCCTTGCGGCCTGGACGCCGTGGAGACGCCGAAGCCGCACCAGGGCGTCGGCTTGACGTACCACTCGAAGCCGCAGCCGTACATCGAGCCGTACATGTAGTAGGTGTCGCCGAACCTGGCGATCTGGGCGTCGTGGAGGTCGAGGCCGGCGATGGTGAAGGAGGCGGGGGCCGCGGCACGCGGCGCGGAGGCGGTGTGCCCTCCGGCGGCCGTGCCGCCCCCCAGGCCCGTGTCCGCTCCGGCCGCCGGAGGGACCGTGGCGAACAGCGCGGCCGTGGCGAGCAGAAGAGCCGTGAGGATGCGACGGACGTACACGCATGATGATTACCAGACAAGTCATCACATTTTGGACCGGACACGCACACCGCGACCGTCAGCCCCGCCCCCCGGCCCGGCTCCTCGCCCGGCCGTCAGCCCCTCCCTGGCCCGCGCCCGCCCAGCAGAGGAGGCCGAGGGCCGGACTGCCGCCCTCGGCCTCCTCTACCGCGTGAACGCGCAAGCGCGTCCTCGACCCGAATCCCGGACCTGCCCGCTAGAGGGGCATGAGGTCAGGGCGCTTGGCCTCGACGTGGTCGCCGGAGCTCTCGCCGCGCAGCCGGCGCCCGATCCACGGCACCAGGTACTCCCTGGCCCAGTGGATGTCGTCCTTGCGGACCTCCAGGGTGCCGCGCGGCGGCTGCGGAGGCCACGGCTGCTCCGGGTCGGCCGGTACGCGCCTGCCGAGGACCTGGGCGGCGCGCAGCGCGACCCGGGTGTGGCCCTCGGGCGACAGGTGGAGCCGGTCCTCGTCCCAGGCGCGGCGGTCCTGGACGGACTTCAGCGACCACAGGTCGAGCACGGGGCAGCCGTACCGGTCGGCGATGGCCCGGACGTGCCCGTTGTACGTGGCGATCTTGCCCCTCAGGTGCTTGAGGAGGGGCACGTCGCGCGTGTCGAAGCCGGTGGTCACCATGACGGTGCCGACGGCGGAGGTGAGGTCGGCCACCGCGCGCTCGAAGCGCTCGGCGACGTCGTCCGGGTCGGTGCCGGGGCGGATGATGTCGTTTCCGCCCGCGCAGAAGGTCACGAGGTCCGGGGCGAGTTCCTTCGCCCGCGGGACCTGCTCCATGACGATCTGGTCGAGAAGGCGCCCCCGTACGGCGAGATTGGCGTACCGGAAGTCCTCGTGCTCCGGCAGTTCGTCGGCCAGCAGGACCGCGAACCGGTCCGCCCAGCCGACGAACGTCCCGTCGGGCCCGGGGTCTCCGACGCCCTCGGTGAAGCTGTCACCGATCGCCGCGTACGACCCGAATGCGTTCTTGTCTGTTGATCTCGAATCGTCTGCCACGGGAGCACATCTTTCCCCTCGGGTTGTGACCTACGCGACCGTAAGGAGGGGTTGACGGTGGGTGACATATGCCACCGATAAAGATTCCACCAAGCCGGAATACGCCGGAGGCCCGGCACGGGTGTGCCGGGCCTCCGGGGGCGCCGTCAGGTGACGCCAGGATGCTGACGTGAGGTCAGATGCCCACGCCGTGCTGGCGCAGGTAGGCCAGCGGGTCGATGTCGGAGCCGTAGCTCGGGCCGGTGCGGATCTCGAAGTGGAGGTGCGGGCCGGTGGAGTTGCCGGTCGAGCCGGACAGGCCGATCTGCTGGCCGCCGCTCACGGACTGGCCGGCGGAGACGGACAGCGAGGAGAGGTGGGCGTACTGGGAGTACGTGCCGTCCGCGTGCTGGATGACGACCTCGTTGCCGTAGGCGCCGCTCCAGCCGGCGGAGTAGACGGTGCCGGGGCCGACCGCGCGGACGGAGGTGCCGGAGGAGGCGATGAAGTCGACACCGGTGTGGTAGCCGGAGGACCACATCGAGCCGGAGGCCCGGTACGGGGTGGAGATGCCGCCGCCGACGGGGGCGACCCAGCCGGAGGAGCTGGCCGCACCGGCCGACGAGGAGCCGGCGGACGAGGACGACGAGGAGGAGGACGCCGAGTCCGAGGAAAAGACGGCGGCCGGGGCCGAGGCGCGCTCGCTGCCGCGGGAGGCGCGGGTGGGCGCGTCGTCGCCGTTCTTGGCGGAGCTCTTGGGGGCGGCGGCCTTCGGCGCGGCGGCCTTGGGAGCGGGCGTGGCCTTGGCGGTGTTCTTGGCGCCGAGGGTCAGCTTCATGCCGGGGAGGATCAGCGAGGGGTTGTCGCCGACGACCTGGCGGTTGTCGCGGTAGAGCTTCTGCCAGCCGCCGGCGAGGTGGTGCTCGGTGGCGATCTTCGACAGGTAGTCGCCGCGCACGACGGTGTACGTCTTCGCCTTGGCCGGGGCCTTGGCGGGGGTCGCGACGGCGGGGGCAGCGGCGGCGACGGCCTGCTGCGGGTGGGCGGGGGCGGCCTGCTCGGCGGCGTGCGCGCCGGTGGCGCCGATCAGCGGGAGGGCGACGACGGCGCCTCCGGTGCCGGCGGCCACGAACCCGCGGGTGATCGGGTTGGCCTTGGGGCGGCGGTGCTTACCCTTCGCGGGCATGGCGAATTCCTCTCCGTCGCCTGCGAGGTGAGCTGTCGGGTTCGGACTGGAGATGTCCGGCCGCGTGGTCGCGCGGCTTCACCCCGAGCCGTCCTTTCGAGGGATCGGCGTCTTACCTGGGTCCCCCGCTCCTGCCGTGTACGGGTGGGTGCGGATTCCGGTCGGCGGCAGGATTAGGCGGTCCGTCCGGAGTGAGCGCGACGCTAGACGAGCGGAGACGACAGGAACAAGCCATAGGTTCCACGGATTCGTCTGCCGCGTGAATTCCGGCCGGAATTCCGGTCACCCTCCGTCGATGACGCCCCCTCGATTTCCCTTTGCCCAAGGGAATTTGAAAAAGTCGATCAGCCACGGTCCGTCACGTGTATGACGCTCCTCACGCCCCGGAGCCCATCTCCCCTGCAACCAGGGCGCCTTATGTCCAATCAGTCAATTCGGACAGATCACGCATTCCATCCCGATGGGGTGTGTGCGGAGCGTTCCAGCCATGATGATTGCCCCAGGAACCGATCTCGAGAGCAGGAGCAACCGTGACGCAAGCGACGACCGAGCCCGAGCTCACCGGCGTACGCAACTTCCGCGACCTGGGCGGACTGCCGACCGTGGACGGCCTGTCCGTGCGCCCCGGGCGGCTCTTCCGCAGCGGCCACCTGGCGCACGCCACGACCGAGGACGCGGAGTTCCTCGCCACCCTGGACCTCCACACCGTCTTCGACTTCCGCAACGAGGCCGACCGCAGCATCGAGGGCCCGGACGTCGACCTCCCCGGCGTGCGGAACGTGAACATACCCCTGAGCGACCCCGCCGACGGCAAGGAGTTCTGGAAGCTGGTCCGCAACGGGGACGTGGTCCAGCTCCGCGAGCTGCTCGGCGACGGCAGGGCCGCCGCCCGGATGTCCGATTCATACCGGAAGATGGTCGTCGGGAAGACCGCCGAGCACAGCCGGATCCTGCACGCGATGGCCGAGGACAGCGTCCCCGCCCTGATGCACTGCGCGGCCGGCAAGGACCGGGCCGGGCTGGCGATCGCGATCTCGCTGCTCGCGGTCGGCGTGGAGCGCGAGGCGATCGAGGAGGACTACCTGAAGTCCAACGCCCCGCACCGCCGCTACAAGGTACAGCGCAGCTCCACCGCTCCGGACGCGATGTCGCCCGAGGTGATGGAGCTGCTGAGCCCGCTCTTCGACGCGCGGGTGGAGTATCTGCGGGCCGCCTTCGACGCCATCGAGGAGACCTGGGGCTCCGTCGACACCTATCTGGCGGAGGGCCTGAGGCTCGCCCCGGAGACCCGCGAGCGGCTGCGCGAGCGGCTGCTCGCGGGCGCGTAGCCCCCTGAGGAGGTTCCCCTACTGGTTCTGCGCGCCCAGGGCGAACAGCAGGTAGAGGAACGCGGCGAAGAGGTGGCCGGCGACCAGGTAGGCGAAGAGCCGGAGCACCAGACCCTTGGGGAACTTGCCGCCACCGCGCTCCTCGCCGGTGACCGGTACGGATTTGTCGGACATGTCGATCCTCTCTGAGGGTCAGCGGCGGTGCGGAGTGCCGTCGCCGAGGCACAGCTCGGCGGCGGGGCTCTGCATCAGCGTGTGGACGAACAGCAGCTCGGCGCCGCCGCGGGTGGCGGCGCCGATGCGGTGCGGGGTGAGCGAGTCGAAGTGCGCGCTGTCCCCCGGGTCGAGGACGTGCACGGCGTCGCCGAGCGCGAGCCTGACCCGGCCGTCGAGGACGTGGATCCACTCCTCGCCGGGGTGGACACGCACGATGTCGGCGCTGGTGGCGTACGGCACGTGGACGCGCAGCGCCTGCATGGCGCGGCCCGCGCCTCCGGCGGGGCGGTAGATCCAGCCGTCGGCCTCGACGGCCTCGGCCTTCCCGCCCCGGATCACCGGGTCGCGTTCGGGCGGGACCTCGCCGAGGAGCTCGGAGACCGTCGTACCGTAGATGCGGGCGAGCGCGAGCAGCATGGGCAGCGAGGGCTGCCTGTTGCCCGTCTCCAGGCGCGAGAGGTGCGCCGGGGAGAGGCCGGCCCGCTGGGCGGCGGCCTCCAGGGTGAGCCCGCGCCGGCGGCGCAGTCCGCGCAGCTGGGGGGCGACGTCCGGCAGGACGTCGGAGGAGGCGGGGGCCGGGAGCGGCGTCCCGGGGACGTGGTCCATGCCTCCATTCCGCCAGGATCTTTCCTCTGGGGCAACTTTCTTGCCCCAGAGGCAAAGACCCTGGGCCGGTTCCGGTCAGCGCTGGGCGACCGCCTGCTTGACCAGCGTCTTCCCGAAGTCCCACATCAGTCCGCCGCCGCCGTGCGCGTCGTCCATCACGGCCGTGAAGGCGGTCACGAAGCGGTCGACGTCCGCCTCGTCGACGACCAGCGGCGGGATCAGCTTGATCACCTCCAGATGGTCCCCGGACACCTGCGTCAGGATGTGGTGCCGCTGCAGCAGCGGCACCACGACCATCTGGGCGAAGAGCCCCTTGCGGGCCGCCTGGAGCATCGTCCAGCGGCTGCGCAGGCCCAGCGAGGACGGCCGGCCGAACTCGATGCCGATCATCAGGCCCCGGCCGCGGATCTCCTTGAGGAGCTCGTAGCGCGGTACGAGCTCGCGCAGCCGGGTCGCGAGCAGGTCGCCGACCCGGCGGACGTGCGCCACCGTGCCCTCGGACTCCATCACCGAGAGCACCGCGAGCCCGGCCGCCATGGCCTGCGCGTTGGATCCGAAACTCGCCGAGTGGACCAGGACCCGGTCCATCGACGAATAGACCTTCTTGAAGATCCAGTCCTTGCCGAGGGTGGCGCCGACCGGCACGTAGCCGCCGGAGAGCGCCTTGGCGACGCAGACCAGGTCGGGCTCGACGCCGTCCTCGTGCTGGTAGGCGTAGAAGTCGCCGGTCCTGCCGAGGCCCGTCTGCACCTCGTCCGCGATCAGCAGGGCCCCGTGCCGGTGCAGGAGCTCCTGGGCGGCCCGCAGGAAGCCCGGCGGGGCCTCGTGGACGCCCTTGCCCTGGATCGGCTCGACGACGAAGCCGGCCACGTCGCCCTTGCGCAGCTCCCGCTCCAGGGCGTCGAGGTCGCCGAGCTCGATCGCCGTGTCGGGAAGGAGCGGGCCGAAGCCGTCCCGGAAGCCGCTCTCTCCGTTGACGGACAGCGAGCCCGTGGTCAGGCCGTGGAAGGCGTGGGAGCAGTAGACGATCCTCGCCCGGCCCGTGGCGTACCGGGCGAACTTGAGCGCGGTCTCGACGGCCTCCGTGCCGCTGTTGCCGAAGAAGACCCGGTCGAGGTGCGGGCTGTGTGCGAGGAGCTTCTCGGCGAGGAGTCCGGGCAGCGGCTGGCAGTCGAAGCGGGTGAGGTCGGCGAGCTGGGCGTCGAGGACGTCGTGCAGGGCCTGCCGGACGACGGGGTGGTGCCGGCCGAGGCCCATGACGCCGAAGCCGGCGAGCATGTCGAGGTGGTCGTTGCCGTCGGCGTCCCAGAAGTGGGCGCCCTCGGCCCGCACGTAGACCCTGTCGAAGCCGATGGTGTGGAGCATCCGCGGGAGCTGGTGGTTGAGGTGGCGGGCGTGCAGCTCGTAGCGCTCGCCGCCGCGCTCGGCGAGCAGTGCCCGCAGGTCGAAAGTGCCGGTGCCGGAGCCGTCCGTCATGACCGGCTCACCCGTTGTTCCCGGAGACGGTCTCGCGGACCGCGCGCAGCGACTCCTTGAGCGAACCCATGGTGGCGAGGACGGCGGTGGGCTCGTAGCCGCAGTGCGCCATGCAGTTGGCGCAGCGTGGGTCCTTGCCGCGGCCGTACTTGTCCCAGTCCGTCTCCTCGATGAGCTCGCGGTACGTGGGGACGTAGCCGTCACTCATCAGATAGCAGGGGCGCTGCCACCCGAAGAGCGAGTAGTTGGGGATCGCCCACGCGGTGCACGGGAAATCGGCCTTGCCTTCGAGGAAGTCCAGGAAGAGCGGCGAGTGGTTGAGCCGCCAACGCCGCCGGTTTCCGCCTGCGAACGCCTTCCTGAAGAGCTCCCTGGTCTGTTCCACGCCGAGGAAGTGCTCCTGGTCGGGGGCCTTCTCGTAGGCGTAGGCGGGCGAGATCATCATTTCGTCGACCTTGAGGTCGTCGTTGAGGAAGTTGAGCACCTCGATGACCGTCTGCGGGGTGTCGGTGTTGAAGAAGGTCGAATTGGTGGTGACCCGGAAGCCGCGCCGCTTGGCCTCCTTGATCGCCGCCACCGCCTCGTCGAACACGCCCTCCTTCGCGACCGATTCGTCGTGCCGCTCACGCAGCCCGTCGATGTGCACGGCGAAGGCGAAATAGGGCGAGGGCGTGAAGTCGTCCAGCTTCTTGCGCAGCAGCATGGCGTTGGTGCAGAGGAAGAGGTACTTGCGCTTGGCCACCAGCTGCCGCACGATCTCGTCGATCTGAGGGTGCATCAACGGTTCGCCACCGGCGATCGAGACCATCGGCGCCCCGGACTCCAGGACCGCGCCGACGGCCTGGGCGACCGGCATCCGCTGCTTGAGGACGCCGGCCGGGTGCTGGATCTTGCCGCAGCCCTCGCACTTGAGGTTGCAGGCGAACAAGGGCTCGAGCTCGACGATCAGCGGGAACTTGTCCCGCTTGCGGAGCTTCTGTTCGAAGAGGTAGGTCCCGACCCGGACGGACTGACGGAGCGGCATGGCCATAACTCGCTCACCTCCTGGGGAGCAGCAAAGAACGGTGCCATTCGGAGAATGCGGGAAGGACCGCACGAAGAACACGGAAGGCCGATATTCCCCCGCGCACCGTGCCGATCCGGACCAGTTCATGTTCTGGAGCGTCCACGACCACCCGTACGGCCGCAACCGGGCGCGGTCCGGCGGCCACCGCGGTGCTCAGCGTGGCGGCGGACTCCATGTCGACGGCGATCGCCCCGCCGGCGAGCAGCGCCGCCCGCTCGGGGCCGCGGACCACGTGGTCGGAGCCGGTCAGCGGGCCGGTGTGGACGGTGCGCCCGGGCAGCGCCCGGACGAGCGCCTTCACCAGGAGCCCGGTGCCGACGCAGGGGATGGTGCCGTCGGGGCCGCGGGTCTCCTCGGCGACGATCAGGTCGCCGGGGTGCATCCCGGGCGCGAGGCCCGCGCAGAACCCGGAGGCGATGACGGCGGCGTCCTGCCAGGGCTCGCGGCCGAGGGCGCGGGAGACCGCCTGGCGCGCGTGCGCCGGGCCCATCCCGGTCCGCACCACGGTCACGGGCGCGGGCGCCCCGCCTCGGTCGCCGCTGCGCAGCGCCAGCTTCTCGATGCCGAGCGCGCAGGCGACGAGCAGCGGCGGTACGGCGGCCCCGGCGGCCGGCTCCTTGTCCATCAGCGGCCCTCCCGGCCGGGCGGGACGGGCTCCCCGTTCACGTAGCGGCCGAGCGCGGTGAGCGGGAAGACCTGGCGGTAGAGGTGGTAGTTGATGGAGAAGTCCCAGGGGAAGCCGGTGCCCGTGAAGTACGGCTCGTCCCAGGAGCCGTCCTCCCGTTGCGTCCGCACCAGCCAGGCGACGCCGCGCCGGACCGCCTCGGAGTCCCGCTCGCCGGCGGCGAGCAGCGCGATCAGCGCCCAGGCGGTCTGGGAGGCGGTGGAGGCGCCGTGGCCGATCCACTGCGGCTCCGTGTAGGAGCGCAGGTCCTCGCCCCAGCCGCCGTCCTCGTTCTGCACGGACTCCAGCCAGCCGACGGCCCGCCGGATCGCCGGGTGGCTGCGGGGGATCCCGGCGGCGGTGAGGGCGGGGACCACGGACCCGGTGCCGTAGACGTAGTTGACGCCCCAGCGGCCGAACCAGGCACCGCTGGGCTCCTGTGCCGCGAGCAGCCAGTCGACGCCCCGGCGGGTGCGCGGGTGGTCGGCCCGGCCCTCGTGGGCGAGCATCTCCACGACGTGGGCGGTGACGTCGGCGGAGGGCGGGTCGATGACCTCGCCGAAGTCGCAGAACGGCAGCCGGTTGGGGAAGGGGCTGGTGTTGTCGGCGTCGAAGGCGCCCCAGGCGCCGTTCTTCGACTGCATGCCGACGGTCCAGCGGCCGCCGCGGGCGACGGCCGCGTCCACCCGTGCCGGGTCGGGGTGCCTGACCCGGCGGAGGGCGAGGATCACCTCGGCGGTGTCGTCGATGTCGGGGTAGTTGTCGTTGTGGAACTCGAACGCCCATCCGCCCGGCGGGAGTTGGGGCCTGCGTACGGCCCAGTCGCCCTTGCGGACGATCTCCTCGCCGAGCATCCAGTCGGCGGCCTTGACGAGTGCCGGGTGGTCGGGCCGTACGCCTGCGTCGGCGAGCGCGATGGTGGCGAGGCAGGTGTCCCAGACCGGGGACTGGCAGGCCTCGATCATGCGGGCGCCGTCCTCGCGCCACACGGCGAAGCGGTCGAGGGACTCCAGACCGGCCCGCATCACGGGGTGCCGGAGGTCGTAGCCGAGGAGGTGGAGGGCGATGACCGAGTAGACGGCGGGCGGCTGGATGCCGCCCCAGCAGCCGTCGTTCTCCTGCCGCTCGACGATCCAGCGGGCGGCGACGTTCATGGCGGCCTTGCGGAGCCGGCGCGGCGCGACCTTGCGGTAGAGGTGCAGCCCCTTGTCGACGCGCTGGAAGAAGCCGTCCCAACTGGCCGCGGGGGCCAGGGGCTTGCCCGGGTTCGGGCGGGCCGGGTCGGTGTGCAGCTCGTCCAGCGCGAAGGGGGCCGGGCGCACCGGCCGTTTGGCGGAGACGACGGTGAGCGGCACGATCGTCTGCCGGGCCCAGCAGCCGAAGTCGTAGATGTTGAGCGGGAACCAGCTGGGCAGGAACACCAGCTCGGGCGGCAGCTCGGGCAGGTCCTCCCAGCGCCACCAGCCGAACAGGGCGAGCCAGATCCGGGTGAAGACGCGGGCCTCGGCGATGCCGCCCCGGGCGCGGATCCAGGCGGAGGCGCGGGCCATGTGCGGGGCGTCGGGTGCGTCTCCGGCGAGCCGCAGGGCGACGTAGGCCTCGATGGTGGCGGAGAGGTCGCCGGGCCCTCCGTAGAAGGTGACCCAGGCGCCGTCCTCGCGCTGTTCGCCGCGGATGAAGAGGGCGGCGGCGCGGGTGGTCTCGGGGTCGAGGATTCCCAGGAACTGCCGGAGCAGCAGGTCCTCGGCGTCCATGGTGACGTTGGTCTCCAGGTCGCCCTTCCACCAGCCCTCGGCGTCCTGCCGGCCGAGGAGGTGGTCGACGGATCGTTCCGCCGCTTTGGCGGCGGCCTCGTCGAGGTCCCCTGGAGTGATGGTGGTCGTTTCGCTGGCCGCGGCTGCCCGGGGACCCACGGCCCCGGCGCTCCCGTCGGTCGTCGCTGTCATGGCTTCCCCTTCGTGCAGGCGGTGTACTTCTGCGTACGTTCTGCTTCTTCGGGTCTGCCGTCGTCCGGTGCCGGGCGGCACCGGACGGCGACTGCGAACTCATATCAGAGCGATGGTGATCATCTCTTCCGTACGACGACGAAATCGGCCAGCGCCGTGAGCTGTTCCCGGACATGGGCCGGGAGGTCCACGTCGTGCAGGGCACGGATGGCGATGGCGTGCTGACGGCGGGCCTCCTGGGAGGTCCACTCCCGGCCGCCGGCCTCCTCGATGAGGGCGGCGCGGGTGGCGAACTCCTCCTCCGAGAAGGAGTCGAAGTCGGTGCTCTTCGCGTCGGCGGCGAGCAGCCTGCCGAGTCGCTCGGAGGCCGGGCCGCCGGCCGCGAGGGCGGCGACGACCGGCAGGGACTTCTTGCGCTGGCGCAGGTCGGACCAGGTCTGCTTGCCGGTGGCCTCGGGGTCGCCCCAGATGCCGAGGAGGTCGTCGACGGCCTGGAACGCGAGGCCCAGGTGGTAGCCGTACTCCTCCAGCTTGTCGGCGGTGCGGTCGTCGGCGCCGCCGAGCACGGCGCCGATGGAGACGGCGCAGGCGAGGAGGGCGCCGGTCTTGTTGCCCTCCATCTCCAGGCACTCCTCGACGGTGACCCGCTCGCGGTGCTCGTAGCTGATGTCCTGGGCCTGCCCGTCGATGAGCTTGCGGGTGGCCGTGGTCAGCCGGCGGGTGGCCCGGCCGGCCTCGACGGTGCCGAGCTCGAGGAGCAGCTCGTTGGCGAGGGCGAACAGGGCGTCGCCGACCAGGATGGCCTGGGCGGGGCCGTGCACCTTCCACACGGTGTCGCGGTGGCGGCGCTGCTCGTCGCCGTCCATCAGGTCGTCGTGGAGCAGCGAGAAGTTGTGCACGAGCTCCACGGCGACGGCGCCGGGGATGCCGACCTCGGGCGCGGCGCCCGCCGCCTCGGCGGAGATCAGGGCGAGCGCGGGCCGGACGGCCTTGCCGCTGTCGCCCTCGGTCGGGTTGCCCTGGGCGTCGATCCAGCCGAAGTGGTAGGCGGCCACGGTGTCCATGGGCGGCGCGAGGCGGTCGACGGCCGCCCGCATGACGGGCGTGGACAGGGCGCGGCCCCGCTCCAGCAGTGCGGCGACGTCCGCGGTGTCGACGGCCGGATTCCCCGGGGGCGCAGTCGGCACGGTCTCTCCTCTAGTTCCGGTACTCACACTCATGCCGCCTCCTGTAGCGGATGGTCGTAGCGGCGGCCGAGGGCGGAGAGTGCGGCGCCCGCGGCGCTGAAGCCGCTGCGGACGGCACCCTCCATGGTCGCGGGCCAGCCGGTGGCGGTCCATGCGCCGGCCAGGTACAGGCCGGGCGCGTGGGTGCGGGCGCCGGGGCGGAGCCGGCCGACGCCAGGGGTCGGGGCGAACGTGGCGGTCCGCTCGCGGGTGACGAAGAAGTCCCGGATCCCGGCGCCCCGGGCGGCGGGCAGCAGCCGCTCGAGCTCCGGGAGGTAGCGCTCGCGGAGCGCGGCGACGGGCTCGTCGATCTCGTCCTGGGCGGCGGACTGGGAGACGGCGAGGTACTGGCCGCCGCCCGTCAGGCCGGAGGAGTCGGTGCGGTCGAAGACCCACTGCACCGGTGAACCGAGCGCGGCGAAGAAGGGCTGCCGCAGCACCTTGCGGTCGTAGACGACGTGCAGGTTGAGGATGGGGGCGGTGCCGATGTCGAGGAGGCGGTCGGGATCGTCGAGGGCGCCGTCGGGCAGGAGCCCGCGGGCCTCGCGCTGCGGCACGGCGAGGACGACGGCGTCGGCCTCCAGGGTCTCCCCCGGCACCCGCACGGTCCAGCGCCCGTCGTCGCCGCGGGTGATCCGCTCGGCCTTGGTGCGCAGCTCGGTGCGGACACCGAGCGCGTCCAGGGCCTTGCGGGCGCGGGTGTCGTGGAGTTCGCCGAGCGGCACGTGCGCCCAGCCGATGTCGGCGGCACCGGGCTCGGAGAGCAGCCCGGTCTTGAAGACCATCGCGGCCAGGCCCATGGAGGCGTGCGGGGCGACGGCGTTGAGGGTGGCGACCCCGACCAGGTCCCACAGGGCCTCGACGGCCCGCGCGGACTGGCCGTGGCGGCCGAGCCAGGTCGCGAAGTCGATGCCGTCGAGGGCCGGGTCGGCGGGGTCGAGCTTCTTCAGGGCGAGGGCGGCACGACCGACGCTCGCCCGCTCGGCGAGCGAGAGGTGCGGATAGGTCGCCAGGCTCGCGGCGAGGTGCAGCGGTACGGGCAGGGCGGTGCGCCGCAGCCGCCCGAGCCGCGGTCCGCGGGGGTGCCCGACGTCGAGCACGGGCACGTCGAGCCGCGGCTGTACGGGCGCGAGGCGGGTGCCGTCGATCCGGTCGAGGAACCACCGGTAGGCGGTGCAGCACCGCAGATAGACGTGCTGCCCGTTGTCGACCGTCAGATCGCCGCGCCGGAACGAGAACGCGAGCCCGCCGAGCCGCGGCCGCCCTTCGAGCAGCGTGACGCGCACCCCGCTCTCGGCGAGCTGCAGCGCGCAGGTGACACCGGCGAGCCCGCCGCCGACGACGACGGCGTGCGCGGGTGACCCACCGTGGCCGGTCGCGGGCCCGCGACGCGCCACCCGGATGTCGTCGGCGGTCATACGGCCTCCCCTCGGAACGCCACGATCAGGGACGCGCGACCGGCACCCCGGGTTGTCCCGATCCGCCGGCCCGCGGCCGACGACGGGGAGGGGTGCGGGGCCGGAGCGGGGGCGGGGGTGTCCGGACGTTTCGGACTCCTCCACGAGCGAAGCGAAGGGGAGGTG
>NZ_JBHXTJ010000018.1:0-143097 GCF_042677525.1 Streptomyces sp. NPDC127114
TTCCGGGTGCTCACCGGCGTCGCCTCGTCCGGCGCCGTAAACGCCGGAGCGGGGGGGGGGCCCCGAGGGGCGGCCCCCCCCGGGGGGGGGGGGGGTGGGGCGGGGGGGGGGGGGCCCCCCCTACGCCCGGCGGCCCCCCCCACGCCCGCGACGTCGAACGACGTCCGACATATCGAACCTTCCCCTTGAGGAGCCACAACGACATGACCATCGACAGGCGCACGGTGATGGCGGCGGGTGCCGCCGGAGTGGCAGCGGCCGCGCTGGGCACGACCCCGGCGTCCGCCGCCCCGGGAGGCGCGGAACGGCCGGGCGGAAGACCGGCGAAGGAACTGTTCGGCACCCTGCCCGACGGCACGCGCGTCCACCGCTGGACGGTGGCCGCGGGAGGCACCCGGCTGCGCGTGCTCTCGTACGGCGGCATCGTCCAGAGCCTCGACCTCCCCGACAGGCGCGGGCGGTACGCGAACGTGTCGCTCGGCTTCGACAACCTCGACGACTACGTGGCGGGCAGCCCGTACTTCGGCGCCGTCATCGGCCGCTACGGCAACCGCATAGCGGGCGGCACCTTCACACTCGACGGCAGAACGTACCGGCTCCCCGTCAACGACGACCCCAACAGCCTGCACGGCGGGGACAAGGGCTTCGACAAGCGGGTGTGGGACGTCGAGCCGTACGCGCGGGGGCGGGACACCGGCCTCACCCTGCGCTACGTCAGCGCGGACGGAGAGATGGGCTACCCGGGCACGCTGCACGTCCGCGTCGACTACGTCCTCACCCCGCGCGGCGACTTCCGCATCCAGTACGAGGCCACGACGGACAGGGCCACCGTCGTGAACCTCACCAACCACACCTACTTCAACCTCGCCGGCGAAGGCAGCGGCAGCATCCTCGACCACACCCTGAGGATCGCCGCTTCCCGCTACACCCCCGTCGACGCCACCCTCATACCCACCGGCGAACTCGCCGCGGTCGCGCACACCCCCTTCGACTTCCGCACCGGCAAGCCCATCGGCCGCGACATCCGCGACGCGCACCCACAGGTCGTCTTCGGCCGCGGCTACGACCACAACTTCGTGCTCGACAAGGGACTCACCGACGCCCCGCAGCATGTCGCGACCGTGACGGAGCCGGTCTCGGGCCGCGTGATGGAGATCGCGACGACCGAACCGGGCGTCCAGTTCTACAGCGGCAACTTCCTCGACGCCACGCTGACCGGCACCTCGGGGAAGGTCTACCGCCAGGGCGACGGCTTCTGCCTGGAGACCCAGCACTTCCCCGACTCGCCCAACCAGCCGTCCTTCCCGCCGACGGTGCTCCGCCCGGGCCGGACCTACCGCTCGACGACGGTCCACTCCTTCTCCGCCCGATGATGAGCGGGCTTCTCCGCCGGCGCGGCCGGCGGAGAAGCCCGCTCGCGGCGGGCCGGGACCGGAGTCGATGCCCGAGCGCGGTGGGGTGTCACTCGGCGGTTCCCGCCAGCAGGGAGTGGCCGAGCGGGGTGAGGCTGTGCAGGACCGCCGTCCCCGTGCGCACGGTGCCGATCAGCCCGGCGGTCCGCAGGACCCCCGCGTGGTGGCTGGCCGCCGCGAGGGAGACGGAGGCGCGCTCGGCGAGCGCCGTCGTGGTGGCGGGGGTGCGCAGGAGGGCCAGCACACGGGCCCGGGTGCGGCCCAGCAGCGCCGCCAGCGCCTCCGGCCGCCCCTCGGCGGCGGCGCTCCCGCCGGGCGCCTCGTACAGGGGATAGACGAGCACGGTCGCCGCCTCCGGGCGGTACATCACCAACGGGCCGGTCGCGAACCATGACGGGACCAGCAGCAGCCCCCGCCCGCACAGCGGGATGTCGTACGCCGACGCCGAGGGCAGGTGGAGCGTCGGGTGCTGCCACCGCCAGGTCGTGCCGAGCGTCGTCAGCAGGGCGTCGACGCCGCCGCGGAGCAGCATCTCCGACCGCAGCGCGCGATCGGCGAGGACGTCCTGGCGGATCCGCGGCCAGAGCGGTTCCACATGCCTGGCGAAGAAGTCCCGGGTGTCGTGGAGCAGGGCCCGGGTCGCGGCCGGGGAGCCCTCGACCAGCTCGCGCGCCCACCGGCCCGGCCTGACCAGACCACCGTTCCACCCCGCCGCCTCGGGGATGCCCAGATCGAGCGCCAGCCGCTCCGCCGGTGTCGCCGCGACCGCCTCCAGACCGCCGGCGAGGTCGTGGATCCCCGGCTGCAGCAGGAAGTCCGGTACGAAGCCGTCCTCCGCGACCAGCTCCGCGAGCGCACCGGCCCGGACACCCGGACCTCCGGGCACGGAGCGGTGCCACTCCAGGGCGGCGGACCGCGCACGACGCCCCTGCCCGAATCCCCGGCCCCCGCCCCTCCGCCCGCTCCGACGCAGACTCAGCCCCACGCCGAGTGCCGTCTCCGCCAGCGCGTTGGGCGCCGGAGCGAGCGTGATCCGGCACAGGTCGTCGGCGGTGAAGTGAAGACGGATCATGACGAGCGATTATCCGCCCGCCGGACCCTTTCGACGAGGGGCGAAAGGCAGTGCGCCGAGCGCGCGGACACCGCACGCTCCTCTCGTCCCCTTCACCTTGCCCAGAGCATCCCCATCGCCACGGAGGTCGCGCCGATGCGCCGCATTCCCGTCCGAACCGCCTGCCTCGCAGCGACCTTGCTGCTCACGCCCCTCGCCGGCACACCCGTCCCCGCCGCCGCGCGCGACCTGCCCGACCGCTACGTCGTCTCCCGCGAGGAGGGCGTGCTGCCCGAAGGGATCACGGTCACCCCGGACGGCACCCTGTACGTCTCCTCCGACGGCCTCGGCACCCTGTACCGCGGCCGGATCGGCACCCCGGACCTCGCGCCGTTCCCGGCGCGCGGGCTGGAAGACCGCCCCAGCACCCTGGGCGTCCACACCGACCGGCGCGGCCGTGTCCTGTCCGTCGGGGGCGCGACCCTCACCGTCCACGACCGCCACGGTCGGCTGCTCGCCCGCCGCACCGCCGAGGACGGGCCGCTCGGCGCGCCGCACCTCAACGACCTGGCCGTGACCGACGACGCGGTATACGTCACCGACTGGGCCAACCCCGTCATCCACCGGGCGGAGATCCACGGCTCGACCGTGGGACCGCTCGAACCCTGGCTCGACATCCGTGCCGCGTTCCCCCAGTTCCCGTCCCGGTACTGGCTGTTGAACGGCATCGTGGCCGACGCGACGGGCTCCACCCTCCTCGTGGCGTCGAACGGCACGGAGGCCGTCTGGCGGATCGGCACCGCCGACCGCGAGGTCAGCCGGCTCGACCTCGGCGACCAGTCCTTCGGCGCCGACGGCATGGTGCTGCGCGGCCGCACGCTGTACGCCGTGCTCAACTACGGTGCCCCGCACGGTGTCTACATCGCCCGGCTCGACCGGGAACTGCGGACGGGCACGGTCGTCCACCGCCTCACCGAGGAACCCTTCGACCTGCCCACCACGCTGGCGAAGCACGGCTGCCGCCTCTACGTGGTCAACAGCCAGCTCGACGAGCCCCCGGGCCGGCCGCCGTACACCGTGAGCGCGATCCCCGACCCCACCTGCTCAGACTCCCGGTGACCCCACCCGCCGGTGCCGGCCCGCACACCCGCCGTCTCGCAGGGGGGACTCAGACGTGGCCGAGGATCTTGTTCCCGGGCGCCTGGGGGTCGGTGGACGTGAAGAACTCCATCGCGGCCGTCAGCCACTCGTCGAGGGTGAGTTCGCCGTCGTCGTCCCGGTCGAGCGTACGGAAGATCTCCTCCGCCTGCGACTCCGGTACGCCGAGAGCCTGGTAGAGCCTGGTGAACTCGGCGACGTCGACCACGCCGTCGTCGTTCGTGTCGGCGAGGGCGAGGTCGGCCTCCACGGAGGGGCGGACCATGGCGGAGATCCGCTTCGGGTCGGGTGACTGGGCCAGCCCGGTGACGAAGTCGTCCCGGGAGATCCGTCCGGTGCCGTCCGTGGGGACGAGCCGGCTGAGAGAGATCCAGTAGTGGGCCTTGGAGTCGCGGAGGGCGCGGACCTTGTGCGAGTCGGAGGGTTCGCCGGTTCCGGCGATGAGCTGGTCGACGAGGGCGGTGAAGTCCCTTTCGGAGATGTAGCCGTCCCGGTCGGTGTCGAGGAGGTCGAAGCGGTGCCCGAACTTGCGGCTCAGCAGGTCTGCGGTCATGGGTGTGCTCCTTCGGAAGTGGTGGGTGCGGTGACGCACCGTGGTCTATCGGACGGGGCCGCGCCGAGCAGGGAGCACCACGGCCGAGTCACCTGCGTGGCGGTGGCGATTCACCGCAGTGCCGGTCCACCGCGGGGCCGATTCCGGCGGAGGCGGTCTACCGGTACGCACCGTCGAGCTGTTCACTGACGGAGCCATGCAGTCCCCGAGGACAGGAGGCCGCCATGCACGACGGAGACCCGCGAGAGGAGACGGACGTCCTGGTGGTCGGCGGGGGTCCGGCCGGGGCGACGGCGGCCGCTCTGCTGGCCCGCCAGGGGTTCGGCGTCACCCTGCTGGAGAAGGCCCGCTTTCCCCGCTACCACATCGGCGAGTCCCTCCTGCCGTCCCTGCTGCCCCTGTTGGACCTGCTGGGCGCGCGGGAAGCCGTCGAGCGGCGTGGTTTCGTACGCAAGACGGGCGCCTTCTACGACTGGGGCGGCCAGGAATGGGCCCTGCGGTTCGACGGGCTGGGGCCGGGCGCCCCGTACAGCTTCCAGGTCGTCCGCGGGGAGTTCGACCGGACGCTGCTCGACCACGCCCGTGACCAGGGCGTCCGGGTCCACGAGGAAACCGCCGTGCGGGCGGTCGAGTTCGACGACGACGAGGGGCGGGCGACGGCGGGGGAGTGGATATCGGCGGCCGGCCACCAGGGGGTGACCTCGTTCCGGTACCTGGTGGACGCCTCCGGCCGGGCCGGGCTGCTCACCGCCCGGCAGTTACGGACCCGCCGGTTCCACGACGCGTTCCGCAACGTGGCCACGTGGGGGTACTGGCGGGGCGCGAAGCCCGCGCCGGACGCCCCCGAGGGCGCCATCCGCCTCTACTCCCTGCCCGACCACGGCTGGTTCTGGGCCATCCCCCTGCACGACGGAACCGTCAGCGTCGGCCTGGTCACCGACAAGCACTCCTTCACCGAGGGCCGTCGGCTGCTCGGTGGCACGGACGCGTTCTACGCCGACCGCCTGGCCCGCACCCCGGCCCTGGCGGGCCTCCTCGCGGACGCCGACCGGGTCACCGGCCTGCGGGTGGAGAGCGACTACTCGTACGTGGCGGACAAGTTCTGCGGACCCGGCTGGTTCGCGGCCGGAGACGCGGCCTGCTTCCTCGACCCGCTGCTGTCCACCGGCGTCCACCTCGCCATGCACAGCGGCATGCTCGCCGCCGCGTCCATCGCCGCGACGCTCCGCCGGGACGTCGGCGAGTCCGAAGCGGCGTCCTTCTACCAGGGCGCCTACCGGCACGCCTACGAACGCCTGCTCGTCCTCGTCGGCGCCTTCTACGACATCCACCAGGGCCGCGACGACCACTTCCGCCGCGCCCAGCGGCTCAGCCACCGCGACCAGCGGCCGCTGCGACTGCACGAGTCCTTCCTCCACATCGTCACCGGGATGGAAGACCTCCACGACACCCAGGGCGACACGGTGGCCCGTCTGTTCGGCGCGCTGAAGGAACCCCTCGCGGGCCACGAGCGGGTGGGGCTCGGAGGCCACGGGGCGAGCGCGATGACACCGTGGCCCACGGAACCGGAACACGCGGTCGCCGGCCTCCGGCTGACCCTGGAACCCCACCTGGGCCTGAGCCGGGCCGACGCCTGACGCACCCTGCCGCGCCCGCTCGGACCGCGGGCCCGCGCATGGTTGACGCCTCGTCGACATCGCTTTCGCGATCAACTCGATCCGGCCAATTCTCCTCGCTTTCAGGGCGCTCCTCGGGCGGAAACCTCGCGTTGACCCCGCATGCGACTTTGCCCGCCTAACATTCTTCTTGACCTCCTCTTGGGTAAGTGTTGGTTCGGACTATGCGTCCGAACCCACCGAAAGGGAAGCGGAAGCCGCATGTCACGAGCTGCGACGACCCGGTGCGCGCTGACGCTCATCGCCGTCGTGCTGCTCGCCTCGGCGGTTCTCGCCACCACCGGCCCCTTCGCACACGCGTACACCCCGCGAACATCCGGCCGGGCCGATCGCCCGACGGCCGCCCTGGACCGCGAACCGGCGGCCGGACGAGGCGAATCGGTGACCAGCACCCCGCACACGCCCGAGTCGAGAGGCCCCAGAGCCCCGTCCCGCGCCGCCCTTCAGGTGTTCCGCTGCTGACCGTGGCAGAGCAGTCCCCCACACCTCTCCGTCACGCACCCGACGCGCACCCATCGCGCGCCAGGAGGAATCACCACGCCATGCAACCCCTCATCGACAACGCGCGCACCTTCGGACAGCGCCCAGAGGAGTTCACCGGCCTCGCCGCAGGCCAGTCCCCGGCGGTCCTGTTCATCACCTGCTCCGACTCCCGGGTCGTCCCGGCCCTGATCACCGGCGCCCGTCCCGGCGAGCTCTTCGAGCTGCGCACGGCCGGCAACATCGTTCCCCCGTACGCCTCAGGTGCCCCCACCGGTGAGGCGGCCACCATCGAATACGCCGTGGAGGTCCTCGGCGTCAGCGACATCGTGGTCTGCGGGCACTCCCACTGCGGCGCCGTGGGCGCGCTGGTACGCGGCGAGGACCTGACCGCCGTACCGGCCGTACGGGACTGGCTCGCGCACGCGGCGGACGAGCCCCGGTGCTCCGATCCGACCGACCCGACGGTGGCCGAGGCCGTACAGAACCACGTCCTGACCCAGCTGCTGCGACTGCGCTCGTACCCGTGCGTCGAGAGGCGGCTGGCGGAGGGCCGGCTCCGGCTGCACGGCTGGTACTACGAGGTGGGGACCGGCGCCGTGCGCGAACACCGCCCGGACACCGACTCGTTCGAGGCGCTGTGAGGAGCGCGACGGCCGGCGTGCGCCGCCGCTTCCCCCACCTGCGCCAGGACTTCCTCGCCTCCGTCGTCGTCTTCCTCGTCGCCGTACCGCTGTGCGTCGGCGTGGCGGTCGCCTCCGGCGTCCCGGCCGAACTCGGACTCGTCACCGGCATCATCGGCGGCCTCGTCACCGGCTTCATGGCCGGCAGCAGCCTTCAGGTGTCCGGGCCCGCCGCAGGCCTGACCGTGCTCGTCTTCGAGGCGGTCAGCGAGTTCGGGGTGGGTACGCTCGGCGTGATCGTGCTGGCCGCCGGTCTGCTCCAGCTCGCCATGGGCCTCCTCGGGATCGGCCGCTGGTTCAGGGCGATATCCGTCTCCGTCGTCGAGGGCATGCTCTGCGGCATCGGCCTGGTGATCATCGCCGGCCAGCTCTACGCGGCCGCCGGCCTCAAGGCCCCCAAGACCGGCATCGACAAGATCGTGGAACTCCCCCGGGCTTTCGCCGACGTGCTCGGGAGTGCCGAGGCCCTGGCCTCGCTCGCGATCGGTGCCGGCACGATCGCCGTCATCGTGCTGTGGAAGAAGCTGCCGAGGCGGGTGCGCTCCGTGCCGGGCGCCCTCGCCGCGGTGGTGCTGGCGACGGCCGCCTCGCTCGGCCTCGGCCTGCCCGTCGCCACGGTCGAGGTCGAGGGCCTGCTGGGCGTCGTCCAGCCGCCCGGCTCCCAGGCCTTCGCCCAGCTCGCCGACGCGGCCGTCTGGGGCACGATCATCGCCTTCGCGCTCATCGCGTCCGCGGAGAGTCTGTTCAGCGCGGCGGCCGTGGACCGGCTGCACGACGGTCCGCGCACCGAGTACGACAAGGAGCTGATCGCCCAGGGCACGGGCAACACCGTGTGCGGTCTCCTCGGCGCGCTGCCGATGACCGCGGTGATCGTACGCAGCTCCGCCAACGTCGAGGCAGGCGCCAGGACCAAGGCGTCGCGGGTCCTGCACGGCGTATGGCTGCTGCTGTTCGCCGCCGTGCTGCCGTTCGCCCTCGCCCTGATCCCGCTGCCCGCCCTCGCCGGCATCCTGGTGCACGCGGGCTGGAAGCTGATCCCGTTCCGCCGGCTCGCGGGGCTGTGGCGGGATCACAAGGGAGAGGCGGTGGTCCTGGTGGTCACGGCCGTGGCCATCGTCGTCGTGAACATGTTCGAGGGCGTCCTGATCGGTCTCGCCCTGGCGGTCGCCAAGACCGCGTGGGAGGCCTCGCACGTGAAGCTGGAGGTCATGGACGAGGGCACCGGCCCCGTCCAGGCGCACCTGGCGGGCAACGCCACCTTCCTCCGCCTGCCGAAGATCCTCGACAGCCTGGAGTCCCTTCCGCAGGACCGCCCGGTCGAACTCGACCTGTCGGGCCTTCACCACCTGGACCACGCCTGCCGTACGGCGCTGGAGGGCTGGGCCGAGAGGCACAGTGCGACCGGCACCGAGCCGGTGAAACTCACCATCGCCGCCTGAACGGACGGCGCCCGCCGATCCGCCTGCCGCCCGTCCGGGGCCTGCCACGACCCGGGACGGGCGGCGTACGCCGGTCAGCCGTTCTGCCGGTCAGCCGTTCATCCGATGAGGGCGACCGGTGCGTCCCAGGCGTTCCTGTCGACGGTGATGGTGTAACCGCCCCTGGTCTCCTTGCTGTTGGCCTTGTACTGGTGGCCCCGGCTGTGGTCGGTGTACAGCTTCGGATCCCAGGGCCAGTCCTTGGTCGTGGTCTCCTGGCCGTTCCACTGGGCGTACCAGAGGTTGCCCGGCAGGTCCGTGCGGTCCTTCGCGGTGGCGATCGCCTTGGCACTGGAGGTGCTGAAGCCGTAGAGGCCGGCGCGGTAGGTCTTGGCGCGCAGGGTCCTGGTGAAGGACCGTACGTAGTTCAGGGTCGCCTCGTTGCACGCCTTGTCGGCCGTGTCGTACGGCTCCATGTTGAGGTAGACCGGGCTGCCGGCCTTCAAGCCGAGCGCCGAAGCCTTGGCGACCGCGTCGTTGGCGTTGCTCGCGCCGACCGAGGCCGCGGTGGCCGCGGTGAACCTCTCCTTGTTCCCGCTCTTCTGGCAGGGCGGCTGGGCGCCGACGTAGAGCGGGATGACCCGCCAGCCGAGCCCGTCGACCGACTTCACCCACGACCTGGTCAGGTTGGGCTGGCCGCAGCCGCGGTTCCTGCCGCCGACGTAGACCGCGACACCGCCGTAGTAGCCGTCCTTCTTCCACGCCTTCATCGCGGCGAGCGAGGGCGCTGCGCAGGTGTCGAACGCCCGCCCGGTGTACGTCCTCTGGGCCGGCCATGCCGAGGCCGCCATCGACGTCTGCGCCGCGACCCCGGCAGCGACCACGACGGCGATCCCCGTCGTCGCCAGGGCTACGTAGCGGCCCTTTCTGGACAGCCGGTGCTTCGGCATTCCCACCCCATACGAAATCCGGCCCCGCCTCTCGCGGAGCCCACTCACCCTATCCGGCACCGGCGGGAACGCTTCCTCAGCCCGAGCCCGTCGGGGGTGGTACGGGCGGGAAGCGGGGAAGGGACGGTACGAGCCCGCGGTCGACGCGCCCGCGGGACGACGAGGGAGGACACATCCATGGCACAGGCCCACCGGCCGACCCGCACCGACTCCGGCGCCCCTTCCCCGGGAACGGCCCCGGCCACCCGGCAGAACCGGCTCCTCCGGCTGGGCACGCTGCCCGTCGCGGCGACGGCACTGACGGCGACCGTCGCGCTCTCCATGACCCTGGTCGCCTTCGGCAACATCACGGACTTCGGGACCAACCAGCAGTTCGTCCAGCACGTCCTGAGCATGGACACCACCTTCAAGGACCCTGACCTGATGTGGCGTGCGATCGAATCGCCCGCCCTCCAGAACGCCGCCTACGTCGCCGTCATCGCCTGGGAGACGCTGGCCGCGATGGTCCTCCTCGCCGCCACCTGGTTCTGGATCACGGGACTGCGCCGCGACGCGTACGACCGCGCCCGCGCGGCGAGCACGGCGGGGCTGGTGATGGTGCTGCTGCTCTTCGGGATGGGCTTCCTCGCGATCGGCGGCGAGTGGTTCGCCATGTGGCAGTCGTCCGACTGGAACGGTCTGGACGCCGCGGCCCGCAACGTCGCGCTGGCCGCCTTCACGCTCCTCGTGGTGCACCTGCCCGGAGCCCGCCGAACAGACGCCGAACGGACGACCTGACGCGCCCCGCGCGTGTTCGGACACGGACATTCCCTCGCGTGAACGACTCCCGACGGTGACGGGTCGGAGGAGGGGACGAGCAGAGCCGCCTTGAGCCCCGTCGTCACGCCGTGGCGCGGGACGCGTAGGCGCGGACGTCGGCATCCGGGTCGAGAGTGGCCGCGGCCAGGGCGGTCCGGGCCTCAGGGGCGGCGCGGTGTTGCAGGAGCGAGAGGGTGGCGGCCTTGCGGACATCCGCGTTGGGGTCGGCCAGGGCTCGGGTGAGGGCCGTGACGGCCTCGGTGGCCGGGGCCGCCCGCAGAGCGCTCGCGGCGCCGGCCCTGACCTGCCAGGCCGGATCGGCCAGGGCGGCCGCCGCCCGCGCCGCGTACGGCGGTGGGCAGCCGGTCGCGGCCAGCGCGCCGAACGCGGCGCCCCTGACGAGCGGGTCCGGGTCGGCCACCAGCCGGTCGAGGGTCGCGGGAGCCGCGGCGTGTACGGCCGCGAGACCGCGAGCCACCGCGACCCGCACCTCGCGGGCCGGGTCCTCGGCGGCCACCACCAGTTCGTCGACCGCGTCCACGGACACCAGGGCCCGCACGGCGGTGATGCGCACCTCGATGTCTTCGTCGACGAGCGCGGCCGCGTAGGCCGCGGCATCACCCAGCCGCAAGGCGCGCAACACGTCCAGCGCCGCCGCTCGGACGGCCGGGTCGGCGAAGACCGAAGCGGTCTTGAGCGCGGTGCCCAACTCCGCTTCGGCGGGCAGCACTTCGACCAGCTCGCGCAGCACCGACGCGGCGGCGGCCCGGACAGCAGGCGCGGTGTCCAGCAGGTGAGCGGCGAGGACGGGGCCGGCGCCCGCCGGCGCCGTCTCGCCGAGGGCGGCCACGGCCGCCGCCCGCACGGCCGGATCGGTGTCCGCGAGGTACGGCAGGAACGTCTCCAGCTCGGCGGACTCCTCGGTGAGGGAGAGGAGGCGGAGCAGCAGGTCCGGGCTGGGCGCGGTGACCTCTGCCGGGGCCGTGACGGGAGCCGCGGCGTCCCGCGCTGCCGTCGGTGGCGCAGGGGAGGCCGGCACCGCGGCCATGGTGTCGGGGGCAGCGGCCGGGGCCGAGGCGGCCGCCGTCCCGGCGTCCTCACCGGCCCTGGTCGGCGACGGACCCGCTGCCGGTCCGGCGTCCGGCGTGGTCGGCCGGGCGGCAGGGGCGGCTTCCCTCGGCCCGGCAGTGGCGACCGGTACCAGGGGGACCTCGCCCAGAAAGCGCTCGGGTCCGGGCGCGGGCGCGAACTCCGGGACCGGCACCACGTACGGCTCCACCGGCCGCGCGGTGAACTCCATCGTCCCCGAGGCGGACTTGCGCAGGTCGAGGTGGTGCAACCAGCCCGCGTCGTCCCGGCCCGGGTGGTCCAGTCGCTCGTGGTAGAGGCCCCACCGCGACTCGGTCCTGGCCAGGGAGGCCCGGGCGGCCATTTCCGCGCAGTCCCTGATGAAGGAGACCTCGGCGCACCGCATCAGTTCGTGCGGCGTGCGAGCCCCCATGCCCTCGATCTCGCGCGACATCCGGGTGAACGCCTCGACCGCCAGAGAGAGCTTCGCCCCCGTTTTGGGCGGTGCCACGTAGTCGTTGACGAACCGGCGCAGCTTGTACTCGACCTGCGGCTGCGGTGGTCCGTCGGGGTTGCGCAGCGGTCGGTAGACGAGTTCGTGGGCGGCGGCCAGTTGCTCGGCGGGCAACGCGCCCTCGAACGCGCGGTACTGCGCCGCGTCCTCACCGGCCAGATCGCCGAAGACGAACGCGCCGATCATGTAGTTGTGCGGTACGCAGGCCAGGTCGCCGGCCGCGTACAGCCGGGGCACCGTCGTACGGGCGTGTGCGTCCACCCGAACCCCGGAGGCGGAATGTCCACCGCAGAGCCCGATCTCCGAGATGTGCATCTCGATGTCGTGCGTGCGGTAGTCATGGCCGCGGTTCGCGTGGAAGGTGCCGCGGGTGGGCCGTTCCGTCGTGTGCAGGATCGACTCGACGGCGCCGACGGTCTCCTCGGGCAGATGGCTGAGCTTGAGGTACACCGGCCCCCGGTCGGAGGCGAGTTCGGCCGCGAACTCGGACATCATCTGCCCCGACCAGTAGTCCGACTCGACGAAGCGCTCGCCGTGCCGGTTCACCTGGTACCCGCCGAACGGGTTCGCGACGTAGGCGCACGCCGGTCCGTTGTAGTCCTTGATCAGCGGATTGATCTGGAAGCACTCGATCCCGGTGAGCGCGGCCCCCGCGTGGTAGGCCATGGCGTAGCCGTCGCCGGCGTTGGTCGGGTTCTCGTAGGTGCCGTACAGATAGCCCGAGGCGGGCAGGCCGAGCCGGCCGCACGCACCGGTGGCCAGGATGACCGCGCCCGCCCGGACGATCACGAAGTCGCCCGTACGCGTGTGGAATCCCGCCGCGCCTATCGCCCGTCCGTCGTCCGGGTGCGTGAGCACCCGGACCGGCATCACCCGGTTCTCGATCCGGATCCGCTCGCGCATCTCCCGCCGCCGCAGCTGCCGGTAGAGCACCTTCTTGACGTCCTTGCCCTCCGGCATCGGCAGCACGTACGAGCCGGAGCGGTGCACCTGGCGAACCGCGTAGTCGCCGTGCTCGTCCTTCTCGAACTTCACGCCGTACGACTCCAGGCGCTGGACCATCCCGAAGCCGCGGGTCGCGGTCTGCCGGACGGTGGACTGGTCGACGACGCCGTCGTTGGCGCGGGTGATCTCGGCGACGTAGTCGTCGGGTTCCGCCCGGCCCGGGATGATGGCGTTGTTGACGCCGTCCATTCCCATGGCGAGGGCGCCGGAGTGACGGACGTGAGCCTTTTCGAGGAGCAGCACGGACGCGCCGCGTCCGGCGGCGGTCAGCGCGGCCATGGTGCCCGCGGTACCGCCGCCGATGACCAGGACGTCGCAGGACAGTTCGGTTGCGTCGGCGAGTGCGGGTATGGGCAGGGGGGTGTCCACGAGCGTGTCCACGGGGGTGCCTTTCGGATGCCGCTCCGATCCTCTCGGAGGCGAGGTGAGAGGGGTCGGGATCGGGAGAGGGCCGGATTCGGGAGAGGGTTCGGGATCGGAGGTGGGGCCGGGCGTTTGGCCGGGAGTGGGGGCCGGGGCCGGCTTCAGAGGGACGCGAGGATGCGGCGGCGCGCTTCCGCGGTGCCGGGGGCGGTCCGGGCGTCACGCTCCCGCGGGTGCGGGACGTCGAGGACCTGCCCGGAGGCGAGCTGGAGGACCCGGTCGCCGAGGTACAGGGCCTCGTCCACGTCGTGGGTGACGAAGACGACGGTGGCGCCGGTGCCTCGCAGGATGTCGACCAGCAAGTCCTGCATCCCGGCCCGAGTGTGCGCGTCGAGCGCACCGAAGGGCTCGTCCATCAGGACCACACGGGGGCCGCCGGCCAGGGCGCGGGCCAGCTGGACCCGTTGGCGCTGGCCGCCGGACAGCTGGTGCGGCAATTTGTGGGCGTGATCGGCGAGGCCGACCCGGTCCAGCCATGCGGCCGCCGAGCGCCGCCGTTCGGCACGAGGGACCCGCCGGATCGCCAGCGGCAACTCCACGTTGGCACGGACGGTCCGCCAGGGCAGCAGGGCATCGTGCTGGAACGCCAGGGCCCGGTCGGCGGCGGGCCGGGCGATCCGCTCCCCGTCCTGGCCGACCCGGCCCTCCAGCGGTGGCAGCAGCCCCGCGAGGGTGCGCAGCAGGGTCGACTTCCCGCAGCCGGACGGGCCGACCACGGCCAGCAGTTCGCCGGGTGCGATGCTCAGCGTCAGCCTGCCGGGGACGTCGGCGCCGTCCGGGTGGCCGAGCCGCACGGCGTCCAGGGTGAGCTCGGCACCGGTGTGCGCGGGCGCGACGGTCATGGAACCGGTTCCTTCCGGGGAGTGGCGGCGACGGCGGTGGGGTCCGCGAGGAGCGGTGGAGTCTCGGCGGACCGGGGTGTCGCAGGGGCCGCTGCGCGCACCCTGCGGAAGGCCGGCCTCGGGGCGTCGGCTCCGCCGCGCGCGGTCGGGCGGGGCAGCCACGCGGTCGTGCGGCGGCCGAGGTACTCCACCGCCGTCGAGGTGAGCCAGCCGAGGCCGCCGATGGTGGCCATGCCGACGAACACGCCCGGGTAGTCGACGACCGTGTAGTCCTGCCAGGTCCGGTAGCCGACCCCGTACTCGCCGGAGATCATCTCCGCGGAGATCACGCAGATCCAGGCGACGCCGATGCCCACGGACAGGCCTCCGAAGATGCCCGGGAGGGCACCCGGCAGCACGACCGAGCCCAGCACGCGCAGCCGGCCGCCGCCCATGGTGAGCACGGCCTCCTCCCAGGCGGGCGTGAGCGCCCGGACCGCGTGCCGGGTCGACACCAGGACAGGGAAGAAGGCCGCGGTGAAGGTGATGAAGACGATGCCCTGCTCGTTGGTGGGGAGCAGCAGGATGGCGACCGGGACGAGCGCGATGGCCGGGACGGGGCGTACCACCTCCACCAGCGGTCCCAGCAGGTCGGCGGCCCATCGGGAGCGGGCGACGGCCGTGCCGGCGGCCACCCCCAGGACGGCGGCGAGCAGGAAGCCCACCACGATCCGGCCCAGGCTGTGGCCCAGGTCCTGCCAGTACGTCGCGGTGCCGACCCGGTCGGCGAAGGCCGAGGCCACCTCGACGACAGTGGGGAACTGCTCGAACCTCAGCCACAGGTCGACGTCCTGCGAGGTCAGCAGCTGCCAGAGCGCGAGGGCCCCGGCGAGCGACCCGGCCCTGACCAGCCGGCGGCCCGCGCTCATGACGCCAGCCGTACGGCGTCGGTGTAGCCGACGACCCGGGCGCCGGGGTGCCCGGAGACGTACGTCTGCGCGTTGGCGGGGGTGACGAAGGCCCGCAGCCGCGCGCCGTCCGCGACCCACACCGCCTTGTCGGCGAACCACAGGGTGCCGGTCAGCGCGTCCGGCACGTAGGCGGCCCTCACATCGGCGCCCTTGACGGCCTTCAGCAGCTCCTCGGGACTGTCGAAGGAACGCGTGGTGGTCTGTCCCCTGAGCCACAGTTCCGGCTTGACCGTGGTCACCTTCGGGTACGCGGGCGTGGACGCGGCCCGCCGCAGCGGCGCCGGGTCGACGAACGCGTCCACGTCGACGTCACCGACCAGCTTGGCCGCCTGCAACAGCGGCAGGTCCGCCTTCAGCGCGGCGACCAGCTCCGGGCGCAGCTGCGGGTCGAAGGTGGCGATGCCGTTCGCACCGTTGTAGAGGTAGACCACCTCGGCGGGCAGCCCGGTGGCCTTCGCCACCGATTCGGCCGCCGCGACCGGTTCGGCGCGCAGCTGGTCGGTGGCCCGGCGCTGCGCCTTGAGGAAGTCGTCCAGGATGCCGGGCCGCTGTTCGGCGAACTTCTGCCGTACGGTCACCCCGTGGAAGGTCGGCAGGTCGAGCACCGCACCGTCGTACAGGGCCCTGGCCCGGCCCTCGAAGGCCAGCAGACCCGGCCACGCGACGAACTGTGACAGCGCGTCGACACTGCCTGCGGTCAGGGCGGACGCGCCCACGCTGGGCTGCTGGTTGAGCTTCTGGACGTCCTGCCTCGGGTCGAGACCGGCCTGCTCAAGGGCGCGCACGAGGGTGCCGTCGGCGGCCGAGCCGACACTGGTGGACACCTTCCTGCCCCGCAGGTCCGCCAGCGACTTCAGGGACGAACCGGGGGCGGTCACGACGGTGTTGAGGCCACCGCGCAGGTTGTAGCCGGTGACCGCGACCAGCCGGGTCGGCTGACCCAGCTGCTTCCCCCGGGCGGCGTTGATGAGCAGCGGGAAGTCGCCCATGGACCCGATGTCGATCTTTCCGGCCGTCATCTGGGCGGTGATCGGCGCACCGGTCGCGTAGTCCTGCCAGACGACCTTGTACGAGACGCCGTCCTTCTTCCCGCGCGCCTCGAGCTCTTCCTCGAAGTAGCCGAGGGAACGCAGCAGTGTGCCGGCGGTGACGGTGTTGATGGTCTTGGACTGGTACCCGACGGTCACCGTGACGGTCTTTCCGCCGTCGCCGTCGGCGGCTGCCGTGCTGCCGCAGGCGGTGGCGAGGGGCAGCAGCGCGGTGGCCAGGAGCAGCGGAAGCGGGATTCTCTTGCGGGGCATGGGAGGCCGGCCTTTCAGCGGAGCAGATAGGGCATGTTGACGGTGACCGCACCGGTGGGACAGCGCGCGGCGCAGGGGCCGCAGTACCAGCACTCGTCCACGTGCATGTAGGCCTTGCCGTCGTCCTCGCGGATGGCGAGCGAGTCGAGCGGACACATGTCGACGCAGAGGGTGCAGCCGGCGATGCACTTGGACTCGTCGATGGTCACGGGCACGTCCGAACGCTGCGGAACGAGAGGCATGGCGGTCTCCAAGACCGAAGAGGGCGGGAACAGGGAAGGAAGGACGAAGGGAAGAGGGCCAGGAGGCGAGCAGGGAAGGAAGAACGACCGGCGCCGGACCGGCGGCACCTCGTCAGACGGACCGGTGCAGCACACCACTCATGGTGATGCGGTCGCCGCGAAACCGGATGAACTCCAGATCCACCGGGCGTCCGTCTGGCAGGCGGGTCAGCCGCTCCAGCATCAGGACGGCCGCGCCCTTCGGGGCCTGGAGCACCGCGGCGGAGTGCGCGTCGGCGGTGACCGCCTCCAGGGTGATCTCGGCATGTCCCAGCGGGCCGCCGGTGAGCGATTCCAGGAGCCGGAAGACATCCGTGTTCTCCAGGTCGCAGCCGAGGAGTTCCCCGCCCACTTCCATGGGCAGGTAGGACAGGTCCAAGGACAGCGGAAGTCCGTTCAAGCGGCGCAGCCGCTCGATACAGAGCACATCGCTGTGATCGGGCAGTCCCAGCCGGTGCGCCACCGGCCCCGGGGCGGAGACCGGGCCGACGGTACGGACCTCGTTGGTGACCCGGCCGTGCTCGTGCAGGGTCTCGGCCAGGCCCTGGAGGCGGTCCAGGCCGTGCGGGTACTTCTCGCACACCACCACGGTGCCGACGCCGGGCTGCCGCTCGACGAGATGTTCGCCGCGCAGCAGGTCCAGGGCGTGTCGCACGGTGTTGCGGCTGGCCCGGTAGTCCCTGGCGATGACGTCCTCCAGGGGGAGGACCTGCCGGGGGAAGCCGCCCGCGAGGATCTGGTGGCGCAGGAGATCGGCGAGCTGTCGCGCCCGGTCCGCACGCAGTCGTCGGCGGCGCGCGGCGGCGACCGGGCGGGCTGCGGGGGTGGGTTCGGCTGGCATGTCAGGGAACGTACCGGTGGATTGCCGCCGATGGTGTTGCCGCAGTATTGCGCCACCTGACGCCTTGTGCGAACCGTCCTGACCTGTGGGTTTCCCCGCCGATGCGAGAAGATCCGCCACCTCGGCGTCCACCACGTGGACCATCGGCGTGAAGGCCGACCGGCACGATGTGGCGCCAGGGGCCGGCCCGCCCCGTCGCATCGGGCCGCCCACGTCTGATCACGACATCACAGACACCTAGGAGAGGGCCTGCGCGCACCAGATCGTCTTACCGTTGGTCGTGTGCCGGGTGCCCCACTCCTGGGTGAGCTGGGCGACGAGCAGCAGGCCCCGGCCGCCCTCGTCGAAGGCGCGGGCTCGGCGCAGGTGCGGAGCGGTGTTGCTTCCGTCGAAGACCTCGCAGATCAGGGAGGTATCGCGAATCAGCCGCAGCCTGATCGGCGGCTCGCCGTATCTGATCGCGTTGGTGACCAGCTCGCTGACGACCAGTTCGGTGACGAACGACGCCTCCTCCAGGCCCCAGGCGTCCACCTGGTCGACGGCGAACTTCCTGGCGCGCGGCACCTGCGCGGGATCGGGCTCCACGACCAGGTCGGCGACGTGGTGGGGATCCAGCGCGTGAGTGCGAGCGAGCAGCAGGGCGGCGTCGTCGGTGCGGCGTTCGGGGAGCATGGCGTCCATGACCGTGTCGCACAGGGCGTCCAGGGAGGTGGCCGAGTGGTTCAGGGTTCGCAGCAGTTCGGCGATCCGCTCGTCGACGTTGCGCTCGCGGCTTTCCACCAGTCCGTCGGTGTAGAGGACGAGCAGGCTGCCCTCGGGCAGCTCGAGCTCGGTGGCCTCGAAAGGCAGCCCACCGATGCCGAGCGGCGGACCCGGACGGGCGGGCACCGGTGTCCTGGTGCCGTCCGGGGAGATGACGAGCGGCAGCGGATGGCCGGCGCTGGCCAGCGTGAAGCGCCGGGAGACAGGGTCGTAGACGGTATACAGGCAGGTGGCGCCGGACTCGCCGGTCGGCTCGAAGTGGCCGGCGGGCCGGAGGTCGCCGGCCAGGTGGAGGACCAGGTCGTCCAGGTGGGTCAGCAGCTCGTCCGGCGGCAGGTCGACGTCGGCGAGAGTGCGGACCGCGGTGCGCAGCCGGCCCATGGCGGCCGAGGCGTGCAAGCCGTGGCCGACGACATCGCCGACGACCAGGGCGACCCGGGCACCGGACAGCGGAACGACGTCGAACCAGTCACCACCCACTTCCGCGCCGGTCCCGGCGGGCAGGTAGCGGGATGCCGCCTCGACCGCCTCCTGGTTCGGCAGCGCCTGCGGCAGCAGGCTGCGTTGCAGGGTCAGCGCGGTCGTGCGTTCGCGCGAGTACCGGCGGGCGTTGTCGATGGCGACGGCGGCTTTGGCGGTCATCTCTTCGGCGAGGATCAGGTCGTCGGCGGTGAAGGCCTCGGGCCGGTCGAGGCGGGAGAAGGCGACGACGCCGAGCAGCGCGCCGCGGGCCCGGAGCGGCACGGTGATCCGGCCGGTCAGCCCGTCCGCGGCGATGGACCCTTCGATCACCGGGTTGCCCGGCGGCCAGTGGGCCGGGTCGGCGGCGAGTCCGGGCCCGAAGGCCCATTCGCCGCCCTGGCCGGGCTGAGCGGCGAGCTCGACCGTGGACCTGCCGGTGGCCATGCAGCGGGCGGCGACGGAACCGGGAGTGTGGCTGACCGGCGTCGCGGGCCCGGGCGCCCGGTCGGTGTCCTCCTCCGCACTGTGCTGGGCGGCACGGCTGAGCGCGATGGGCTCGCCGGGGGTGAACGCGGACGCGGAGGGCGGTTCCTCCCCGCGCAGCACCTCGTCGAAGAGGTCTACGGTGACGAGGTCGGCGAATCCCGGCACCGGCGTCGTGGCCAGTTCCTGGGCGGTGCCGATCACGTCGAGTGTCAGGCCGATGCCGCCGCTGGCCTTGTTGAGGATGAGCAGGCGTTGCCGAGCCCAGTACTCGGCGCTCATGTCGAATCCCCAGTTGGCGACCGCGCGGACCTTGCCGTCGGCATCTCGGACGGGCCACATGCTGGTGGCCCAGGCGTTGGCGTAGTTGCTTCCGAGCGGGCGGAACACGGTGATGAGGCGTGCGGGCTCGCCCGTCCTCGCGACCTCGGAGAGCCGGTCGGTGTAGGCCATGTCGTCCAGTTCGGGGAACAGCTCGCGGTACTTCTCACCGAGCACCTGCTCCTCGGAGTGCGCCATCACTCGGCACGCGGAGGCGTTGACCCACAGAAACCGCAGCTCAGGGTCGTACACGCCCAGAGCGAAGGGGCACTGCTCGAAGGCCCGGTCGGCGATCACGGGGCGGCGTCCCCACGGCTGGACGGTCACCACCTGGCCCAGCGAACGGCCGTCCGCGCCGCGCAGCGGATGGGCCGTCAGCACGGCGTCCACCGTGGAACCGTCCCGGTGGCGCAGCGGGACGACTCCCGTGGGGTCGGAGCCGATGCCGAGACTCTCGGGAAAGTCGGACGGGCGGTCGACCAACAGGTCGGTCACGGGACGCCCCACGGTCTCCTCCGCCGTCCAGCCCAGCAGCAGCCGCCCGCCCTCGCTCCAACCACTCACCATGCCGTCCGGGTCGACCAGGGCAGTGGCAGTCGGGGCGTCCTGCTTGGCAGCCATCTCCACGCGCCACGCCTCCGTCCGGACAGCGGTGCTCGCCGGGACCGGTTTCCAGCGGCTGGTTCCAGCCTAGGTCCGCTCCGTCTGGCGCGCCGACTCGGTCACGGCGGATATCGAATGCTCAGCAATGCGTGACCGGTGCTGCGTCTGCGGCCGGCGCGTTGACAAAGCGTTCGCGCAAACTGATGATGTAATCAGTTATGCGGAGACGCTCAAATTCGCCACGCATCTCCGCGCCTCATGTAGCGAAGTGGCTGATTTGCGACGTACGTGAAAACCGCCCGCGCCGAGCGGCTGCGCGACACCGGCGTGAACGCGCCCAGGAACTGGGAGTTCCCCTTCGGTACGCCGCGCGTGCACGTCGCCGTCACGGTGTATGCCGCGACCGAGGACGACTGGCGTGCGGAAGTCGCCGCCTACGGGAAGGAGTTGGGCGAGGTTCCTGGCGTACGGCTGCTGTCCCACCAGGACTTCGCGGCCGACGGGTACAACGTCTTCGGCTACCGGGACGGCTTCAGTCAGCCGGTGGTCGAGGGCAGCGGGGCCGAACCGCTGCCCGGCGACGGACGCCCGATCAAGGCGGGCGAGTTCGTGCTCGGACACCCGAGCGAGACAGGCGTCCCGCTGTCCGTGCCGGCTCCGGACGTCCTCGGCCGCAACGGCACCTACGTGGTCTTCCGCAAGTACCACTCCCACGTCGCCGCCTTCAACCGCGCCGCAGCCAAGGCGCTCACCCGCATGGGGCGCCCGCTCCCACCGGCCGTTGAGACCCTGGCCGCCGCCAACCACCACATCCTCGGCGAGACCTTCCACTCCATGGCCGCGCTGCGCTACGGCGACCACGTCGCCAAGATCTCGGCCGCGCCGCGCTCCGCGAACGTGCGGGCCCTGACCGGCCGGCCTGTCGAGAAGAAGGCCGGCGAGTCAGCGCTGCGCGACCTCGTCGTCGACTTCTTCGCGCACAACAGCGCCGAGTACGACATCCGCGCCCAGCTGTGCACGGACATCGACCGTATGCCCGTGGAGGACGCGTCAGTCCTGTGGCCCGAGGAGCTGTCACCCCACGAAGTCGTGGGCGTGCTCCACCTGCCCGCCCAGGACGCCTACAGCGACGCCCGCCGCCGCTACGCGGACGACGTCCTCTCCTTCAGCCCCTGGCACGCCCTGGAGGCCCACCGTCCGCTGGGCTCCGTCATGCGCTCCCGCCGCGCCGCCTATCCCAGCTCCAGCGACTTCCGCCACCGGCTCAACGGGGTCGACCCCCAGGAGCCGGCGAGCGTCAAGGAGCTTCCCGCCTGATCAGGCAGGCCGGTCCGGGGATGCGGCCACGGATCGGGGCGGGACTCCCGTGTCAGAATGGACGTGCCCGTTCTTCGTCCGGTTTTCATCATCGAGGTTCTTCCGTGTCCCAGCCCGTTGGCCGTGTGCCGCAGCGACGCAATGCACGGTCCAACCGGGCGCGCATCCTGGCCACCGCGCGCCAGGAGCTCGGGCGGAACCCCGACACCACTCTGGAGGAGCTGGCGCGAGCTTCCGGTGTCGTCCGGCGCACTCTCTTCGGGCATTTCCCCGGACGGGCGGCGCTCCTGGAGGCGCTGGCCGAGGAGGCCGCCGAGGCTCTCCAGGCCGCCGCGGCGGCCGGGGTGACGGCGACGGACCCGGCCGAGCGGGCACTCGCGCGCTTCTCGTTGTCGATGTGGCCGGTGGGTGACCGATACCGGATGCTCCTGGCGCTGGCCCAGCGGGACCTGGGCATGGAACGGGTCGCCGGGATCCTCGAGCCCGCCCGGGTCAGGGTCACGACCATCCTGGAGCGGGGGCAGCGGGACGGCGTTTTCCACTCCCACCTGCCGCCCGCGGTCATGGGCGCCGGCCTGGAGGCGATGACGGTCGCCCTGCTGGAAGAGGTCAACACCGGCGCGCTGGAGGACGACGGGACGCGTACGGCCGTCGCCACGCTCATCGCGGCCGGCGTGCCGGAGAAGCAGGCGCGCGTCGTGGTCGATGAGGTGATCGCCGCGGTCGCGGCGGAGGCCGTCGCCGATAGCTGAGTGCCGTGCGCCGCTCAGGCACGGCCCGCTCTGGAGTGAAGGAGGCCGGATCGGGACTTCCGGCCTCCGGTCGGCGGTCATGGGTCGCGCCGGGCCTGTCGGGCTCAGACGGCGCCCACGGGTTCGCTCTTCGCCGCTGCTTCCGCCGCCACCGATTCCTCCTGACGGTGCTTCCTGGTGGCCTTGCGGCCGGGCAGCACGGCAATGACGATCAGGGTTCCGGCGCCCATGACGATCGCGCCGATGAGGCTGGTGTGCGCGATGGCGTGTGCGAAGGACTCGTGCACCGCCTCGATCAGGGTCTGGGCCTGCTGGGGGCCACCGCCCGGGGTTTTGGCGACGTGCTCGGCGACCGCGAGGCCGCCGCCCACCGACTCCTTGGCGGTGTCCATCGCCTCGGCCGGGAGGCGACCGCCGATCATGGCGGTCAGCTTGTCCTTGTAGGACGTGGCGAGGAGCGAGCCGAGCACGGCGATGCCCAGCGCGCAGCCGAGTTCCAGCGCGGTGTCGTTGGCGCCGCCGCCGACGCCCAGCTCGGACTCGGGGAAGGACCCCATGATGGTGTCGGTGGCCGGGGACAGACTCAGGCCGATCGCGAAGCCGAGCATCAGCAGGGGCGTCAGGAAGTCCGAGTACGTTGAGCCCGACTCGATCTGCGTGAGCAGGAAGACGCCCGCCGTGCCGATCACCATGCCGGTGCCCACGACCAGCTTCACGCCCAGCTTCGGGGCCAGCTTGCCGGTGACCGCGGCGCCGACGAAGACGGCTCCGGCCAGCGGCAGCAGGCGTATGCCGGTCTCCAGGGCGTTGTACTCGAGAACGAACTGCAGGAACTGGGTGGAGTAGTAGATCGAACCGAAGGTGCCGAAGAAGAAGAACAGCACCGCGAGCATCGAGCCGCTGAAGGGCCGCCCCTTGAACTTGCGCACGTCCAGCATCGGGTTCGGATGCTTCAACTCCCAGGCCGCGAAGGCCAGCAGGCCGACAGCGGCGACGACGGCCGCGGTGATCGGGCCGGCGCCCCAGCCGAAGTGCGGGCCCTCGATGGTCGCGTAGACCAGGCTGCCGATGAACACGATCGAGAGCAGACCGCCGACGTAGTCGATCCGGCCCATGCCCGTCGCCTTTGACGGCGGCACCAGGAGCAGCGCGCCGATGACGCCGAGGACCGCGAGGGGGACGTTCATGAGGAAGGTGGAGCCCCAGGCGTGGTCCTCCAGCAGCCAGCCGGCGGCCACCGGGCCGGCGGCGATGGCGAGACCTGACGTGGCGCTCCAGGCCGTGATGGCCTTGGCGCGCTCCGCCCTGGGGAAGATCGCGACCAGCAGCGACAGGGTGGCCGGCATGACAACGGCGGCACCGACGCCCATGATCGCGCGGGCGATGACGACCAGGTTGGTCTCGTCGACCAGGCCGCCCATCACCGAACCGCCCGCGAAGATCAGCAGGCCGAGGATGAGTGCGCCGCGGCGGCTGTATTTGTCGCCGATCGCGCCCAGGACGAGCATCAGCGCGGCGTACGGAACGGTGTAGCCGTCGATGACCCACTGCAGGTCACTGCTGGACAGCCCTAGATCCTTCGTGAGGTCCGGCGCGGCGACGACGAGCGACGTGTTCGCCATGACCACGATCAGCAGGCTCAGGCAGAGCACGAGCAGGGCCCACCAGCGCCGTGAATAGGGCCCGGTCGTCTTCTCGGCGGGTGTGTTCGCAAAGAGCGGCATCGAAACTCCTCGGCAGGAGGAAGCGGAGGCTTCGGGGGTTCGTGGACGGGGGTGAAGGGCGGGCACGGCCGTGGACCGGCGAGGCACCGGGGTGCGGTTAATTGCCCACTGATGTGCAGATTAGTTTATTGCCCATCGGTGTGCAACTATCGGGGCCCATGCTTCACCGACCGGCGGTTCCGACATGACCCGCGCGCTCGTCACAGACGCTTCGGGGCGCAACCGGACCCGTCTCGTGCGGGCCCGCATTCCAGAGGCGGGCCAGGCGGGAACTCGGGTGCGTCGCACGGTCTACGGCCACTTCAACGGCAGGGCCGCGCTCGTGGAGGGCCTGGGGGAGGACACTGCGCAGGCGCTGCGGCAGCCACTCGCGGCGCCGGGCGCTGGGGGGGCCACCTGCTGGGGCTCCTGGAGTGCGGGAGCGCGGGAACCTCGACCGGCGACCGCACACGCCCCGCGACCGCCGTCTGGTCGCGATGGGCGTGGACGGCGACCGCGCCGTCACTTACGTCTGAGGGATCGGGCCGGCCCCGCCCTTGAAAGCGCTGTTCGACAAGGCCCTGGAAGGGTCCGTCCCGATGCAGAACGTCCCCGAAGGGCTGCACCTGCGCTCGGTCGCCATCGCGGAGAACGGGATCGAGGCCCGCTTCACCGGCTGCTCGGTCAGGTTCCGTCCGAGCTCGTCGTCCACCGCGTAGGGGGAGCGGACGCCGGGGGCCGGTCAGGCGAGGTCGGGGAGGGGACGCCGGGCGACCTCGTGGGCGTCGTCCGGCGGGACGCCCAGCATGCGCAGGACCATCTCGGCGAGGTTCACCGCGGCGTCGTCGCCGTCCACGTCGGGCCGGGCGAATCGCAGCTCCACCAGGGACAGCAGGGTGCCACCCAGGGCGGACAGGGCGACCGCCGTGTCGACGGCGGTGAAGCGGCCGGAGGCCATACCGACCTCGAGGTCCCGCAGCGCCCGCCGGGCCAGGCCGTTGTCCGAGTGGATGTGGCCCAGGCCCCGGCGGCGCAGCACCTGCATCAGCTCCGGGTGCGACTCGGCCATGCGGGCGCTCAGCCGGAAGCCCGCCGCGACGAGCTCCGCCGGGTCGTCGATCCCGGCCAGGTGTTCGTCGAAGGTCTGGCCGTACTCCTCCAGTGCGTCCCGCACCGCGGCCTCGAACAGCTCCGTCTTCGAGTCGAAGTGGTTGTAGAACGAGCCGAAGCCGACGTCGGCGCGCTCGGCGATCACCTGGATGCTGACGCTGGTGTCCCCGGTCTCGGCGAGTATCTGGCGGGCCGCGCGGACGAGAGCTCCGCGGGTCTCCGCGCGACGCCGCTCGAATCGGTTGCTGGGCGGGGCTGACGTAGGCATACGCAGAGTCTAACCGCGGAGTCGATGACCATCGCAGTCCTGATGAATTCATCATTTCCTGCCGCGAACGCCTTGACGATGGAACTGTCACACTTGATGATTTCCTCATTAAGGCGATGTTGCTTGGAGGACACCATGTCCGAAACCCGCGTCGACACAGTCGGCGTCCCGGACGTCAGGACGGCCCATCAGGACCTCCACAGCGCGCAGGGCGCCCTGCGCGGCGAACATCCCGGGCGGTCCCGCGACCCCGTGATCAAGGTGGCCGACCTGGCCTGGCTGGAGTTCGAGAAGCCCGACCTGGACCGGGCCGAGGTCTTCGCCCGGGACTTCGGCTTCGGTATCGCCGCCCGGAGCGAGAGCGAGCTGTGGCTGCGGGGCACCTTCGCCGGCTCGCCGTGCATGGTGATCCGGCGCGGCCGGACCTCCCGATTCATCGGCCCGGCGTTCCGCGCCGCCGAGCGGGCCGACCTGGACCGGCTGGCCCGCGCCACGGGCACGTCCGTACGGGACGCGGACGTGCCCGGCAGCGGCAAGGCGGTCGACCTGCTCGACCCTTCCGGCTTCCCGGTCCGGGTCGTGCACTGCGGGGAGGAACTGCCGGCGCTGCCCGAGCAGCAGCCGCTGCCGCTCAACTTCGGCACCGATCACCGTCGCACGAACGTCACCCAGCGTCCGCCGCGTGAACCCTCCCGCATCCAGCGCCTGGGCCATGTGGTCCTGGAGACAAGGGTGTTCGGGCGCGCCCTCGACTGGTACCTGGACACCCTCGGGATGATCGTCTCCGACTTCCTCTTCCTGGACGGTCAGCGCGACCGCGGCCCGACGATGGCGTTCATCCGCTGCGACCAGGGCAGCCGGGCCGTCGACCACCACACGCTGGCCATGCACCTGGGCCCGGGCAACGGCTACGTCCACTCCGCCTACCAGGTGACCGACCTCGACTCGATCGCCGCGGGCGGCGAGTACCTGGCCGAGCGTGGCTACCGGCGCAGCTGGGGCATCGGCCGCCACATCCAGGGCAGCCAGCTCTTCGACTACTGGCGCGACCCCGACCGCTTCATGCTGGAGCACTTCGCCGACGGCGACCTGTTCTCCTGCGACCTGGAGCCCGGCTGGGCACCCATGTCGACCTCCGGCCTCGCCCAGTGGGGACCGCCGGCCACCCGTGACTTCCTCGGCGCGAGCCCCTCCCCGCAGCGGGTCCGTGACGTCATCGAAGCCCTGCGAGGCGACAACGAGATGGACCCGGCACGCCTGCTGGGCCTGCTCAAAGCAGCCAGGTCCTGAACCCCGACCCCCTCACAAAGGTACTGACATGAGCACCAACGTCCTGCGCACCGCCGACGGATGGTGGGTCCTCCTTCCTCCAGCTCTCGACTCCGCTCGAGCAGGGGAGACCCCATTCGACCGGGCCGTCCCCGTCGACACCAAGGCCGCCACCACCGCCGAGCTGATCGCCGACCGGGCGGCCGTGCGCGAGGCCGCCCGCTCCGGGGAGGCGGGCACGCCCGTCGCCGACCTGGTCGCCCTCTCGCCGGTGACCACCCCCTGCCGCGTGGTCGCACAGATGGTCAACTACCGCAGCCACGCCCGCGACTCGGGCTTCACCGGCGACATCCCGCCCGCCTTCTTCCGCAAGGCGTCCGGGTCGGTGAGTGGCCCGGGCGAGGCGATCGTCCGGCCGTCGCACGTGAAGTTCCTCGACTACGAGATCGAACTCGGGCTCGTCATGGGCGCACCCCTGCCCGTCGGCACCGTGGTCGAGGAGCGCGACCTGCCGTCGTACGTCGCCGGGCTGGTGATCACGAACGACGTCAGCGCCCGTGAGGTGCAGCTGACCAAGACGCAGTTCTACGAGAGCAAGTCGTACCCGACCTTCACACCGACCGGGCCCTACCTGGCGCTGCTGGAGCCCGAGGACTTCGCCCATCTCCTCGATCTGCGGCTGCGGCTGTCGGTCAACGGCGAACTGCGCCAGGACCGCACCCTCGCCGACATGATCGTCCGCCCGGCACAGGCGCTGACCCTGCTGGCCCGCTTCCAGACCCTCGACCGCGGCGACCTGCTGCTCACCGGAACCCCCGGCGGCACGGCCCTCAAGGCCCCGCCCAAGGCGGTCGAGAAGATCGGCGCGCTGCTGCCGCCCGCCGTGAAGTGGAAGGCGTTCTTCAAGAGCCAGGCCCGTAACCCGCACTACCTGCACACGGGTGACGTGATCACGGCGACGATCTCGACCGCGGACGGGCGGATCGACCTCGGCGAGCAGCGCACGCGCGTCACGGACGCTGGGGCTACCCCCTCATCGAAGAGCTTGGGGGAAGGACCCGAGGTGAGCCGCACATGACCGCCGACCACACCGGACCCCGGGACCCCGCACCCGGGCCGGCACAGACAGACCCCGCACCCGTCGTGATCATCGGCGCCGGCCCGGTGGGCGTGACCGCCGCCCTCCTCCTCGCCCGGCGCGGTATCCGCACCGTCGTCCTGGAACGCCACCAGGACGTCTATCCGCTCCCGCGCGCCGTCGCCACCGACGACGAGGTGCGCCGCATCCTCCAGGCCGCGGGCGTGGGCGAGGAGTTCGCCGCGATCGCCCGCCCCGCGAACGGACTCCGGCTGCTGGACGCCCGCCACCGGGTCATGGCCGAGTTCCGGCGCACCGAGCACGGCCGTCACGGCTACCCGCAGACCAGCATGTTCGACCAGCCCGAGCTGGAACGACTGCTGCGCGACGCCCTCGCCCAGCGCCCGGAGTGCGAGCTGCGGGGCGGTGTCGAGGTCACCGGCATCGTCCCGGACACCACCGGCCCCGTGCGCGTGACCTACCGCGACGAGGAAGGCGAGCACCACCTCCGGGCCGAGGCGGTCCTCGGCTGCGACGGCGCGGGCAGCCTCACCCGCGACGCCATCGGCGCCGCATGGGAAGACCTGCGCTTCGAGGAACGCTGGACCGTCATCGACGTCCGCACGAAGGCCGACGTCCGCTGCTGGGAAGGCGTCGACCAGGTCTGCGACCCCCACCGGCCGGCGACGTTCATGCGCGTCGGTGAGGACCGCTACCGCTGGGAGTTCCGGCTGCAAGAAGGGCAGCAACCGGTCCGCGAGCTGATCGCTCCGTGGCTGTCGCCCTCGTACGACGGGGACTTCGACGTCGTACGGGAGACGCAGTACACCTTCCGCGCGCGGGTGGCCGACCGGTGGCGCAGCGGACGCGTCTTCCTCCTCGGCGACGCCGCCCACCTCACCCCGCCGTTCATCGGGCAGGGGCTGTGCTCGGGCCTGCGTGATGCCTACAACCTCACCTGGAAGCTGGCCCGCGTCCTCGGCCAGGGCGGCGACGAGCGTCTCCTTGACACGTACGAGAGCGAGCGCAAGCCGCACGCACGGCATGTGATCCGGCTCGCGGTCGCCATGGGCTGGGCCATGACCGGCGGCCAGGACGGCGCCGCCACACTACGCCGCAGGATCCTGGCCGCGGCCTGTCGCGTACCCGGCCTCACCGCGGCGGCGGGCCGCGACCTCAGCCCGCCCCTGACCGCCGGGCCCCTCGTCCGCCGCCGGATGCGCAGGAGCCTCGTGGGCACCCACTGCCCGCAGCCATGGGTGGCACTCGACGGCCGGCGCAGCCGCCTCGACGACCTGCTCGGCGACGGCTTCACCGTCCTGACCGCCGCCGGACCCTGGCCCTCGCTGCGCGCCCTCGCCCACGGGCTCGGCGTCCCGGCGATCCCCGTGACCGACCTCCGTGACGACGGCACGCTCGCCGCCTGGCTGCGCGCCGGCCGGGCGGACGCCGTCCTGCTGCGTCCGGACCGCGTCGTCATGGACGTCGTCCCGGCCGGGAGGCACGACTTCACGGACACCGCCGCCTGGGCGTCTCTCCTGCACACCACGCGCAGCCCCGACCCTTCCCCACGGACCGTCGAGAAAAGCCTGCTGAGGAGCGCCACACGATGACCAGGCCGTACCCGCAACCCTTCACGACGCCCGATCCGCAGGCCGTCGCGGACAGCCGCATCATGGACTTCGCCCGCCACGCCGGGCTCGACGGCACCGACTACGCCGCCCTGCACCACTGGTCGGTCACCGACCTGGAAGGCTTCTGGGGCGCGGTGTGGGACTACTTCCACATCGACGCGTACTCCCCGTACGAGCAGGTGCTCGCGGAGGAGCGGATGCCGGGCGCCCGCTGGTTCCCCGGGGCCACCCTCAACTACACCCACCACGCCCTGCGCACCCTCACCGACGACACCGTGGCGATCATCGCCCTCGACGAGACCGGCTCCAGCCACGAGGTGACCGGCGGCCGGCTGTGCGCCCAGGTCGCCTCCGTCGCCGCCACCCTGCGCGACCTGGGCGTCGGCAAGGGGGATCGGGTCGTCGGCTACCTGCCCAACACCCCGCACGCGATCGTCGCCTTCCTCGCCGCCGCGAGCCTCGGCGCCGTCTGGTCGGTCTGCGGGCAGGACTACGCCCCCAAGGCCGCCGCCGACCGCTTCGCCCAGCTCGAACCCACCGTCCTGATCTCCGCCGACGGCTACCTCTTCAACGGCACCACCCACGACCGCCGAGACGCCACCCTCGAACTCGCCGGCGCGCTCCCGACATTGAAGGCCACCCTGCTGGTGGACCACATGGGCCTGCCGTGGCCGCCACAGGCGTACCCGTCGCCGGTGGTGCCGTGGGAGGAAGCCTCCACCCGCACCGAGGAACTCACCTGCACACCGGTGCCGTTCGACCACCCGCTGTGGGTCGTGTTCTCCTCGGGCACCACCGGCCTGCCCAAGGGCATCGTCCACGGCCACGGCGGCGTCCTGCTCGAACATCTCAAGACCCTCGGCCTGCACTCCGACCTCGGCCGCGGCGACCGCCTCCTGTGGTACACCACCACCCACTGGATGATGTGGAACCTGGTCGCCTCCACGCTGCTCACCGGCGCCACCACATGCACCTACGACGGCAGCCCGGCGCCCTTCGCCAAGCTCGACGTCCTGTGGGAGCTGGCCGCGCGCCACCGGGTGACCGTCTTCGGCACCAGCCCCCAGTACCTGCTGGGCATGGCCAAGTACGGCATCGACCCCTCGGCACACGACCTGTCGTCGATCCGCGTGGTCGGCTGCACCGGCTCCGCCCTGCCGGCCTCCGCCTACCCCTGGGTCCGCCACCACGTCGGCGACCACGTCCTGCTCGCTTCCATCAGCGGCGGCACGGACGTCGTCTCCGGCTTCGCCGGCAGCGCCCCCAACACACCGGTCTGGGCCGGAGAGCTCTCAGCACCCCACCTGGGCGTGGCCCTGGCCGCGTACGACGCCGAGGGCCTCCCGATCGTGGACCGGGTCGGCGAACTGGTCGTCACCCGCCCGATGCCGTCCATGCCGCTGTACTTCTGGAACGACCCCGACGGCGCCCGCTACCGCGACGCCTACTTCTCCTCCCACCCCGGCGTCTGGCGGCACGGCGACTGGATCACCCTCACCTCCCACGGCTCGGTGATCGTCCACGGCCGCTCCGACAGCACCCTGAACCGGAACGGCGTACGCCTGGGCAGCGCCGACATCCACGACGTCGTCGAATGCCTCCCCGAGATCACCGAAGCCCTCGTCATCGGCGCGGAGGAACCCGACGGCGGCTACTGGATGCCCCTGTTCGTGGTCCTCGCCGCCGACGCGACCCTGGACGACCCGCTCCGCGAGAAGATCAAGGAGGCGATCCGGACGGGTGCCTCACCCCGCCACGTCCCCGACGAGATCCTGGAAGCCCCCGGCATCCCTCACACCCGCACCGGCAAGAAACTCGAAGTGCCCGTCAAGCGCCTCCTTCAGGGCGCCCCGGTCGAGCAGGTCGTCAACCCGGCAGCCGTGGACGCCCCCGACCTCATCGATTACTTCGCCCGCCTGGGTGCCGAACGCCGGGGTCGGTGGACATGACAGCCGCGCAGATCACCCTCGCCGTCGTCCTGACCCTGGTCTTCCTGCCGCTGGGAGCGGCGAAGATCGCCGCGGTGCCGTTCATGCGCCAGGCGGCAGCGCACCTCGGCATGTCGCCGAGCCTCTACCGCGTCGTCGGCGCCCTGGAAGTGGCCGGAGCCGTCGGGCTGGTACTCGGACTGGCTTCCGCCCCCATCGGGGTGGCCGCCGGCATAGGGCTGGCGCTGCTGATGACGGCGGCCGCAGTGGTCCACCTGCGCCACGGCGACCCGCCCGCGCGGGCCCTGCCCGCCGCCGTCCTGGCCCTGACGGCGGTGGCGTACGCCGGCGTGGCGATCGGCACCGGCTGACGGCCCGCAGCATGGAACTCCCGTGCGCTTCCCACCGCGAGAGGCGTCTCGACCGCGGTACGAGTGAGCACTCATCCGCATCTGACCTCCGCCGACGGCAGGCCCATGCGGTCTGAACCCGAAGGCGGTTTCTGTTGCCGATCCATCTGTGGGAGGTGTGCGTCGCCTGCGGAGGAGAACCGCCGACTACCGGTGCGCGACCTGCGGGGACGCGGCCTGGGATGCGGCAGGATGGTCCGGTGAACGTACAACGGGTAAACATGGCAGAGGACTCCATCGGGGAGCTCGCCCGGCGGCTCGTCGCGGCAGACACGGGCGGCTGGACGCCGGAGGGCGTGCGGACTGTGGCGGCCGAACTGGGGTGGGCCTGGGGCGGCACGTCGGACGCTCCTGTGCTGATCACCGGTCGGTCCGCGGGCGATGCTCGCTTGCGCCCGGTCGGCGATGACGAGAAGCGTTACGTCGACGGCGAGTCGTACGTGGAGCTCGCGGTCCCGGTGGCTGTTCCCGCGCCGGACGCCGCGGCGCAGGCGGCGGCCTTCCGCGCCGCGAAGGAGGAGGTGACCGCCGCCTTGGGCACGCCGTCCGTCATGGGTTCGCACGGTGACATGGGCCCGGTCTACGACAGCGAGCCGCTCTGGGGTGCTCCCTTCCTGCGCTGGCGCGGCAGGCCGGATACGCTCGAACTGCGGGCCGGGAAGTCGGGTCCGGAGCTGGTCCTGCAGCCCACCGACCCCGCGGAGAACTGGTTCTGGCGTCAAGGCCACGGCGAGGAGCACGCGATCAGCGGCTTCTTCGGGAGCAACCGCGACCAGGCCAACGTCGGCCTCGGATTCCCGGGCGGTTGGACCGCCCGCAGCTGGGAGACCGTCATCCGGTCGCTGGGAGACTTCCTGGAAGCGCTGCCTGCCGAGACCACCGCCCTGGGTATCCGGATCGGGATGCCGCTCTACGGACGCGACGGTCGAAGCGCGCCGCTTCTCTTCGACGTGGTGTGCGGTGACCGGCTCTCGATCGCCTGCTTCGCCCCGGACGCCGTCGATCCGGCCGCACTCGGCTGGGGCACGGTCGCCGAATTCCCGCAGACGGCGTCGGCCTTCGGCGACGGCGACCCGGTGTGGCGTGTGGATGCGGGCGGCCCTGGCGAGCCGAAGGGCCGTGCGCTCGCCGAGATGCTCGTTGCCACGGCCAGGGCGGCGGGCGCGAGCGATCCCAGTGACCTGGTCATCGGCGGCGAGGCGGGGTACGTGGACGGCTACCACGTCACCTACTACGGGCTGGGCCTGCCGACCGGCTGACGACCTCCCAGGGGCGCACCGCCGCGGCGGTGCGCCCCTGTTCCTGGCGTTCGCCGACGAGCAGAACGGAGGATACGGACGGTGTCCTCGCGGGGTGGCGGTGCCGGGGTGAACACGTTCATCTGGCGCTGTTCACCCGGGCGTTGCCTGTGGACGACGGGGTGCCGGGCCACCTGGCGGGCCGGCTCCGGGCCGTGGTCCTCCTCGATGAAGGCCAGGGTCAGGTCCAGCGCGCTGGTGATGCCGGTCGACGTGTACACGTTGCCGTCGCGGATCCACAGGGGGCGCCGGGTCCATCCGTACATCCGGGTACCCGTTCGCCAGGTGCGGGGCGAACTGCCAGCGGGGTGGTGGCGCGAGGCGGGCCGCTTTCGGAAGGTGCGATCAGGAGACGCGCTTGAGGGTCCAGGCGTTGTTGTTGAAACCGGAGTTGGGCCACGCGACGCAGGAACTGGAGTAGTAGGAGCTGGTCTGGATCCAGCCGGCCGGATAGTAGGTGGACCCGCAGGCCTGGACGACGGTGCCTATGGGCAGGCCGGTGAGCTGCTTGATCTGCTTGATGTTCGGGTTGAAGTTCTGGGTGCCGCAGCTGGCGCTGTAACCCCAGCTGACGTCGACGTAGCCGTACGGCGTAGCGGTGCTCGCGCAGGTGGTCGTCACGTCACCGGGGGCCGCCTGGGCGGGCGCGGCGGCAAGGGCGACCATCGCGGCGGCGGCGAGAGCCATGGTGGTGGTGCGGAAACGGGTCATGCCGGGCTCCTTGGATCGGAAAACGATCAGTGGAAAACGTCAGCCCGTTTCTACGGTGTGTCCGCGAGTCGTAACAGTCTGTTTCCGGTCTAGGGGATCAGGCCACGACGACGGCCGGTCCAGTCGAGGTGCGCCGGCCCCCCTGCATCAGGCCCGTCGTGGGCGACGCGCCGATCGCGGTCGTCAACCGGCCCTTGGCCAGTCAGGCGGCGGGGCCCCTCTACGTCCCCCACCCGTGCAGGTGCGTGCCTTCCCGGGGTGGGGCCCGAGGGGACCCCACCCTGGCTGTCGGGTTCAGGCCGGGTACGGCAGGTCGGCCTCCGAGGTGCCGGCCGGCCGGGTGTGCAACGTTGCGTTCGGGCCGCCGATCCGCAGCTGCCACGGGTGCGGGCTGTCGGTGGTCACGTGCAGGCGGCCGCCACGGCGACGCAGGTGGAAACGGGCAGTCTCACCGGGACCGTCGGTGTCGGGGATCACGACGGTGCGCTCGGCGCCGTCAGCGAAGGCGTGCACCCGCAGTTCGACGCCGTCCGCCCAGGCCGAGACCGGGCGCTGGTCGTCCGCGGCGAGCGGGATGACGGAGTCGGGGCGGGCGAGCAGCGGCAGGGTGTGGAAGCCGTGCTGCTCGCGCACCCATCGGGGGCCGCTGACCTGGGCGCCGGTCAGGACGTTGGTCCACGTCCCCTCGGGCACGTAGTAGTCGACCGTGCCGTCGTCGGTGAAGACGGGGGCGACGAGCAGGTCGTCGCCGAGCAGGTACTGCCGGTCGATCGTGGCCGCGGCCGGGTCATCGGGGAACTCGAGCACCATCGCGCGCATCACGGGGACGCCGCTGGCGTGCGCCTGCTGCGCGGCGCGCTGGAGGTACGGGGCGAGGCGGTGCTTGAGCAGGGTGAACTCGCGGGTGACGTCCACGGCCTCCTCGCCGTAGTCCCACGGCACGCGGTAGGACTTGCTGCCGTGCAGGCGGCTGTGCGAGGAGAGCAGCCCGAACTGCACCCAGCGCTTGAAGACGGTGGGGGTCGGGGTGCCTTCGAAGCCGCCGATGTCGTGGCTCCAGAAGCCGAAGCCGGACAGGCCGAGGGAGAGCCCGCCGCGCAGCGACTCGGCCATGGCGTTGAAGTGGGACTCGCAGTCACCGCCCCAGTGCACCGGGTACTGCTGGCCGCCGGCGGTGGCGGAGCGGGCGAACAGCAGCGCCTCGCCCTCGCCGCGCACCTCGCGCAGCAGCTCGAAGACGGCTTCGTTGTAGAGGTGGGTGTAGTAGTTGTGCATCCGCTCGGGGTCGGATCCGTCGTGCCAGACGACGTCGGTGGGGATGCGCTCGCCGAAGTCGGTCTTGAAACAGTCCACGCCCATGTCGAGGAGGGCGCGGAGCTTGCCGGTGTACCAGGCGCGGGCGGCGGGGTTGGTGAAGTCCACCAGGGCCATGCCGGGCTGCCACAGGTCCCACTGCCAGACGCTGCCGTCAGGGCGTCGCACCAGGTGGCCCTCGCGCATGCCCTCTTCGAACAGCGCCGACTTCTGCGCGATGTACGGGTTGATCCAGGCGGAGATCCGCAGCCCCTGCTCCTTGAGGCGGGTGAGCATGCCGGCCGGGTCGGGGAAGGTGTCGGAGTCCCAGTCGAAGTCGCACCACTGGTAGCCGCGCATCCAGAAGCAGTCGAAGTGGAACACGCTGAGCGGGATGCCGCGTTCGGTCATGCCGCCCACGAAGCGGTTGACGGTGGCCTCGTCGTAGTCGGTGGTGAAGGAGGTGGTCAGCCACAGGCCGAGCGCCCAGGCCGGCGGCAGCGCGGGGCGGCCGGAGAGGGCCGTGTAACGCTCCAGGACCTGCTTCGGGGTCGGGCCGTGGACGACGAAGAACTCCAGCGACTGGTCCTCGACGCTGAACTGGACCTGGCCGACCGCCTCTGAGCCGACCTCGTAACTCACCCTGCCGGGATGGTTGACGAAGACCCCGTAGCCGCGATTGGTCAGGTGGAAGGGGACGTTCTTGTACGCCTGCTCGCTGCTCGTGCCGCCGTCCGCCTGCCAGATGTCCACCACCTGGCCGTTCTTGACGAACGGGGTGAAACGCTCACCGAGTCCGTACACCAGCTCGCCGACGCCCAGGGCGAGTTGGCCCAGCATGTGGTGCCGGCCGGCGGCGTCGGTGACGAAGCCGATGCCGCGCCCGCCCACGGAGGTCAGCTCCCGGCCGCCGGCGGAGAACTCCAGGCGCCACGGCTGGGAGGTGTCCACCCGCAGCGTCAGTTCACCCGAACCGAGTTCGACGACCGTGCCGTCCCGGTACACCTTGCCCACGTCCGGTTGAGCACCGGGCAGCGCGAACTCCGGCCCCCGGCGCACCGCGCCGGCGTGGTGGGTGGCACGTACGCCGATCACGCCCTCGGCCGGCGACCAGCACTCGACCGTCAGCAGCGCGCTGTTGAGCATGCCGCCGCGGCCGCGCACGTGCTTCACCGGAGCGTAGAGGGTTACCCGGTGCTCGTCGGCCCGGACGTCCGCGACCTCGGTGGCGTAGCGCGCGGTCACTCCGGGACGCATCAGCCAGTAGCCGTCGGTGAACTTCATCGGCTGGTTTCCTCCGTCCGCGCGCGGTGCGCGGTGATCAGGCCCCGGTACCAGTGGTAGCTGTCCTTGGGCGTTCGGGTAAGCGTCCACCCCGGCCGCGACGGCACGCGCGCCGGCGGCGAGGGTGTCGTCCTCGGCTGAGCCGGCTCCGTGGGCACGGCCGGAACGACGGGCCGGCCCGTAGTTCCGCCCTCGTCCTGACCCGCGTGCGGATCGCGGAACGGCCGCTGAGGGACGGCGGGCTGGGAAGCGGAACCCACGGGAGGGACACCTCACGAGCGGAGAGACATCGGTGGCGAAGCGCTTCGACGCTGTCACCATCTGAGACATGATGTCAATGCTCGGTAAGAAAGAAGGTTCCATTGCGGCAGCCCTTTTACTGAAGGCGAAGCGCTTCGATGATCTGTTGAGAGGTCTCCGACAACCGGCCCGCCTTCCCCGGGTAGTGGCACCGGGCCCCGTAGGCGTTGGTCGTGCGCCGGCCCCGCGATCGACTACCGGCACACGCTGCACTTGAGACAGGCCGCCAGGTCGGTGACGAGCCCGGCATCGGTCGCGGTCCCGTCGGTTCGCGACCGACCCGGTCGAACGCGGACCCGAGGAAGCCGCGCCCGGCACCGAAGCCCCCGGTGCCGGACTCCTCTGTGGCGATCCCCGTGCACAGGGGGCGGACGCAGAGCTCAGGCGGCGAAGGCGACGCGCGCGAGTCGCACCGGGCCGCGCAGTCCGAGGCGGACGTCGTGGACACCGGCGGCCACGACGACGGGGGCGCTCACCGTGGCGTAGTCGTAGGGTCCGGCCGCCGCGACCGGGGAGAGCGTGAGCACCGCCAGCACCGGTCCGTCACCCAGCGAGAGCTCGACCGTGCCCTCACCCGCGGCCTCCACCGTGATCCCGACGGCCCCCTCTCCGAAGTCGCAGTCACGGAACACCAGCTCGCCCCTCAGACCGGTCACAGGGGTGACGGAGTCGCCCGAGGTCTTCGCGCGGTCCACGATCTCCGTGTCGCTCTGGTCGTCGAAGTCCACCGCCTCCAGGCCGCCCACCATGACCGGTCGGGGGATGGACGGCTCGCCGTCGAGGTAGACGGTCCGGGCCAGGCGGATGTCCTCGCTGGACGCGCCGACGAGGATCTCGTAGCGGCCCGGTGCCACCCGCGGACGTCCCTGCGCGACGTCCCAGAACGCGAAGGCCGGCATCGGCACCCGGAAGGCGATCTCCTCGACCTCGCCGGGCGCGAGCGTCACCCGTCGGTGCGCGGCCAGTTCCCTGCGCGGCCGTGGCACCGACGGCTCCACGGCCCGGGTGTAGAGCTGGGCGACCTCGTCCGCGACGACGTCACCGGTGTTGGCGACCGTGAAGGACACGTGCAGTGTCCCGTCCTCGACGTGAGGTCCTCGTAGGAGAAGGACGCGTACGACAGGCCGTGGCCGAACGGGAAGAGCGGCGTGCCCTCGAAGTAGAGGTACGTCTGGCGGCCGCCGATCACGTCGTAGTCGAGGAGACCGGGCAGGTCCGAGTCGTCGGCGTACCAGGTCTGCGGGAGGCGGCCGGCGGGGGAGACGTCGCCGGCCAGGATCCGGGCCAGGGCGCTGCCGGCCGCCTGGCCGCCGTGGGCCGTCCACAGCAGCGCCGGCACGTCCGCGTGGTCGACCGCGTACGGGTACGCCGAGACCAGCGCGAGCACCGTGTTCGGGTTGGCCGCGCGGGCCGCGCGCAGGAGGCGCTCCTGGTGGGCGGGGAGGGCAAGGGTCGTCCGGTCCTCGGTCTCGCGGCCGTTGATGTGCGGATCGTTGCCCGCGACCACGACCACCACGTCCGCCTGCGAGGCGGCCCAGCTCACCGCGTCCTCGCCGCTCTCGACGACGACGACCTCGAAGACCTCCCCCTTCCCGGCGGCAACCTTCAGGCCGTCGGCGGCGACAGAGAGGGGGTGACCCGTACCGATGTGCCGAACGAGGTGGCCGTTCTCGTGCGGTTCGAGTCGGAACGTCTCCTGGACGATCCAGCCTCCGGGCTGGTCGGCGGAGGCTCGGACACGGCCGTCCTCGGCGACGGAGAGATAGCGGCCGTCGGGGGCGCGCAGCGTCAGCACGCCCTCGCCCCAGTCGACGAGGGAGAGTTCGGTGCCGGTCGCCGCGGTGGTGAGCGGGGGCAGATCCGTCCGGCCCGCGAGCAGGGCCGGGTCGAGGGCGCCCTCCGCGCCGCGTACCTCGTCGTCGGCGTCCGTCTCGGGGACGTGCAGGAAGGCTCCGGCCGAGGTCTTCAGGAGGATCCGGTCCACGCCCTCCGCGAAGTGCACGCGCTCCGGTCCGAACCGCTCGGACAGGCCCGCCAGCGGCGTGCTGCGGTGCAGGAGCGTGCCGCTGTACCAGTCGAGCTTGCACTCGTCGGCGAGCAGGCCGACCACCGCGAGCCGGGTGCCGGGCGCGAGCGGCAGCAGGTCACCGCTGTTCTTGAGCAGGACGACCGCCTGCTCGGCCGCCTCCTGCGCGAGGGCCCGGTGGTCCGGGGTGTCGAAGGCCGTGGTGAGCGCGTGCGGGTCGTGCTCCGGGTCGAACTCGCCGAGGCGGAAACGGACGGAGAGCTGGCGGCGGACCGCCGCGTCGACGTCCGACTCGGTCAGCAGGCCCTGTTCCAGGGCGCCGCGGACCCGTGCGGTGATCTTCGAGCCGTCGGTGCCGTGGTCGGTGAAACTGTCGACGCCGGCCAGCAGCGCGGCGGCCGTCGCCTCCTCGTGGGTGTCGAAGTAGTGCTCGGAGTCGACCAGGTTGGAGGGCGCGCCCGCGTCCGAGCAGACGAGGAGATCCTCGCCGGTCCAGGTGCGCAGATGCTCGCGCAGATAGGGCGAGACATGGTTGGGGCGGCCGTTGACCAGGTTGTACGCCGGCATCACACCGGCCACGGCGCCCGCCTCGACCGTCTCGCGGAAGGCGCGCAGGTCGTATTCGTGCAGGACGCGCGGGCGGACCGAGGAGGACGTGACGTCGCGGCCCGTCTCGTTGTTGTGGGCCAGCCAGTGCTTGAGAACGGGCGCGGTGCGCCAGTACGTCGGGTGCTCGCCGCGCAGGCCGCGGGTGTAGGCGGTGGCGATGGCCGAGGTGAGCCTCGGGTCCTCCGAGTAGCCCTCCTCGTTGCGGCCCCACAGAGGGTGGCGCAGCAGGTTCACGGTCGGGGACCAGACGTTCAGGCCCACGCGGTCGTCGCGGGCGCGCATCGCGCGGGCCTCCTTGGACACTGCCTCGCCGACCCGTCGTACGAGATCCGTGTTCCAGGTCGCGCCCAGGCCCACCGCCTGCGGGAAGACGGTGGCCGGACCCATCCAGGCCACGCCGTGCAGGGCCTCCTGGCCGGTGCGGAACGCGGCGAGGCCGAGCCGCTCCACGGCTGGCGTGAACTGGTGCAGGAATCCGATCTTCTCGTCGAGGGTGAGCCGCGACAGGAGGTCGTCGACGCGCTTCGCGAAAGGCAGCTGCTGATCGCGGAAAGGCAGTGGTGTGTGCGGCGTGTGTGCGGACACGTGGGATCCCCTTGAGGCGGAGCGGCGAGTGCTTTGAAGCGCTTCGATGCTCATCAGCCCCCAGGGCGAGTGTCAAGAGAGCGGTGCCATCACATCAAGCAGGTGTGCAAGGAATGGCGGGGAGGCGCCTCCCGGCCCTCGGAGGAATCTTGGAAGCAACTCTTGTGCGCCCATGGGTGTTCACTTAACCTCACTGCAACATTGAAGCGCTTCGACTACGCATTGCCTCGCAGTGGTCGGATCTCCGCTTTCAGCTCAGCCAGTTCCCGTCACGACACCGCAGCCGACGGCTTCCCACCGCCGGGTGTCCAGGTGCGCCACGAAGGGTTGACGCAATGACGCCGAATGCCGCCTCCTCCGGACTGAGCCGGAGAAGCTTCCTCGCCTCCACGGCGGTCGCCACTGCAGCGGTGGCCGGGGGAATCCCGCTCCTCACCGCCTGCAGCGATTCGGAGGGCGGCGGTTCGCGAGAGGGCGCCACGTCGGGCAAGGCCGCGGACAAGCTGCTCCCAACCTATGTCGCCAGCACGGTCGCCAAGCCGGACATTCCGTCGAAGAACGGCTCGTCAGCGGGCTACACCAGCAAGGTCGATCTCGCGGCCCTCGCCACCTCGGTCCCGACAAGGCTCGCCACCGGCGCTCCCCTGGAGATCATGGCCCCGCTCTGGGGCACCCCGCCGAAGCCCGGGTGCGCGTACTACACGGCTCTCGACGCCGCGGCGGGCACCAAGATCACCTGGCAGAACCAGGACGGCATCACCTACGGTGAGAAGCTCGGTGCCGTTCTCGCCTCCAGCTCCATACCCGACATGGTGGTCGTGCCGGGCTGGGAACTGGTCGGCAAGATCTCGAGCGCGGTCACGGCGAAGTTCATGGACCTCGGCCCCCACCTGGCGGGCGACAAGGTCAAGAAGTACCCCAACCTGGCCGCGATCCCGACCGACTCCTGGCGCATGAGCATCTTCGGCGGCGCGCTGCGCGGTATCCCGATGCCCGCTGCCGCCGTGCCCGGCATCGTCCCCTTCTACCGCAAGGACGTCTTCGACAAGAAGGGCTACACCGTTCCCAAGTCGGCCGACGAGTTCCTCAGCTGGGCCAAGGAGGCCACCAGCGCCAAGGCCAAGGTGTGGGCCTGTGGTGACATGAGGTGGTCGGCGGCAGGCTTCTTCGGTGTCCTCCCCGCCGGGTCGCTCGGCTGGAACATCGGGGACGACGGCAAGCTGACGTACCGCATCGAGCACCCCGAGTACCTCGAACATCTGGAGTGGGTCCGCAAGCTGTTCGCCGCGGGCGTCGTCCATCCCGACGACAAGGCGAACACGGGCGAGGCGAGCCAGCGGTTCACCTCCGGACAGATCCTGGTCTACAACGACGACATGTCCGCCTGGTACGGCAAGACCGCCGAACAGGCCCGGTCCAACCCGGACTTCGAGATCTCCGGCATGGACTACTTCGGCGCCGACGGCGGCAGCCCGACGCTGTACTCCGGCCAGCCTGCCAGCATCTGGTCGATGATCCGCAAGGGCGCCTCGAAGGAGACCGTCGAGAACGCGCTGGCCGCCGCCAACTTCGCGGCGGCACCTTACGGCACCAAGGAGCGGATGTTCGTCGACTACGGCGTCGAGGGCACCCACTACACGGTCGAGAACGGCGCCCCGGTCAAGAACGACCGGGGCATCCAGGAGGTGAACAACGCCTGGGTGCTGCTGGCGTCCCCGGCTCCCTTCACCGCCCACCCCGACCTCCCCGACATCACCCGCCTGCAGGTCGAGTGGCAGCAGCGGCAGGGCGCCTTCGTCAAGAAGACGTCCACCTACGGCATGAACATCGTCGAGCCGACCCGATACGCCACCCTCTCCAGCCAGTTCGAGCAGCTGGAGATCGACTTCGTGCGCGGCAACAAGAAGCTCTCCGACATCCAGCAGGCCATCTCCACCTGGAAGTCCTCCGGCGGCGACAAGCTGCGCGACTGGTACAAGGAGCTCCTCGACAAGAACGGCAGCGGCAACTGATGTCCGTAACGGCCGGGAGCAGGTCCGACGGGACGCGTCCCCCCGCGGCCGTCGAGGAGCCGAGGGCCGCGGTCGCCGCAGCCACCGTGAAGGAGAGCGTGCCGCGCAGGGCCGGCAAGGCGGGCAAGGTCCCCTTCCGGGTCCGGTGGCGCCGAGACCGCGCGCTCATCCTGATGACGTTGCCCGTCATCGCCCTGCTCCTGCTTTTCAACTACGTCCCGCTGCTCGGCAACGTCGTCGCCTTCCAGGACTACGACCCGTACGTCTCCAGCAACGGCATCACGGCGATCTTCCACAGCCCGTGGGTGGGCCTGGAGCAGTTCTCACGGATGCTCGACGACCCGCTGTTCTGGAGCGCCACGAAGAACACCATCGTCCTGTTCGTGCTCCAACTGGTGCTGTTCTTCCCCGTCCCCATCGCCCTCGCGCTGGTCATCAACAGCGTGATCCGGCCCCGGGTGCGGGCCGTGGCACAGGCGATCATGTATCTTCCGCACTTCTTCTCGTGGGTCCTCGTCGTCACCGTGTTCCAGCAGATCCTCGGCGGCGCGGGCATCATCGCGCAGACCCTGGAGAAGCACGGGTGGAGCGGCTTCGACCTGATGACCGATGCGGACCTCTTCAAGTATCTGGTCACCGCGCAGGCCGTGTGGAAGGACGCAGGCTGGGGGATCATCGTCTTCCTCGCGGCGCTGTCCGCCGTCAGCACCGATCTGTACGAGGCCGCCGCCATGGACGGCGCGGGGCGTTGGCGACGCATGTGGCACGTCACGCTGCCCGCGCTGCGCCCGGTGATCGCCCTGCTCCTCGTCCTCAGGGTGGGTGACGCGCTGAGCGTCGGATTCGAGCAGTTCCTGCTCCAGCGGCACGCGGTCGGCGCGGGGGCCAGCGAGGTCCTCGACACATACGTGTGGAACATGGGTATTCAGAACGGCGACTTCAGCTACGCGGCCGCGGTCGGCCTGGCCAAGGGACTCATCGGAGTCTGTCTCGTCCTGGGCGCGAACAAGTTTGCGCACCTGCTGGGCGAGCAGGGGGTGTACAAGAAGTGAGCCTCAACACGCAGCTCATCCGCAGCCTCAAGGCTCCCGCCCGCCCTGTTTGGGAGGAGCCGCCGAGCAAGGCGGGACTCACCGCCAAGGGCGGCTTCCTCGTGCTGTGCTGTCTGGGGGTGCTCGGTCCGCTGTGGATCGTGATCGTCACCAGCCTCTCCCCGAAGCCCGTGATCGACCAGGCCGGCGGCCTCGTCGTGATCCCCCAGGGCATCACCTTCGTCAACTACACGGAACTGCTCAGCGGTGGCCAGGTCAGCCGGGCGATCATGGTGTCGCTCGGTGTCACGCTCTTCGGCACGCTGTTCTCGGTGACGGTGTCGGTGCTCGCGGCCTACGGCCTGTCGCGGCCGGGAAGTCTGGGCCATCGGTTCTTCCTGATGGCCATCATGGCTACCATGTTCTTCGGGGCCGGCCTCATTCCGACGTACCTTCTGGTGCAGTCGCTGGGACTCACCGACACCTACCTGTCGCTGATCCTCCCGAGTGCCGTCAGCGTCTTCAACATCCTCGTGCTGCGCGCCTTCTTCATGGGGATCTCACCCGAACTCACCGAGTCCGCCCGCATCGACGGAGCCAGTGAGATGCGCATACTGCTGACCATCATCATGCCGCTGTCGCGCGCGGTGCTGGCCGTCATCTCGCTGTTCTACGCGGTCGGGTACTGGAGCGCCTGGTTCAACGCGTCCATCTACCTCAGCGACCAGCAGATGATGCCGCTGCAGAACGTGCTCATCCAGCTGGTCCAGAAGAACACCGAGGCTCCGACCGGCCTCCAGCAGGCGGTCCGCACCGGCCAACTCTCCCCTCTGGGGCTGCAGATGGCCGTTATGGTCCTCGCGCTGATCCCGGTCGCGGTGGCCTCCCCGTTCGTCCAGCGGCACTTCAAGAAGGGCATGCTCACGGGAGCCGTCAAGGGCTGACGCTCTGGTCGCGCCCACGCGACGGAGTCGCACATCGACACGGCCCCGCGCTGCCTGATCCCAGCTCGCTCTCCCCCTTTCGTCAGGACAGAGGTATGTCATGAGCAGGTTGCACCTCAGCAGGCGCTCCGTTCTTGCCGGTTCCGCTGCCGCCGCCGCGGTCGTCGCCCTGCCCGCGGTTTCGGGGCAGGCGCAGGCCGCCGCCCGCTCGTCCGTCGCCGAGAACGGCTACCGGTGGCGCACCGCCGCCATGGGCGGCACCGGGTTCATCAGCGGGGTGCTGTTCCACCCGTCGGTACCAGGGCTCGCCTACGCCAGGACCGACATCGGGGGCGCCTACCGCTGGGACGACCGCGCCGACCGCTGGATCCCGCTGACCGACCACCTCGGCTGGGACGACTGGAACCTCCTCGGCGTCGAGGCCATGGCCGTCGACCCGGCCCACCGGGACCGGCTGTACCTGGCCCTCGGCACGTACACGCAGCCCTGGGCCGGCAACGGGGCCGTGCTGCGGTCCGAGGACCGGGGTGCCACCTGGAAGCGCACGGACCTCACCGTGAAGCTCGGAGCCAACGAGGACGGGCGCGGATGCGGTGAACGGCTTCTGGTCGACCCGCGGAACTGCGACACCTTGTGGCTCGGCACCCGGCACGACGGGCTGCTCAAGTCGACGGACCGCGGCGCCACTTGGCAGCCCGCGGAATTCCCGGCCACCCCGCGCGCCACCGGTCAGGGCATCACCCTCCTGGTCGCCGCGGGCCGTACCGTCTACGCCGGCTGGGGCGACTCCGACGGCACCGCCGACCGCCCCAACCTGTACCGCACATCCGACGGAAGGACCTGGGAGCCCGTCCCAGGGCAGCCGACCGGCACCGCCGCGATGGTGCCGATCCGCGCCGCGTACGACCGCCTCACCCGCGAGCTGTACGTGACGTATGCCAACGCCCCCGGCCCCAACGGCCAGTCCGACGGCAGCGTGCACAAGCTGCTGACGACGAAGGGGAAGTGGACCGAGGTCACCCCCGTGAAGCCCGGCGGGGCGACGAGCGACGGCGGGACCGACGCCTTCGGCTACGGCGGCATCGCCGTAGACGCCCTTCGGCCGGGGACGCTCGTCGTGTCCACCAACAACCGCTGGGCCGAAGTCGACACCGTCTTCCGTTCCACCGACGGCGGCCGCACCTGGACGTCCCTGAAGGACGAGGCCGTCCTCGACGTCTCCGAGACCCCCTATCTCAAGTGGGGTGGCGACAAGCCCAAATTCGGCTGGTGGATCCAGGCCCTCGGCCTCGACCCGTTCGACTCCAGGCACGTCGTCTACGGCACCGGCGCGACCCTGTACGGCACGCGCGACCTCAGGAACTGGGCGCCGCAGATCCGCGGCCTGGAGGAGACCGCCATCCTCCACCTGATCTCGCCGCCGGTCGGAGAGGCGCATCTGATCAGCGGCAACGGCGACATCGGCGTGATGTACCACGAGTCGCTCACGGCATCCCCTTCACGCGGCATGGCGTCGAACCCCGTGTTCGGTTCGACGACGGGACTGGCCCAGGCCGCGGCCCGACCCTCGTACGTCGTGCGCACCGGCTGGAGCGGGAGCGCCAACGGCGCCTGGTCGAACGACGGCGGACAGACCTGGTCGCCCTTCGCGTCACAGCCGGCCGCCGCCAAGGACGCGCCCGGCCCGATCGTCACCAACGCCGACGGCAGTGTGCTGCTGTGGTCCCTCGGGTCCTCGAACGGCACCGTCAACCTGGCGTACCGCTCGACGGACAACGGCGCCACCTGGTCCGAGGCCACCTCCGTCCCGAAGGGTGCCGTCATGGTCGCGGACCCCGTGGACCCGACGCTCTTCTATGCCTACGACACGACCGCCGGCACGGTTCACGCCAGCACCGACAGCGGCCTGACCTTCACCGTCACGGCCACCGGCCTGCCCACGGGCGACGCGCAGTTCCAGCTGACCGCGGCACCGGGACGCTCCGGTGATCTGTGGCTCAGCGCCAAGGAGGCCGGGCTGTACCGCTCCACCGACGGCGGCGCCACCTTCACCAAGGTCGGCAGCTGCCAGTCCTCGCACACCCTGGGCTTCGGCAAGTCCGCCCCGGGCGCCACCTATCCGGCGATCTACCTGGTCGGCGCGACCGAGGGCTTCAACGCCGTCCACCGCTCCGACGACGAGGCGAAGAGCTGGGTGCGGATCAACGACGACCAGCACCAGTGGGGCTGGACCGGCCGGGTCATCACGGGCGATCCGCGCGTGTACGGCCGGGTCTACCTCGGCACCAACGGGCGCGGCGTGCAGTACGGGGAGCCCGTCTGATGCCCGATCTGAGCGACGCGACCCGCGGCCGCCTCCTCTTCGGCGGCGACTACAACCCGGAGCAGTGGCCCGAGGAGACCTGGCACGAGGACGTCCGGCTGATGAAAGCGGCCGGGGTCAACTCGGTCACCCTCGGTGTCTTCTCCTGGTCGACGCTGGAACCGGAGCCGGGGGCGAGGGAGTTCGGCTGGCTGGACACGCTGATGGACCTGATGCACGACAACGGCATCGGCGTCGTCCTCGCCACCCCGACCGCCTCGCCTCCGCCCTGGATGGGCCGACTGCACCCGGACACCCTGCCCGTCACCGAGGACGGCCGCACCGAGTGGTGGGGCGGCCGGCAGCACTTCTCTCACTCCAGCGCCACCTATCGGCGCTACGCCGCCGCCATCACCGAGGACCTCGCCGCCCGTTACGCCGGCCACCCGGCGCTGACGATGTGGCACGTCAACAACGAGTACTGCACCTTCGACTACGGCGACGAGGCCGCGGCCGCCTTCCGTCGCTGGCTGCGCGAGAGGTACGGCACGCTCGGCGCCCTCAACGAGGCCTGGGGCACCGCCTTCTGGAGCCAGGGTTACGACACCTGGGACGGCATCCTGCCGCCCCGCCTGCCTCACTACATGCGCAACCCCACCCAGGTGCTGGACTTCCGGCGCTTCACCTCCGACATGCTCCTGGAGTGCTACGTCGCCGAGCGGGACATCGTCCGCCGCCACACCCCGGACATCCCGGTCACCAGCAACTTCATGCCCCTGTGGATGGGCCAGGACGCCTGGCGCTGGGCCGAGGAGGAGGACGTGGTCTCCGTCGACATCTACCCGGATCCGCGCGACCCGCTGGGCGCCCAGAGCGGCGCCCTCGTCCAGGACATGACCCGCTCCCAGGCGCGCGGGCCGTGGATGCTCATGGAGCAGGCCGCCGGGCCCGTCAACTGGCGGGGCGTGAACCACCCCAAGCCCCGCGGTCTCAACCGGCTCTGGTCCCGGCAGGCCGTGGCCCGGGGTGCCGACGCCGTCTGCTACTTCCAGTGGCGGCAGTCCCGGCAGGGCGCGGAGAAGTTCCACTCCGGCATGCTCAGCCATGCCGGGGAGGAGGGCCGGACGTACCGGGAGGTCAAGCGGCTCGGTGCGGAGCTGGAGCGGATCGCCGTCGAGACGACCGGCCGGAACATCACCGCGGACATCGCGATCCTGCACGACTGGCACGCCTGGTGGGCCGGCGCCCAGGACGGCCGCCTGTCCGGCCAGGTGGAGTACCCGGACGTCCTGCGCGCCTGGCACCGAGCTCTCTGGCAGGCGCACCTCACCACCGACTTCGCCCACCCCGAGCACGACCTGACGGCGTACTCCGTGGTGATCGTGCCGCAGCTGTACGCCCTTACCGACGCGGCGATCGACAACCTCCTCGCCCATGTCCGCCGCGGCGGCACCCTCGTCTGCGGCTTCCACACCGGCGTCGCCGACGAGGACGACCGGGTGCGCCCCGGTGGCATGGATCCCCGGCTGCGCGAGCTGTTCGGCATCCGCACCCTGCACGAGTGGTGGCCGCTGGACGTGGGGGAGACCGTCGCCTGCGAGGGCTTCAGGGCGTCCCTGTGGTCGGAGGAGCTGGAGGCCGACGGTTCCGCCGACGAGAGCGTGCCGTACAAGGGCGGTGAACTCGACGGACTGCCCGCCGTCCTGCGCAAGGGCCGGGCCTGGTACGTCTCCACGCTCCCCGAGCCGGAGGCGCTGCGCGACCTGCTGGCCCGGATCGCCTCCGCCGCGGGCGTCCGGCCGGTGCTCGAGGGCCTCCCCGGGCAGGTCGAGGCCGTCCGCCGGGGCGAGGCGCTGTTCGTGCTCAACCACGGCCGCGAGCCGGTCACCGTCGAGGTGCCCGGCACCCACCACGATCTCCTCACGGGGACGTCCGTCACCGACGGGGTCACCCTCGGCCGCTACGGCGTGGCGGTGCTCCGGCCATGACCGCAGGCGACGGGCCCGTCCACGGAGCCGTCCGCACCAGTGGGCGCAACTGACATCGAAGTCAGGACTTCTTCCGGTGACGCGCAGCCGATCGGTCTCGTCGCCGGAGAGAGAACCACGTCCTCAGCCAGGGGGCGTGGTAGCACCCCCACAATTTCCCCACCCGTGGAAGGGACACCATGGTCAAAGGCACGATGCGCAAGATCACCATGGCGGTGCTGGCGCCGGCGATGGCTCTCGGTGCCACCGTCGGCCTGGCCTCCGCCCCCGCTTCGGCAGCGGTCTGGAACTCCTGCGACCGATGGGGCAGCACCAGCCTGGACGGCTACACGCTCTACAACAACATCTGGGGCTCCGGCGCCGGCAGCCAGTGTGTCTGGGCCAACTCCGGGACCGGCTGGGGCGTCTGGGCCGACCACCCCAACACCGGCGGCATCAAGTCCTACCCCAACGCAACCAAGAGGATCAACAAGACGATCGACTCGCTCGGCCGGCTCACCAGCAGCTACAACGTCAGCGTCCCGTCGTCCGGTGCGTACAACACGTCGTACGACATCTGGGACACCGACCACCAGTACGAGATCATGCTCTGGGTCAACGACAACGGAGCAGTAGGACCGATCGGTGGCTATCAGGGAAACGTCACCCTCGGCGGCCACAACTGGAACGTCTACAAGGGCACCAACGGGTCGAACCAGGTGTTCTCGTTCCTGCGGACGTCCGACTCCTACTCCGGCACCGTGGACGTCAAGCCGATCCTCCACTGGATCGCCCACACCAAGGGATGGATGCCCGGCAACGAGACCGTCGGCGATGTCCAGTTCGGCTATGAGATCACCTCGTCGTCCGGCGGACTCGACTTCCGTACCAACAACCTGACCATCAACGGCGGCTGATCCGACACCAGGGCCGAGGTCGGTCCCGCGTCCTCCTCAGGCGTGGTCGACCTTGGCCCGCAGTGTGTTGCAATACGCGAACGCGGACTCGACATCGGAGCGCCGCGTAGAGCTCGGGGGAACCGGTGGCGGGGTCGGACCCGGCCGCCGGTCCACGCGTCAGGGCGCCGATCCGCTACTCGCCCGCACCGTCAACTCGGGCGTGATCAGCAGGACTTCGTCGGTGCCGCGACCGTCGATCTTGGCGACCAGACGCTCCACCGCCTGCCTGCCCATCTCCTGCGCGGGGATGGAGACCGACGTCAGCCGCACCGACGCCTGGACGGCCACCTGTTCCGGGCAGATCGCGACCACCGACACGTCCTCGGGGACGGCGCGGCCCAGCCGGCGCAGCAGGGCGAGCAGCGGCTCGACCGCCTGCTCGTTCTGCACGACGAACCCGGAGGTGCCCGGGCGCTCATCGAGGATGCGGGTGAGGATGGCGGCCATCGCGTCGTAGCCGCCACCGCACGGCCGGTGCAACACCCTGATGCCCAACTCCCGCGCCCGGGACCGGATTCCGACGAGAGTCCGCTCGGCGAAGCCGGTGTGGCGTTCGTAGACAGCGGGGGCCTCGCCGATGACGGCGATGTCGCGATGGCCGAGCGTCGCCAGATGCTCGACGCACAACGCGCCGGTCGCCGTGAAGTCGAGGTCGACGCAGGTCAGTCCTGAGGTGTCGGCGGGCAGTCCGATCAGCACGGACGGCTGGTCGGTGCTGCGCAGCAACGGCAACCGCTCGTCCTCGAGTTCGACATCCATGAGGATCATCGCGTCGGCGAGCCCACTGCCGGTGATGCGGCGGACGGCTTCGGGCCCCTCCTCGCCGGTCAGCAGCAGCACGTCGTACCCGTGGGTCCGGGCCGTCGTGGCGACCGCGATGGCGATCTCCATCATCACCGGCACGTACATGTCGGTGCGCAGGGGAACCATCAGCGCGATGATGTTCGACCTGCTGCTGGCCAGGGCCCGCGCGCCCGCGTTCGGGTGGTATCCCAGCTCGCGGATGCTCTGCTCGACCTGCAGCCGGGTGGCCGCGGAGATGGGCCGCTTGCCGCTGAGGACATAGCTCACCGTGCTCGCCGACACTCCGGCGTGCCGGGCGACCTCGGCGAGGGTTACCATCCAGCTCTCCCAGCCTCATGAAGCGCTTCGATCGTCTGATCGAAATCATTCCTGCGTGAAATGTACGCCGACCCTAGCCCCAGCCTGGCGTGTTGTCCATACCTGAATTGAAGCGCTTCGACGGGCGGACTGCCCTCAGCCCCCGTCGGCAGGGGGAGGGGCCTCCGTTCAGCCGTCGAGGGGCTCGTAGTCGAACCAGTCGAAGTGGACGGTGCCTTCCGCGGCGTACATGCCGATGACCCGGCCCGTGAAGCCGCCGGCGACCTCGGTCGACAGGTAGCGGCCGTCGAGGGCCGCGAGCTCTGTGAACGTGCCGTCGGGCTGCTCGACGCCGAGAGAGACGACGTCGGGTCCCGTGCACGGTCCGGGCGGAGCCGGTGGTGCCGTGATCGTGACGGCGAGGACCACCGGCCCGGCGGGCACGGACCGCGCGGCCACGACCGTGCGCAGGGAGCCGACGCGCGCGACGGCCCGTACCTCCGTGCCGGACACCTCGATCGCGTAGTGGTGCCGCTCGTCGAGCCGGACGGCGAGGCCGCCGTCCCCCTCCGCGGCATCGACCAGAGTGCGCGCCCGGCACGCGAGGTGCTGCTGGCGCCGCCCGGTGAACACCACGTCGGGCTCGTCCAGGGAGCCTCCCCGCGCGCGGAGGGTCAGCCAGCCGGGGCGCTCCTTGGTGGTGCAGTGTGCGGCCGGCCGGTCGCGCACGGAGATCCAGGACGGTCGCAGTTCGGCGAGATCGAAGTCGTCTCGCTGCTGCTCGTCGGGGCCGGGGGAGAGCGGCCACGGGAGCTCGGTCAGGTCCAGGGCGACCTCGCCGACGACCGGCCATCCGTCCACCCAGGTCACGGGGGCGAGGAAGGTCTCCCGGCCGAGCACGTGCCAGCCCGGGGTGCCGCCGCCGGGCCGGACGCCGAGCAGCACCATCCACCAGGAGCTGTCGGGGCCTTGGATCAGATCGGCGTGGCCGGTGTTCTGGACGGGGTGGTCGGTGCCGCGGTGGCTGAGGATCGGGTTGGCCGGGCACGGCTCGAACGGGCCGGCAGGCGTAGGGCCGCGGGCGATCGAGACACCGTGGCCGCGCTCGGTGCCGCCCTCGGCGATGAGGAGGTACCAGTAGTCGCCGATCCGGTACAGGTGCGGCGCCTCCGGGGCCTTGGCGCCGGGCCCGCCGGACCAGAGCCGGTGTGGTGTTCCGTACGTCTGCCCGGTGGACGGGTCGAGACGGACCTGCGAGACCCCGGCGACCGTGCACCAGCAGGTGCCGTCCTCCTCCCACACCAGGTCGGGATCGATGCCGGGGACGCCCGGCGCCCGGATGGGGTCCGACCACGGTCCGGCGGGGTCGGTGGCCGTGACGATCAGGTTGCCGCCGCCCTCGCTGCAGTTGGTGACGATCAGCCAGAAGCGGCCGTCGTGGTGACGCAGAGTAGGGGCGTAGATACCGCCGGAGGACGGCATGTCGGCCGGCAGGCGCAACTGCTCGGGCCGGTCCAGGGCGTTGCCGATCTGCGTCCAGTGCACCAGGTCGCGGCTGTGGAAGAGGGGTACGCCGGGGAAGTACTCGAAGCTGGAGCAGGCCAGGTAGTAGTCGTCGCCGACGCGGCAGACGCTGGGGTCGGGGTGGAAGCCGGGGATCACGGGGTTGGCGAAGCGTGGCTCCGGCCGGTGCAGTGGTGGCACCCGAGAGGTCCTCTCGTCGATTCGTGAGGGAGTCGTGGCGTGGCGGGGCGGGGTGGTTCAGGGAGCGCCGGGGTCCGTGGGGGTGATGCGGAGCAGGACGGCGGACGGCGCGGTGGGCAGGGTCAGGCTCAGCTCGGCCGTGGCGGGCAGCCAGCCGGAGTCGGCCCGGCCGGCCGAGGGATAGAGCAGGTCGACACGGGCGGGGCTGTCCCGCAGGTGGGGCAGGTGAAGCGTCGCCGTGGCGTCGGTTCCCGGGCGGCGCCAGGCCGTGAGGTAGGTGGTCGCGGGGGTGTGCAGGGCCAGGGCGATCCAGGGGTCGTCCCAGGCGGGAAGGCCCAGTGGCCAGGACGGCACGGCGTGCGGCAGGTCGGCGCGGATGGCCTTGTACACGGCCACCGCCTCGTGGACCAGGGCGCGCGCCTCCGGCGCGAGCTCGGGAAGACGGCCGGAGAGATGGATCCGGCCGAGCAGCGCGTTGGCCATGGTGAAGGCCACCTCGTCGAGGGAGTCCTCCGGCCGCGGGTACGCCCAGACGGCACCCTGTTCGGGGGTGACGGCGGTGGGCGCGGAGGCCGCGATGGGCGCGTAGAGGTGGAGGTTCTGCTGGTCGCTGGTGGACTGCAGCTGCAGCCGGGAGAGCATGGCGTCGTCCCAGCGCATGCCGCCGGAGGCGCAGTTCTCCACCACCAGGTGCGGATGCCGGTCGAGGACGCCGTCGAGCCAGTCGAGGTGCGCCCGGTTGTGGCCGAGCAGGCCGGCGCCCGGGGTCTCGCCGGGGTGGGCGCTGGTGCCGGAACCGGGGTCGATGTTGTGGTCGAGCTTGAGGTAGCCGACGCCCCACTCGCCGACCAGGCGGTCCACGACCCGGTCCAGGTGGGCTCGGGCGGCGGGGTGGCGCAGGTCCAGATGGTGCCTGCCGGTCTCCGCCAGGCGGGCGCCGTCGCGGCGGAAGAACGCCTCGTCGGGCAGGGACTTGGCCATCGGGCTGTGGACGCCGATGACTTCCGGCTCCAGCCACAGGCCGGGAACCATGCCGCGTCGGCGAATGTGGTCCAGTACCTCGTGGATCCCCCTCTCGCCGGGGAAGCGCGAGGCGGCCGGCTCCCAGGCGCCGACGCTGGTCCACCAGCCGCCGCCACCGTCGTCGTACCAGCCCGCGTCGATGACGAAGTGCTCGGCGCCGGCTTCGGCCGCCGCGTCGATCAGCGGCAGCAGCTTGTCGGTGGTGGGGTCGCCCATCAGGCAGTTCATGTAGTCGTTGAAGATGACGGGCAGGCGCTGGTGGTCGGCATGAGGGCGGCGCCGGGCGCGGCGGTAGCGGGTCAGCGCGGCGAACGCGGAGTCGGGGCCGCCGTCGGCGCTGAAGGCCAGGGCGGCGGGTACGGTGCGAAAGACAGCGCCGGGTTCCAGGGGGTGCCGCCAGCCGTGGTGGGTGTCGGTGGGCCCGAACAGCGCGGCGTAGGCCGTCTCTTCGTGCTCCTGGCACTCCCAGCGCCAGCCCCCGCCGTTGTGCTCGATCTGCCACACCCAACTGCGGCCGGTGCGCCGGTCCGTCAGGCCGCCCATGGGCAGGTGTCCGCAACTGGACCAGGTTCCCTGTCCGTTCAGGGCGAAGCCGGCCTTGCCGTGTCCGTACGTCACGCGTCCGCTGACGCCGGGTGTGGTCCGGCGCATCGACTGTCGCTGCCAACGGCACTCGGCCAGCCAGTCGTTGTCCGCCCACAGCAGGTCGGCCGCGTCGACGGCCGCCGGGTCCCGTGGGGCGAGGCAGCCCACCACGAGCGAGCTGACCGACTCCAGGTGCACGGTGGTGTGCCCCTCGTTGCGCAGCGTCACTTCACTGCGGAGCACGGGGATGCCGTCCGGCGACCGGTAGGTCACCTCCGCGACCAGCCCGGTCTCCGGGTCGTGGAGCTGCACGGTCAGCGTGTGCCAGTCGCCGTCGCGGGCCGCGCGGTGGGCCCGGTGGCGCAGCCGCCCGCCGAGAGCGGTTCCGACCAGACGGCTGCCCGACCAGTCCCGGCCGTGCCCCGCGGCCGTCACCTCCACCAGGGGGAGGGACGCACCGGGGACTCTCCGAGCCTCGCCGGGCGGTCCGAGGTGCGTGAGGCGCGGGCTGCCGTCGTCGTCGAGGACGAAGTCGAGGCGAAGGGCCTCGTGCCCCCAGTGGAAGGTCCCTTGTTCCTTGGCCATGGCGGCCCTTTCGAGGTCGGTGCCGGACGGTTCCTCGGGACGGAGTGTCGAGTCGTGCTCTGACGGACCTGCACGGGGCCGGACGGCGGTGGTTGTCGAAGCGCTTCACCATTCCGGACGTCAAGCTAACGGACGAGTTTCGCGAGAGGCAAGGGCCCGTACCGCGAGACTGTCACCCCGGCCGGTTCATTGGTGGACTGTCAGGAAGAACGTACAGGCGAAGCGCTTCGACAGCACGCTTCAGAACCAGCTCCACAACGAGAGGTCATCCGGCGGTCAGGGTGACGGCTCCCCAGGACGGGGCTTCTGGTTGTGGAACCGTTCGGTTCCGTCGCAGGACAGCAGGCACGCCGCATGTTCTCGTCAAGCCGCCCGGCAAGGGCTGCCGGGCACGTCAGAGCCCGCGTCCGTGCCGGAATCGTGCCGGGGTGGTTCCGCACGCGTCGGTGAAGGCTCGGTAGAAGCGGCTGACCGAGCCGAAGCCGGCGGCCACGGCCACCTGGCTCACGGGAAGGCCGGTGGTCACCAGCAACCGGCGTGCCTCGGCGAGCCGATACAGCTTCACGTAGTCGCCGATCGTGGTACGCACGACCTTGCGGAACTGGGCCATGGCGTAGGTCGGGTGGACATTCGCCGCCGCGGCGACGTCCGCGACGGTGATCGGCTCGCGGAAGTGATGTGCGATGTACCGCGCCATGGACACCGCCTGACGCAGGGACGGGGCGTCACCGGCAGGTCGGCGTACCGGATCGCCGTCCGCGGCAAGCGCCAGGCGTCGGACGCGCGCTTGTACCTCCAGCATCGTGATGCGGTGCAGTTCGTCGTCGCCCGCGGCCAGATCAGCGGCCCACTGGGTGAACTTCGCCGGATCGCTCGCGTCGGCACGGGCTGCGGGAGCGATCACCGGCACACCCGAGAGCACACGCGTGAGGAGCGGTTGGGGCAGCCCCCAGGCGAGGAACTGGTCGAAGGGCACGTGCAGCCAGTGCGCGCGCGTCGCCTGGCTCGCCACCAACTGGTGCGGGATCGCGGCCCAGAACACGGCGAGGCCGCCCACCGCGACTTCGAGGAGTTCGCCTCCGTAGAGGTAGAGCATCGACCCACCGTCGGTCACGAAGTTGATTTCCAGGTCGTCGTGCCGGTGCGCTGCCTCCATCAGCGTCGGGCGTCCGGCCCAGCCGCGCAGGTACGAGGGTTCGTCGACCAGAGCACCCTGAGGATCCAAGAAGTTCTCGCTTCGAAACGGTGCAGACATCGCGTGGAGTCGGATCCTATCGTCGTGGAGCAGTGCCGAAGCCCGCACCGTCATGCGACCGGCACCAGCTCGCACCCCATCCCACGTTCCTGATGGAGATTCGCGTGTTCTCACTCGGCATCGTCGGCGCCGGCCAGTTCGCCGGTTCGTTCGCCAAACTCTGGCGCCTGCACCCGAACGTCGGTGACATCAAGGTCACCGACCTGCTCCCGGAGCGCGCCGAGCGGCTCGTCACCGAGCATGACCTCGCCGGCACCCTCCCCTCGTTCGCGGCCATGCTCGACTCCGACCTCGACGCCATCGCGCTGTTCACCCAGCGCTGGACCCACGGCCCCCTCGCCGTGCAGGCGCTGCGCGCGGGCAAGGACGTCTACAGCGCGGTCCCCATGGGCGTGACCGAGGCCGAGATCGCGGACATCATCGCAGCGGTCGAGGAGACCGGCCGGATCTACATGATGGGCGAGACGAGCTACTACCACCCGGCGACCGTCTACGCGCGCGCCCAGATCGCCGCGGGAGCGTTCGGCCGGATCTTCTACGCGGAAGGCGACTACGTCCACGACATGGACTGGGGCTTCTACGACGCCTACAAGTACAGCGGCGGCGAGAACTGGAAGTCCACCGCCAGCTACCCGCCGCTGCTCTACCCCACGCACTCGATCGGCGGAGTCCTCGGCGCCTGGCAGACGCACGCCGTGAGCGTCTCGGCGATCGGCGTTCCGGACGAGCGCGGCGACGGCGTGTTCGACCGCGAGATCAGCCAGTTCGACAACGACTTCTCCAACGCGACCGCACTGTTCGAAGTCGCAGGTGGCGGCAGCTTCCGCACGAACGAGTTCCGCAGGGTCGGATACATCGGCAAGGAGTCACGCTTCCGCTACTTCGGCACGGAAGCCGTCCTCGAACAACTCGGCTCGGTCAGCCTGTGGCAGGACAAGAAGGGCGAGCGCGACGTCACCGCGCACCTGCACCCCGTACCCACCCTCACACCGGACGACCCGGCGCTCGCCCACGTCGCCCCGGAACTGCGCGACGCCTTCACCTCCGGTACCGCACCCGTCCACGACCGCTCCCGACTCCCGCGCGAGTTCGCGCACGCACCCAACGGCCACGAGGGCAGTCACCACTTCCTCGCCGACGACTTCGCCACCGCGGTCACCACACGAACGCCTCCACCACTGCACGCGTGGACCGCCGCCCGCTACACCCTCCCCGGCATCGTCGCCCACCGATCCGCCCTCCAGGCCGGCGTACGCCTCCCCGTCCCGGACCACGGAGACGGCCCCCGAAGGGCGTAGCCCCACGATGAGGAGGGTGCCGCCGGCCCTACTGAGCCGCGCTGTCGCGCGGGGCGGGGCCGGCGGTACGGATGCCGCGAGGTGACGCCCCGAGTTCACGCCGGCAGGCCTTGTTGAACGCCTGGAGGTCGGGGATGCCGACCGAGGCGGCGACGGCGGGGATGGAGAGCGTGGTGGCCCGCAGGAAATGGCGTGCGCGTTCCATCCGGCGGGCCCGGATGTAGCCGACGACGGTTTCCCCGGTGGCGGCGCGGAAGAGCCGGGTCAGGTGGTTGTGGGAGACGCCGGCAGCCTTCGCGATCTCCGGCACCGTCAGGGACTCCGTCAGCCTCGCCTCGATCAGCGCCGCCGCGGTCGCCACCGCCGGATGGACTGCCCGGGCGCTCTGCTCCCGCCGCGGGGTGAGCATGGCGATCCGCCACAGGGCGGCCCACACCTCGGCGGTGGCCCGGGCCGGGGTGTTCGGCCAGGCGGCCAGTGCCTGCCGCAACTGCGTGGTGAGCAGGTCCAGTTCGGGTCCGGTGCGCTGGATCACCGGAATGCTGTGGGGTGTTCCCTCCGATCCCAGACGGAGGTGCGCGTAGAGGTGCTCGGAGCGGCCCCGGTAGCGGTAACGCACCTCGGTTCCGGGCGGCACGAGGCTGACCCGCCCGGGGCGGATCGCGTGCTCGGTGCCGTCGACCGTCAAGTCGGCGTCGTAGCCGTACAGATGGAGCTGCCACAAGTCCGGTAGTTGGAACACGTCCACCTGGCCGGCCGGACCGTGCACGCCGATGCCGACGGTGGCGAGGGTGGGAGGGGCGTCGAGATGGGCGAGGACCGTCTGCATGCTCACGTGTTCTACCACGGCGGACGCGGCCACTCCTGGGACGCGGTCGTCGACATACGTGGCGGACGCGACGGTGAAAATCGACCAGTGGAGGGTGAATGCGGCCCACGCGGTGCGCGCGGGCCGGACCTAGCGTGGCCGTCATGGAGAACAGGCGACAACTGCTGAACTCGGTTCAGATGGCGCGCTTCGTGGCGCGCGGGTCACTGCGGATGGACGCGGTGGTTCCGGCGGAGATGAACGCCGAGGGTCTGGCGGTACTGGCGGGCGGGGTGCCGCCGGTGCCGTACGGGACGCCGCTGTCCGACGCATACGCGAAGGGCACCTTCGTCCGCAGGCTGCTGGAACTGCCGCGGGTGGCAGGGGCACTGCGCAGCCTGGTCGGCCCGGAGCCGTGGGTGGACCACCACTTCGTGCACACCCGCGAGCCTCACGAAGGCGCCGCGCAGCCACTGCACGGGGACGCCATCATCGACGTCCGACCGGACGCCTTCGACGTCCAGTTGATGTACTACCCGCAGGCCGTGACGCTGGAGATGGGCGGAACGCTCAGCGTGCCGGGCAGCCATCTGCGGCGGATCAACGAATCGGACACCGGCCGCTACCAGAACCTGCGCGGTCAGGACCGGTTGGTCTGCCCGGCCGGCACGGTGGTGCTTCTGCACCACGGAATCTGGCACGGGGGCCGGCGCAACGACAGCGACATCCTCCGCTACATGTTCAAGATCCGCTTCAATCCCAGGGTGCGTCAACGACGTCTGTGGGACACCTCGGATCTCCAGGACCCGCAGGTGACCGCGGAGCTGGACGTGATGTTCCCGTGGTACGAGGGAGCGACCGGCCGGCTGGAGCGGTACAACCGCATCCTGCTGTGGCGGGAGCTGACCGGCGACGACGGCTTCGACCTCGACCACTGGGTGACCAGGGTCTCCAACCGCCCGAAGGAGACCGTGGCATGACGACCGAAGCGATCCCACCCGCGCCGGCGGACGCCGGAGACGGCACCGCCGCCCCGGTGCTGCGGCAGCAGGTGCTCGTGCTGTACCTGGCGAGCTCGGCGCTTGACTCCCATGTCGTCGGCTGGTCGCGCTACGACGGCACCGGCCGCACCTCGCCCACCACGGGTGACGGCGACGAGCCGCCGTACGAGTCGGGGGTGGCCGCGTTGCAGGACGGTTGGCGGCTGTTCCAGGCCGCCCAACTGATCCCGCCGTATCCGGGTCACGAATACGACGTCTCCTTCCTCAAGCACGAATTCTTCTTCGAACGGGTCGTCGACGTACGGGCGCAGACCGGGCCCTGACGCCGAATCGCTCGCGCTCATTGACAGGTCATGGAGCTGAATGGGACCGTCGAAGCGCTTCGACGAACGGTCACCGCAACCAGCTCGCCCGAGGGGTTTCCACGTGAGTTCCGTGCCCGTGCACGCGTCCGCTTCCGAGCCGCCCGATTTCCGCAATCCTGCGCTGCCACTGCAGAAGCGCGTCGACGACCTGCTCTCACGGCTCACGCCCGAAGAGCGGATCGCGATGCTGCACCAGTACGTGCCGGCCGTCCCACGGCTCGGCCTCGCTGCCTTCCGCACGGGCAGCGAGGCCCTGCACGGCGTCTCCTGGCTGGGGTTGGCGACGGTCTTCCCGCAGGCCGTCGGCCTCGGCGCCACCTGGGACGAGGACCTGGTGCGCAGGGTCGCCGAGGCCGTCTCCGTCGAGCTGCGGGCCTTCCACCACCACCGCCGGCCCGCCACCGGCGGCGGCCTTCACAGCCTGCAGGCCTGGGCGCCCGTCCTGAACCTGCTGCGCGACCCGCGCTGGGGGCGTAACGAGGAGGGCTACTCCGAGGACCCGGTGCACACCGCCCGGCTCGGCGAGGCATACTGCCGCGGCCTGGCCGGCGACCATCCGACCTACCTGCGGACGGCTCCCGTCCTCAAGCACTTCCTCGCCTACAACAACGAGGACGACCGCTGCACCACCTCCTCCGGACTGCGCCCGCGCGTCCTCCACGAGTACGACCTGGCCGCCTTCCGGCCCGTCGTCGCCTCCGGCGCCGCGACCGGAGCCATGGCCGCGTACAACCTGGTCAACGGCCGCCCCTGCCACATCAGCCCGCTGATCGAGACCGAGCTGCGCCGCTGGGCGCGGCCCACCGGACACGAGCTGTTCGTGGTGAGCGACGCCGACGCCCCCTCCAACCTGGTCGACCCGGAGCACTACTTCGACGACCACGCCGAGTCCCACGCCGCCGCCCTCAAAGCCGGCATCGACAGCTTCACCGACCACGACCAGGACAGCGCCACGCCGGTCGGCCGACTGCGCGAGGCGCTGGAGCGCGGCCTGATGGAACAGGCCGACGTGGACCGCGCGGTGCGTCGCCAGCTCGAACTCCGCTTCCGCCTCGCCGAGTTCGACCCGGACCTCGACCCGTACGCCGGGATCGCCCCGGAGGTGATCGACTGCCCCGAGCACCGCGCCCTGGCGCGGCACGCCGCGACGGAGTCCGTCGTCCTGCTGAAGAACGAGGGCCTGCTGCCGCTGGACCCGGCCCGCACGTCACGGATCGCCGTCATCGGCCCACTCGCCGACACGCTGTGCGAGGACTGGTACAGCGGCACCATGCCCTACCAGGCGACCGTCGCCGACGGCCTCGCCGCCGCACTCGGCGCCCACGGCGGCGAGGTGGTCCGGGTGGAGGGCGCCGACCGTATCGCGCTGCGCTCCCGCACCACCGGCGACCTCCTCGGCAAGACCGCCTTCGACGTGACCGACTGGGGCCGCGGCACACTGACCCTCCGCGCCGCCGGCACCGGCCACTACCTGAGCCTCAAGGACGACGCCACCGTGGCGGCCGACCAGAAGACGCTCAAGAACTGGTTCGTCAAGGAGACCTTCCGGCTCGAACCGGCCGGGGAGGACACGGTGCTGCTGCGCTCCGTGCTCACCGGCCGCTACGCCGCCGTGGATCCCACCGACGACCGCGTCACCGTGACCGCCGAAGCCCCGGACTCCGCCGAACGCTGGGAGAGAGAGCCGCTGCGCGACGGCGCGGCCGAGGCCCGGGCTGCCGCCGAGGCGGCCGACGCGGCGGTCGTCGTCCTCGGCAACCACCCCGTGATCAACGGCCGTGAGACCGAGGACCGCGCGGACATCGAGCTGCCCGCGGGGCAGGAGGAGCTGCTCCGCGCGGTCGCGGCCGTGCGCCCGGAAACGGTGCTCGTGGTGATGAGCAGTTACCCGTACGCCGTCGACTGGGCCGACGAGCACCTGCCCGCCGTGGTGTGGACCTCCCACGGCGGACAGGAGACGGGCCACGGGCTGGCCGCCGTGCTGCTGGGCGAGGCCGAGCCCGCCGGACGCCTGCCGCAGACCTGGTACCGGGGCGACGACCCGCTGCCGGCCCCGCTCGACTACGACATCATCAAGGCCGGCTGGACCTACCAGTACCACCGGCCGACGCCTCTCTACCCCTTCGGCCACGGCCTGTCGTACACCGACTTCTCCTACCGCGACCTGCGGTTGTCGCGGTCCTCGACCGGCCAGGGCGGCGCGGTCGACCTCACGGTGACCCTGGTCAACAGCGGCGCCCGGGCCGGCAGCGAGGTGGTGCAGCTCTACGTGCGGGCGCTCCACGCCCGTCACGAGGTGCCCAGGCTCCGCCTGGCCGACTTCCGCAAGGTGCGCCTGGAACCGGGGGAGAGCACCGAGGTGACGTTCCGACTGCCGGCCGAACGGCTCGCCCACTGGGATGTCGCCACCTCCGCCTTCACCGTCGATCCCGGCGACTACGAGATCGTCGTCGCCCGCTCCGCCGACCACCTGGTCCTCACCGCACCGCTGACGGTGACCGGGCCGGCCCCGGCGCCCAGGGTCGTCGTGGAGCGGCGCACCCTGGCGGTCGACTTCGACGACTACGCGGACGTCACCCTCGTCGACGCCACTCGGACCGACGGTGACGCGCTCACGCCCACCGACCCCGCTCGGCCCGGGACACTTCTCTTCCGCGACGTCGACCTCTCCGGGGCCGTACGGATCGAGGCCGAGACCGCCCGCGAGGACGCCGGACCCGGTGAGGCGCGGCTGGTCGTCCGGGCGGGCGACCAGGTGCTGGCCGAGCTCGACGTTCCCCGCACCGGGGACCGCTACGCATGGCAGACCGTCGCAGGCGAACTGGCCACCCCGCCCGAGGGCGTCCACGACCTGCGCCTGACCCTGCACGGCGACTTCCGCCTCTCCGCCTTCCGCTTCGGCAGCTCTGGCGGAGCCGACTGACCGCTTGCGCGCGCCCCGTGAGCCGGGCGGCCCGTCCGACGGGGGGAGGACGGGCCGCCCTCCCACGCCCCGTCGTGCCCGGGACCCGCGCGGCACCTGGTTCCGACGCCACTCGAACCCCTGCCACCTCGTCCACACTCCGACCGGAGGAATCCCCATGCCGCTCACCGACCTCGGGACTGATGACCTCGTCGGCTACCGGCCGCAGCTGACCGCTCCGAGCGACTTCGACGCGTTCTGGCACCGCACCCTCGCCGAGGCCCGGTCCTACGACGGGACGGTCAAGGCCGAACGGGTCACTTCCGCGCACCTGCTGCACACCGTCGAAGTCGACGACGTGCGCTTCCCCGGCTGGAACGGCGACCCCGTGGCCGCCTGGCTCCTGCGCCCGCGCGGCGCGGAGGGACCGCTGCCGGTCGTCGTCACGTACATCGGCTACAGCGGCGGCCGTGGCCTGCCCACCGACCACCTGTTCTGGTCGGCGGCCGGCTACGCCCAGCTCGTCGTCGACAGCCGGGGCCAGGGCCACGACACCCCGGACCGGACGACGGGCGACGGCACACAGTGGGCCGGGGGGTTCATGACCCGGGGCATCGACTCCCCCGAGAACTACTACTACCGGCGGCTGATCACCGACTGCGTACGTGCCGTGGACGCCGTCGCCGAGCTGCCCGGCCTCGACCCGCGCAGGATCGTGGTGTCCGGAGGCAGCCAGGGCGGCGGCCTGACCCTCGCCGTCGCCGCACTCGCCGCAGACCGCGTGGCGGCGGCACTGCCGGACGTCCCCTTCCTGTGCCACTTCCGCCGCGCCGTGCAGATCACCGGGGAGGGCCCGTACCCGGAGATCGCCGAGTACCTGCGCTGGCACAGCCGCGACCGCGTGGAACGGACCCTCGCCACCCTCGACTACTTCGACGGCGTCCACTTCGCCCGACGGGCCACCGCACCGGTGCTGTTCAGCGTCGCCCTGATGGACCCGATCTGCCCACCCTCCACGGTCTACGCCGCCTACAACCACTACCGGGGCGAGGACCGCACCATGACCGTCTGGCCCTTCGGTGACCACGGCGGCGGCTACGGCTCCAACCCGCCGGTCCAGCTCTCCTGGCTGCACGAGCGTGGTCTCGCACCGGAACTCTGACCGTCGCGCGATCCGGCCCGGCCTCTTCCTTCCACGACATCCCGTTCAGCACGCACGGCTCCTGGTTCGGCATCTCTCCCGTGCTTGCGGAGAAGCCCTCGGAGACGTTCGACGCCGTCGTGGCGGCCGCGAAGCAGGCTTTCGCCACGCTCGTCGACGCGGTGGCCCCCCGCGCACCGAGACGGCCGCCGACGGCCACCTCCTCCAGGCCCGGGACCGATCGGGCCCGGTTCCTGTCCTCCGTCCACCCCAGGAGCCGCGGAATGAAGCCGCTGACCACACCTTCAGGACCTGCGACCCAGGCCGCGGACACCACCATCACCGTCGACTTCTCCGCTACCAGGGGCGCCCCCACGTACCGCGCCTCGGGCACCCTCTACGGGATGGCCGAGCGCGGGTCGCTGCCCCCGGAGTGCTTCTACAGGGACATCAAGTGGAGGTTCATGCGGGCCGGCGGTGCCCAGCTGGACAGCCCGGGCGGCTGGGTCGCCGGCGCGTACGACCGCCGGTGGAACTCCACCCTCGCCCAGTACAAGAGCACCAAGGCGCTGGGCGGCACCTTCGTCATCCTGCCGCACGACCTGTGGGGCGCCGACGGGACCACCTCGCCCACCTTCCCCGGCGACAACGGTGACTGGTCCCGCTTCGACGCCTTCTACGACCGGCTGCTCGCCGACGCGAAGGCGGTCGGCATGACCGACATCCAGTGGGACATCTGGAACGAGCCCGACTACTCCTCCTTCTGGGACCGGCCGCAGGACCAGTACCTGGAGATGTGGAAGCGGGCCCACCAGCGGATCCGGGCCGCCTTCCCGGGCGCCGTCATCGTCGGTGCCAGCACTGCCGGCAGGCCCTCCGCGGACGGGGGCGGCCCCTGGTGGAACACGTACCTCGACTACGTGAAGGCCAACGACGTCGAACCCGACACATACAGCTGGCACGACCTGCCGGGCGACCCGGTCGCCGACGCCGACGCCGTCCACTCCAAGCTGGCGGCACGGTCGATGACCACGAGCCGTCCGTTCCAGGTGAACGAGTACGCGGCCGACACCGAGCAGAACCCTGGCCGCGGCGGCTGGTACATCTCCCGTCTGGAACGCGCCGGGGCGGACGGCATGCGCGCCAACTGGGCCTGGGGTGCCGACCTGCACGACTTCGCGGCGACCCTGCTCACCAGGACCGGCGGTCAGTATCTGCCGCTGGGTGAGTGGTTCCTGTACCGGTATTACGGCTCGCAGACCGGCACCATCGTGAACCTCACGCCCGGCACGAACACCGACGGGGTGGCGACGAAGGACAATTCCGCGCGCAACGCCAAGATCCTGCTGGGCAGCAACGGCAACACCGGCAACGTCACCGTCGACCTCGAACGCCTCGACACCACGTCGGTGGCGAAGAACGGCCGGGTGCGCGCGATCGTCCAGCGCATACCGAACAACGACGGCGGCGCGGTGACGGGTCCGGTGACGGTCTCCGACCGGACGCTGACCGTCAGCGGCAACTCGGCTTCGGTGATCGTCCCGTGGGCGGACGGCGCGGACGGCTACACCGTCACCCTGCTGCCCCCGTCGAACACCACCGCCTCCACGGTCGCGGTGGCACAGCACAGCGGTCAGTGCCTGGCCGACACCAACCTCGGCACCGACGACGCCACGCAGGGCGCGAAGATCCATGAGTGGACCTGCGCCCCGCGAACGACCTGACCTGGAAGAAGAACCAGACCTGGAGCCTCGAGGGCCTGGCCTGACCTGCGGGATCCGGGCCGGCTGCCGGGTGGGACCGCCGTGCTGGACGGCAAGCGGGCGCTCCGAAGGGTGGGGCCTTCCTCCACGACCCGGGGATGCCGGCCGCGGTGGTCGCCCCGTTCGCCGGGCACAAGGTCGCCGGACTGTCGCGCGCGCGTTCGAGCGCGTGGGCGCCGAGAAGGCGTTGGTAAGCGAGAGGCGCCTGACGGGCGAAAGCCCAGGTCAGGCGCCTCTTTTCGTGCCTCTAGAAGAAACCGAGCTTCTTCGGCGAGTAGGACACCAGCAGGTTCTTCGTCTGCTGGTAGTGCTCCAGCATCACCTTGTGCGTCTCCCGGCCGGCCCCCGACTGCTTGTAGCCCCCGAACGCCGCGTGGGCGGAGTTCGATCAAATTCCGTATACACGGAAGGTGGCTGACCAGGGTGATGACGGACCGGGAGTGGCTTAATCATTGGTTGCAACGGGCTCCGGCCCTCTCCGGGGCGACTCTGGAGCGGGTATTGGAGCACCTGGCCGAAGAGAATGACGAGTAGGTCTGCCGCCACCACGGGCGATTGGACTCAGGCCATGGTGCCCACCAACTCCTTGACCAACTCCAGGCTGGTTTCCGGGTGGAGAAAGCCGAACCGGGCGACGGTCTCGCCCTCCCAGCCGGTCGGTGCGACGAAAGCGGTCTGGCCGGCGAGGAGGCGGGCGGACCATTCCGCGTAGTCCTCGGAGGTCCAGCCGATCCGGCGGAACAGCACGGCGGAGAGCTCCGGGTCGCGGATGAGTTCGAGGTACGGGGTGTTGCGGATGAGAGTGGCGGTGTCGCGGGCCAAGGTGAGGGCCTTCTCTACGGCCTCGCTGTAGGCGCGGGTGCCGTGGACGGCGAGGGAGAACCACAGGGGGAGGCCGCGGGCGCGGCGGCTCAGGTGGTGGGCGTAGTCGCTCGGGTTCCACTGGGTGTCGTCGTCCGTGTGAAGGGCGTCGAGGTAGGAGGCGTCCTGGGTGTGGGCCGCCCTGGCCTGACGCGGGTCGCGATAGAGGAGGGCGGCGCAGTCGAAGGGGGCGAACAGCCACTTGTGGGGGTCGATGACGAGGGAGTCAGCGTGCTCGATGCCCCGGTAGCGGTCCCGGACGCTCGGGGCGAGGAGGCCGGCGCCCCCGTATGCGCCGTCCACGTGGAACCAGAGGTCGAAGTCACGGGCCACGGAGGCGATTCCCGCGAGGTCGTCGATGATTCCGGCGTTGGTCGTGCCGGCGGTGGCCGCCACTCCGATGACGTCGGACGGGTCCGGGGCGGTGAGGAGCGCGGCGCGCAGCGCGGGACCGGTCAGGCGGTGGTCCACGGTCGGCACGGTGAAGGGCTCGACGCCGATGATGCGCAGGGCGTTGCCGATGGACGAGTGGGCCTGGTCGGACACGGCGAACCGGACGCGGTCGTACGGGCCGAGGCCCCGGCGGCGCCGGGCCGTGTCGCGTGCGGTGACCAGGGCGGAGAGGTTTCCGGCGGAGCCGCCGGAGACGAAGCATCCGCCGGCTTCGGCCGGCATCCCGGCGAGGTCCGCGAGCAGGCGCAGGACCTGGTTCTCGGCGGCGATGGGGCCGGAGGCGAGGAGCCATGAGACGCCCTGGATCGACGAGCACGAGACGAGCGTGTCGAAGAGGATGGCGGCGTGCGTGGGGGCGGCGGGAACGAACGACAGGAAGCGGGGGCTGTCGACCGCGATCACGGTGGGCGCGAGCTGCTCGGTCCACAGCCGCAGGATTTCCGCCGGATCGTTGCCCTCGGGGCCGATCAGCCCGGCCAGGACCCTGTCGAGCTTGTCTCCCTCGCCCGGGTGGTTGAGTGCGGGTCGGTTCAGGAGTCGGTCGCGCAGGGAGGCGACGACGAGGTCGGTGAGGGCGGGGTCGTACGTGTGCATGGTGGACCTTTGTGTTGACGATCAGCGAGCCCGGCCGGGCAGGGGCGGGGCCGGAGGCCAGTCAAATCGGCGCCCGGGTGCGAGGGTTCGGCCTCCGTCACAGCTCTGGGGTGGTCGCTTCGTCCGCTCGGCCGAATCCGATGCCCGGCGCGGGGGCGTTCCGGCGCCCCGTACCAATCCCGGCCGGAGCTTTTGGCGTCGGCGACGACATCCCGCCGTTCCGATCGGATGACGATCGCGTCGAGACCCCGCGCAGCACGGCGGGAAGAACGGAAAGGCTGCCCCGCATGCGTCACGTCACCCGCCCGACCCTCGGCATCCTCGGCGGGATGGGCCCCCTCGCCACGGCCGACTTCTACCGGCGGCTCGTCGAGCGCACCCCGGCGGGATCCGACCAGGCGCATCTGCCCGTCCTCATGTGGGCGGACCCGGCCGTGCCGGACCGGACGGCGGCACTGCTCGGCGAAGGGCCTTCGCCCGTTCCCGCCCTCGTCGAGGGCGCCCGCTGGCTCCAGCGCGCGGGTGTCAGCTGCATCGCCGTGCCATGCAACACCGCGCACGCCTACGTCGAGCAGCTGTCCAGGGCCACCGGCGTCGAGGTCCTCGACATGATCAGGGCCGCCCTTGAGGCAGCGGCCCGCCGCACGCCTGGGCTTGAGCGCGTGGGCATCCTGGCGACCCGGGGGACGCGCCTGACCGGACTGTACGAGCGGGCCGGCGCCCGGCTCGGGCTCGACGTGGTCCAGGTGCCGGACGTCGTCCAGGAGGAGTACGTGGACACGGCGATCCGCGCGGTCAAGGGCGGCGCCGATCCCGCCGGGCCCGGGCGCTGGATCACCACCGCGACCGAGAGCCTCAAGGAGCGGGGCGCGCAGGCGGTCGTCGCCGCCTGTACCGAGATACCGCTGATCAGCTCGGCGGCATCCCGTGTGCTGCCGCTGGTCGACTCGACCGATGCCCTCGCCGAAGTCGCCGTCGCACGCCTCTGGCGACCCACGAGCGCAGTTCGTATCGGCGAACGAACCGGCTGACGTATCCTCGTCCGCACACACCACATCGCAGGGCTGCGCGAGTCCTAACCTGCGGAGATGATCAGGCACATGTCGACGCACCCCGCCCGAGGCCTCAGCCGGGTGCTCGAGGACTTCGGCCACACGCTCCTGGACCTGCTGTACGGCGACCCTGACGCGGCCGGCGAGATCGGCGGCGTCGGCATCCACGATCCGTACGACGAACAGCACTACCCGGAGCGCGCCATCGTGCTCGGCGTCGGTGTCCACGGAGCGGAGGAGACCGCACGGCTGCTGCGGTATCTCGCCGCCCTCGGAGCCACCGCCCTTGTCGTCCGCGGCCCCGTCGCCGACGCCGACGAGCTGGAGCCGGTCGTCGACGAGACCGGCGTCGCCTTGCTCGCCCTGACCCGCGGAGCCTCCTGGGCCCAGCTCGCGGCCATGCTGCGCACCCTGCTCGCCGAAGGCGACGTGGGCAATGCGGGGGCGGGCGAGGAGCAGACCCTGGGCGGGGTGCCGTCCGGAGACCTCTTCGCCCTCGCCAACGCCATCGCCACCCTCCTCGACGCCCCCGTCACCATCGAGGACCGGCGCTCCCGCATCCTCGCCTTCTCCGGACGCCAGGACGAGGCGGACGCCCCCCGGGTGGAGAGCATCCTCGCCCGCCAGGTGCCCGAGCGCTATCTGCGCCACCACGAGGAGCACGGCGTCTTCAAGGAGCTGTACCGCAGCGAGGGCCTGGTGCGCGTGCCCGCGCCGACCCTCGGCGACGAGGTGGCACTGCCCCGGGTCGCCGTCGCCGTGCGCGCCGGCGACGAGTTCCTCGGGTCCGTATGGGCCGCGCTGCGCAAGCCCCTCACCCCGGAGCGCGAGAAGGCTTTCCTGGAGGCGGCGAAGCTCGTCGCCCTTCACATGCTCCGCTTCCGGGCCGGTACGGACGCCGAGAACCGGCTGCGGGCTGACCTCGTCACGACCGCCCTGGAAGGCGGGGCGGGCGCGGTCGAAGCGCTCGGCCGGCTCGGCCTCGTCGACGAACCCACCCTGGTCCTGGCCATGGGGCTCGCGCCCGAGCGGGGCGAGGACCACGCCCACGTCACGGCCGAGCGCCAGCGCCTGGCCGCCGCCCTGGCCGTGCACCTCACCGCCGTACAGCCGCGTTCCGCCGTGGCACTGCTCGGCGACGTGGCGTACGCGCTCTTCCCCGTCCCCGGCGACAGCGCCCATGCCCGGGATCGCGCCCTGCAGGTGGCGGCGAACTTCCTCCAGCGCACCGGCGACCGCACTGGCGCCGTCATCGGAATCGGCTCGGTCGCCGAGGAACCCGCGGCGCTCCCTCGGTCCCGGGCCAACGCCGACCGGGCTCTGCGTGTGCTGTTCACCGGCCGGACCGGCAGGCGCGTGGCCTCGATCGCCGACGTGTATGTGGACGCACTGCTGCTGGAGTTGCGGGACCTGGCCGTCGCCAACCGCGACGAGCTGTCCGGCCCCCTCGCCCGCCTCGTCGCGTACGACGCCAAGCACAACGCCCACCTGGTGGAGACGCTACGGGCCTGGCTGGACGCCTTCGGCGACGTGATCACCGCCTCGGCGAGCGTGTTCGTCCACCCCAACACCTTCCGCTACCGGATCCGCCGGGTGGCCGAGGTCGGGGAGATCGACCTCCAGGACCCGTCGGCCAGGTTCGCCGCGATGCTGCAGCTGCGCCTGCTGGGACCGGGGCAGACGCAGAACGGCGGCGGGACCGGGACCGAAGGCCCGGGCCTCGCCGCCAGGCTCGACTGAGCGCCGGCTCGGTCAGAGCCGCACGCCCGGCGGGAGCGTCAGGTCCGCGTGGGTGTCGTGGAAGGCGTCCGCGTCCTGGATGGTGCGCACCCAGTCGTAGAACAGCTCCTTCGTGGACAGCGTCTCGATGCCCCGGCCGGCCAGGCGCCGAAGGCCCCGCTCGTGGGCCTGACCGGGGGAGTAGGCGGCGTCGTCCACGACCGCCACGCGCTTGCCGGCGTGGTGCAGCTGGATCGCCGAGTGGGCGACGCAGATGTCCGTCTCGATGCCGACCAGGATCATCGTCGTGCGTCCGGTGGCCTCGATCGCGGCGGCGATGTCGGGGTTGTCCCACACCGCGAAGGCGTTCTTCGGCAGGGTGACCGCCTTGGCCGGCAGCACCTCGCGGATCTCCGGCACGGTGTGACCGCTGGCCGCCGGGTCCTCCTCGGTCACCACGACGGGGATCTCCAGGCGGTCCGCCACGGCGGTGATCCAGGCGATGCGCCGCACCATGTCGTGGAACCGCTGCCGGTCCACGTCGAGCCGGTGGGGCGGGTAGAAATCGGTCTGCACATCGATGATCACCAGGGCGCAGTCGTCGCGGTCGATCAGCGGCATCGTCGTCTCGTCTCCTCGTACGTCGGGTGGACGCCACCCTAGGAACGCCGCCCGCCCCCGGAGTCGTCCGGCGGACCAAGCTCCGACCTGCACGTTCGTATCCCCGTACGAACCATGCCGGTGCCTTCGTACGTACGCTTTCGGCCAAGCTCACCGAGCCGCAACCAGACACATCGAACCACCCGGAGGGCGAGCGTGAAGGCCGACATCGAGCACTGGACGAGCCGCCTCGCGGCGCTCGCCGCCGACTCCGACGTGCCTGGGGCGAGCCTGGCGTTCTGGTACGGCGGCGAGCTGTACGAGTGGGCCACCGGCGTCCTCAACACCGCGACCGGGGCGCCGGTGCGCGCCGACTCGCTGTTCCAGATCGGTTCGGTCACCAAGGTGTGGACCGCGACCCAGCTGATGCTCCTCGCCGAACAGGGCCGTGTCACGCTGGACACCCCCGTCGCGGAGATCCTGCCGGAGTTCCGGGTGGGCGACCCGCGCGCCACCGAGGCGATCACCCTGCGCCACCTGCTCACCCACACCTCGGGCATCGACGGCGACCTGTTCCTGGACACCGGGCGCGGCGACGACTGCCTGCGCCGGTACGTCGAGGCGTGTGCCGACCTGGAGCAGACCTTTCCCGTCGGGGACTCCCACTCGTATTGCAACTCCGGCTTCGTCATCGCGGGCCGTGTCGTCGAGCAGCTCACCGGAAAGGTGTGGGACCAGGCCCTGCGCGAGCAGATCTGCGAGCCCCTCGGCCTCACGCACACCTGGACACTTCCGGAGGACGTCCTGCGCTTCGGCGCGGCCGTCGGCCACGACGAGCACGGCGCCGTGGTGCCGCAGTGGGGACTGCCCCGGTCCGTAGGTCCCGCGGGACTGATCTGCGCGCGGGCCGCCGACGTGGTCGCTTTCGGCCGCGCCCACCTCGCCTCCGGAACGCTCCTCGCCGACCCCGGCGCCCTGCGGCAGGCTCAGGTCGACCTGCCCAATCCGTACGGCGGCGGGCGGCAGTGGGGCATCGGCTGGAGCCTGGACGAGTGGGACGGCCACGAGGTCGTCTCCCACACCGGCGACACCATCGGCCAGCACGCCGCGCTCTGGGGACTACCCGAGCTGGGGACGGTCGTCGCCGCGCTGGTCAACGGCGGCCGGAGCGTCGAGTTCCAGCACCGTCTCGTCACCGAGCTTCTCGGGGACCTGCACGCGATCGACGTCCCCGCCCCCATCGGGCCCCCCGAGCCGCCCGTCCACGTCGACGTCGAACCCTTCACCGGTGTGTACGAGCGGGCCGGCAGCAGGATCCACGTGACCGCGCACGAGGGCGGGCTGCGCCTGCGGACCGAACCCACGGGCATCCTCGTCGGCCTCGCCCGGTCCCGCACGCTCGACCTCGTCGCCGTCGACGCGACCACGTTCGTCGGCCGCGACGAAGGCGACTCGATCTGGGACGCGGTGGTGTTCGAGCGGCGCCCCGACGGCACCTCGTACCTCCACTACAGCGGCCGCGCCACCCCCAAGACCAGCTGATCTCCGCAGGATTGGATCGCCATGGCACCACCTTCCACCGCAGATGCGGCGACCTCAGCCCTTTGGGCCATCTTCGACGAGGCCGGAGTCGAGGGCTTCGTACACGCCCGCGACGTCGACGACGCCGACGGAGACCGCGAGGTCGCCTTCCGCGCCGACGCCCCCGTCATCGTCGCCTCCGTCCGCAAGATCGCCGTCGCCCTCGCCTACGCCCGCCAGGCGGCGGCCGGAGTCCTCGACCGGGCCGCTCGCCACACCATCACCGCCGCCAACCGCGAGGGCGGCGGCATCGGCACCGACAGCTGCCGGCACGACGTCACCATGAGCACCCGCGACCTCGCCTTCTTCATGCTCTCCATGAGCGACAACGCGGCCACCGACAAGCTCATGGAGATCCTCGGCACGGACCGGGTACGCGCCGTCGCCGCCGAACTCGGCTGCCCGCGCCTGCCCGTCGGGCGCTACCGCGAGCTGTGGGACCCCGTCTGGGAGGAGCTCGGCCTCGACCCGGACGGCGACATCGACGCCCAGCTCGACCAGGTGAGCGAGGACCGGATCAGGGGCCTCGCCATGCTCGACCCCGCCCGTTCCGCGTCCAGTACCCCACGGGAGATCACGTCCATGCTGACGGCGATCTGGCGCGACCGGGCCGGACCCGCCGAAGCGTGCGCCGAGGTACGGGAGCTCATGAGCCATCAGCTGTCCGTGCACCGCCTCGCCGCGGGCTTCGACGGCGACGTCCGCGTCGCGGCCAAGAACGGCTCCCTCTGGGGCGTACTCAACGAGGCCGCCGTCGTCGAGTACCCGGACGGCGGCCGGTACGCCGTCGCCGTCTTCCTGCGCACCCCCGCCCTAGGCGGTCGCAACCCTGCCGCCGACGCCGCGATCGGCCGTGCTGCACGGATCGCCGTCGACCACCTGCGCCGCCCGTCGGCCGAGACCACCCGCCAGGAGACAGCATGACCACAGCCGCCGCGCAGTCGGCCGGGGCTGATCAGACCCGCACCGCTCTCTCGTACGTCTTCGCGCAGGCGCGGGCCGAAGGCTTCGTCCACGTCCGCGACCTCGACACGGGAGCGGAGTTCGGCCACGGCGCCGACAGCCAGGTCGTGCTCGCCTCCGTCTTCAAGATCCCCATCGCCCTGGAGTACGCCCGGCAGGCGGCGGCCGGGGAACTCGACCCGTCCCGGCGCCACACCGTCACCTCCGCCTACCGCGCGGGCGGCAGCGGCACCGACGGCTGCGCCCACGACGTCGAGATGAGCGCCCGCGACCTCGCCTTCATGATGATGACGATCAGCGACAACGCCGCCACCGACCTGCTCCTGGACATCGTCGGACCCGACCGCGTCCGCGCGACCCTGGACGACCTGGGCTTCCCCCAGTTCGGTTTCTCGTCCTCCGCCGCCCTGGACGACGACATCCGCCGGGAACTCGGGCTCGATCCCGACCGCTCCCTCGACGACCAGCTCGCCGGCATCCCCGACGAACGACTCCTCGCCCTCCGCGCCTGCGCCCCCGGCACCAGCCCGTCGAGCACTCCCCGCGAGGTGACCGCGCTGCTCGCCGCGATCTGGCGCGACGAGGCCGGGCCGGCGAGCGCCTGCGCCGAGGTCCGGGACATCATGGGCCAGCAGGTCTGGCAGCACCGCCTCGTCTCCGGCTTCCCCGAACCGGGCGTGCGGCTCGCCGGGAAGACGGGCACCGACTTCGCCGTACGCAACGAGGCCGGCGTGATCGAGTACCCGGACGGCAAGCGGTACGCCGTGGGCGTCTTCCTGCGGACGTCGACCGCGGCCACGCGGCAACCCCTCGCCGACCGTGCGATCGGCCGCGCCGCTCGGGCCGCCGTCGACCACCTCCGCGCCGGAACCTGAACGCCCCCGCTCGTGCACGCCGCCCCTCCGTACGGACACGCCACGCCCCGGACCGCATCGCCCGCGGTCCGGGGCCGACGCGTCTCCGAGACCGTCGCCCGGCTTGGGATTCCCCACCCAACGAGGCCCGCGGCTTTCGTCGCCCCGACTGAATCATTTCCGGCCACGAGCCGCGACTGTGGGGCAACTCTCCCGCTCCAAGGAGTCCCCCTATGAAGCCCCCGATGAATAGAGCCAAGGCGATCTCCGCCTGTCTCGCGGTGTCACTGCTGGCGGCCGGCTGCGGCAGCGTCGCGCAGGCCGGATCGTCCGGCGGTGACGCCTTCAGCTACGCGATCAAGAGCGACCCGGGACTGCTCGACCCCGCCCAGGTCCAGAACACGACCACGTACACCGCGCTGTCGCTGGCCTACGACACCCTGGTGCACGCCGGGCCCGACGGCCGGATCGTCTCCGGACTCGCCGAGAAGTGGGACGTCAGGCCCGCCTCCGTCACCTTCACCCTGCGCCGCGGCGTCACCTGCGCCGACGGAAGCCCGGTGACCGCGAGCACCGTCGCCGCCAACGTCGCCCACATCACCGACCCCGCCACCAAGTCGCCCGCGTACGGCGTCGTGGTCCCCGAAGGACTCACCGCGAAGGCGGACGACACCGCCCGCACCGTGACCCTGTCGACGCCCGAACCCTTCGCCTTCATCCTGCAGAGCACCCGCTACCTCTTCATCGTCTGCGGGGCGGGCCTGAAGGACCGCGCCCTGCTGGCGAGCGGCACCTCCGGATCGGGCCCCTTCCAGCTCACCTCCGCCGAGCCGAACCAGAGCTACACCTTCGCCAAGCGCGACAGCTACGCCTGGGGACCGGACGGGGCGACCACCGCCGACCCCGCCATGCCCGGCTCGGTCGTGCTCAAGGTCGTCGGCAGCGAGTCGACGACCGCCAACCTGCTGCAGTCCCACGAACTGAACGGCGCGCAGCTCGCCGGCCCCGACCGCGCCCGCGTCACCAACATCCCCGGCGTGACGACCACCGTCCAGGCCAACGGCACCCAGGAGTTCTTCTTCCACCAGGGCCCCGGCCACCCCGGCAGCGACCCTGCCGTCCGCAAGGCCCTGCTCCAGGCCGTCGACATGGACTCCCTCGGGGCGATCGCCACCGGCGGCACCGGCCGCACCCCCACCGGCCTGGTCATGGACCCCAAGCCCTGCCCCGGCGATACCGTCACCGGCCACCTGCCCGTCTACGACCCGGTCGAGGCCAAGTCGGCGCTGTACGCCGCCGACTGGCGCCGCGGCTCCGACGGCATCTGGGCGAAGGAAGGAAAGCGGCTCACGATCCGCATGATCTACGGCACGTCGTCAGGCGAGACGATGGCCGCCGCGGCCGAGTACCTGGCCGAGCAATGGAAGAAGATCGGCGTCGATGTCCGACTGCGGGCCGTGTCCGACGCCGCCTACGGCGAGATCGAAGCGGTCAGCCAGGACTGGGACGTGGACTGGGCTCCCCTCGGCGTCACCCTGCCCACCCAGCTGCTCGGCACCCTGTCCGGCCCCTTCACCCCCGACGGCGGCAACTTCGCGCACCTCACCAACACGGAGTACGAGAAGCTCACCGCCCAGGCGAGCAAGCAGCCCGGCACCGCCGGCTGCGACCTGTGGGACCGGTCGGAGCACGCCCTGTTCGAGAGCGGCGACATCGTCCCCGTCGTCGACAAGACCGTCACCATCGCCGCCCACAACGCCACCTTCCGCATCACGTCGGGCCTCTTCGACGCGACGTCGATCCGTATGACGGGAGGACGGAAGTGACCACCACGACCGATGCCCTCACCCCGCACGAGACGGCCCCGGCTGCCCCACCACGCCGCCGCGTCCGACGCCTCACCCCGCTCTTCCTCGCGCGACAGCTGCTGCGCCTGGCCGGTTCCCTCGCCGTGCTCGTCGTCGCGTCGTTCGCGATGATCCACCTGATCCCCGGCGATCCGCTGCGCCAGATGCTCGGCCCCACCGCGCCGAAGGAACTGGTCGAGCAGCGCAGGAGCGAGCTCGGCCTCGACCAGCCGCTGCCGAGTCAGTTCACGCACTACGTCAAGCAGTTGTTCTCCGGAGATCTCGGCACCTCGTTCTTCTCCTCCCAGCCGGTGACCGACCTCATCGGCCAGGGCCTGCCCAACACCCTGGCCCTCGCGGTCCTCGCCACCCTCGTCGCCCTCGCCGTGGCCGTACCGCTCGGCCTGTGGGCCGCCGTCCGCACCCACAACGGACGCCGGCGAGGCACGGAGACCGCCTTCACCACGCTCACCGGTGCCGCCGTCGCCATCCCCGAGTACCTCTACGGTCTGGCGCTGCTGCTCGTCCTCGCCCTGGGCCTCGGCCTGCTCCCGCCCGCCGGTCTGACCGGGCCCGCCTCCTTCGTGCTGCCTGTCACGGCCCTCGCCATCGCACCGGCGGCGATGATCGCCCGTCTGGCACGGGTGGAGACCCTGCGCGAACTGGACACCGACTACATGCGTCTGGCCCACGCCAAGCGCCTCCCCGCGTGGCGGCTTTACGCGGTGCACCTGCTGCCGAACACGCTCACCGCGACCCTGACCATGGGCGGCCTGCTGCTCAGCGGACTGATCACCGGCAGCGTCCTGGTGGAGAACGTCTTCGCCTGGCCCGGTCTCGGCCTGCGCACCGTCGAGGCCATCACGCAGAAGGACTACCCCGTGGCACAGGCCATGATCCTCGTCTACGGCGCGCTCGTCCTCGTCGTCAACTTCCTCGTCGACCTCCTGCTCGGGGTACTCGACCCCAAGTCGACGCTGTCCACCCCGTCCGCCTCCACCCGCAGGGAGGGCTGATGCGCCGCCTGCTGAGAAACCCCGTCGGACTGCTGGGCGCCGTACTCGTCGCCCTCATGGTCCTCCTCGCCGTCGTCGGACCGTTGATCTGGCAGGACGCCGCCGACCAGATCAACCCCAAGGAAATCAGCCAGGGAGCCTCGTCCGCGCACCTGCTCGGCACCGACGCCCTCGGCCGGGACCTGCTGGCCCGGACCCTCGTCGCCACCCGGCTGACCCTCGGCCTTGCCTTCCTCGCCACCCTGATCGGCACCGCCTCCGGCATCCTGCTCGGCGCCCTGCCCCAGGTGCTGCCGCGACCGGCCGGCCGCGCGGTCGTGGCCATGGTCGACCTGCTGGTGGCCTTCCCCACCCTGCTGCTCGCCATGTTCACCGCCGTCGTCGCCGGGCTCGGCGCGCAAGGCGCTGTCCTCGGCATCGGCGTGGCCCTCGCACCCACCTTCGCCCGGCTCACCCACACCATGACGGCGACAGTCGCCGGGTCGGACTACATCGCGGCCGCCCGCATGCTGCGCGTGCCCCGCCGCCGCATCCTCACCCGGCACATCCTCCCCAACATCGCCGAACCGCTCATCCTCAACACCGCCCAGGCCATGGGCGGCGCCCTCCTCGGCCTGTCCGCGATGTCCTTCCTCGGCATGGGCGTCCAGGCACCCTCGTACGACTGGGGGCGGCTGCTCAACGAAGCCTTCGGGCACGTCTACGTCACCCCGTCCGTGGTCGTCGCGCCCGCGCTGGCCGTCACCCTCGCCGGTCTCGGCTTCATGCTGCTCGGCGACACCTTCGCCAAGGCCGCCGCCCACACGAGCGAACCCGTCGGCAAGCCCGTCGCCCCCGTGGTGACCCCCGCCCGGGACGAGCCCGTACCGGACGCCGTCCTGGAGGTGCGGGACCTCACCGTCGCCTTCCCCGGCGACATCACCCCCGTACGCCAGGTGTCGCTGACCGTCCGCGAGGGCGAGATCGTCGGCCTGGTGGGCGAATCGGGCAGCGGCAAGAGCATGACCGCCGCCGCCATCGGGCAGATCGTGCCCTACCCCGGACTCGCCGGCAGCGCCCGCACGCGACTGGACGGGGTGGACCTGGACGGCCTCACGGACGCGGAGCGCCGCAAGCTGCTCGGCTCGTCCCTGGCGATGGTCTTCCAGGACCCCACCTCCTCGCTCAACCCGGCCCTCCGGGTCGGCGGCCAGCTCGCCGAAGTGGCCACCCTGCACGACGGCGCCACGCGCACCGAGGCACGGACCCGCGCCGTCGAACGCCTCGGCACGGTCCGCATCAAGCAGCCGGCCGAGGTCGCCCGGCAGTACCCGCACGAGCTGTCCGGCGGCATGCGCCAGCGCGCCGTCATCGCGATGGGCCTCATGGGCACGCCCCGCCTGATCATCGCGGACGAGCCCACCACCGCGCTCGACGTCACCGTCCAGCGCGAGGTGCTGCGGGTGCTGCGCGAGGTGGTCGACGAGACGCGCGCCGGCGCCCTGTTCATCTCCCACGACATCGCCGTCGTCAGCGAACTGTGCGACCGGATCGCCGTCATGTACGCGGGCCGCATCGTCGAGGAACTCCCCGCCGACGGCCTCCACTACGCCCGGCACCCCTACACCCGCGCGCTGGTCGGCTCGCTGCCGGACATGGACACCGACCGGTCGGGTCCCCTCAGCACCATCCCCGGCCGCCAGCCCGCGCCCGGCGACGTCGGCGACGGCTGCGCCTTCGCCGACCGGTGCGCCTTCGTCACCGCACGCTGCGCGATCCGGCCCAAGCTGCTCGCCCGTACGGAAGACCACTCCGTGGCCTGCTGGGAGGTCCAGTGAACATCGACCGACTCACCGTCCGATACGGCTCCTTCACCGCGGTCGATGGCGTCAGCCTGCAGGTCCCCGAGGGCTCCGTGACCGGTCTTGTCGGAGAGTCCGGCTCCGGGAAGTCCACCCTCGCCCGCGCCGTGGCCGGCCTGACCCCGTACCGGGGCAAGGTCACCGGAATAGCGCCCGGCCGAGTCCAGATGGTCTTCCAGGACCCGTACTCCTCGCTGAACCCGCGCATGAGCATCGGCGACGCCATCGCCGAAGGCACCCGCGTCCCGCGCGCCCAGCGCCCGGCGGAGGTCGGGCGGCTCCTCGAACTGGTCTCCCTGCCGGCCACGTACGCGGGCAAGTACCCCCGCGAGCTCTCCGGCGGCCAGCGCCAGCGCGTCGCCATCGCCCGCGCCCTCGCGGCACAGCCCGAGCTGCTCATCGCCGACGAGATCACCTCCGCCCTCGACGTCTCCGTCCAAGGAGCCGTCCTCAACCTGCTGCGCGAACTGCGCGGCGAACTCGGCCTCACCATGCTCTTCATCTCGCACAACCTCGCCGTCGTGCGGTACGTCTGCGATGCCGTCGCCGTCATGCACCATGGCCGGCTCGTGGAGTCAGGCCCTGTCGAAGAGGTGATCGGGGCGCCTCGGCACGAGTACACCCGCACCCTGCTCGACGCGGTCCCGCGCCTCGCCCGCGCCTGAGCCACTCGCTCCTCCTCCTGTCCGGCGGCCCACACCCCTGCAAGGGCCGCCGGACGTCTCCTCGTCGCCGAAAGGACCGTCGTGTCCCACGACCTCCACCACCGTGCCGTCGTCGCCGACGCGCACAACGACCTCCTCATGGCCGTCGCAGCCCGCCCCCCGAAGCGCTGGGGTGCCTTCTTCCGTGAACGATGGCTGCCCCAGCTGCGCGAGGGCGGCATCGACATCCAGGTCCTGCCGGTCTTCATCGACGACCAGTACCGCCCCGAGGGCGCGCTCCGGCAGACCCTCCGCATGCTCGGGTGCGCCCACGTCCTCGCCGAGGCCAACGCCGACCAGGTCGCCCTGTGCCTGAACGGCGACGACATCGACGCCGCCCTCGCCGAGGGCAGGATCGCCCTCGTCCTCGCCCTGGAGAGCGCGCCCGGCATCGACGCCTCCGTGGAGCTCTTCCCCACCCTCTTCCGGCTCGGCGTGCGGATCGCCTCGATCGCCCACTGGGGGCGCACCCCGCTCGCCGACGGCAGCCGTGAGGACGCCACCGGCAGCCGGCTCACGGTGCCCGGCGTCGAGGCGCTGCGGGAGATGGAGCGCATTGGGATGCTCTTCGACGTCTCCCACCTGGGAGCGAGCGGCGTCGCCCACGTCCTGGAGCTCGCCACCCGGCCCCTGATCGCCACCCATTCCTGCGCCCGCGCCCTGCGCGACCACCACCGCAACCTCACCGACGAACAGATCCGCGGCGTGGCAGCCACGGGCGGCGTGGTGTGCGTGAACTTCGTACCGGACTTCCTCACCGACGACCAGGCGAAGGTGAGCACCGACCGGATCGTCGACCACATCGAGCACATCGTCTCCGTCGCGGGGATCGACCACGTCGGCCTCGGCTCGGACTTCGTACGCGAGGTCATACACGACGTCACCCCGCCCTGCTGCGAAAACCTCGACGACGAGGACCCGATGTTCGACTTCCCCGGCCTCGAAGGCCCTGCCGGAATGCCCCTGGTGACCGAGGCACTCGTCCGCCGAGGACTGCCGGAAACGGACATCCTGAAGATCCTCGGCGGGAACATGCGGCAGCTCATGACCAAGCACATGGGCTGAAGGCCAGTGCTGCAGCGGTGCCCGGCGGGTCGTACGACCCCCCGGGGCCCGGCCGGTGCCCCCGGCCGGGGTGGCCGCGTCGAATAGGGGGGGCCCGTTTTGACCCCGCCCCCAACCCGGGCCGTGTCCGGCCTGCCTAGCGTGGCGGTCATCCCAACCTGGAGGAACCACCGTGCCGGTTGACCAAGACCCCTACCCCCTGCGAGCGGACCACGCGTCCGCCCCCGCGCCCGAGCTCGACGCCATGCTCGCCGACCTCGAAGAACTCGTCACCTGCGAGTCGTACTCCGCCGACCACGCCGCTGTGGCCCGCAGCGCGCGGGTGGTCGCCGAGCAGGGCGCCCGGCTGCTCGGCGCCCGCCCGGAGACGCTTGTGATCGACGGCGTCACGCACGTCCAGTGGACCTTCGGAACCCCGCGCGTCCTGCTCCTGGGCCACCACGACACCGTCTGGCCGATCGGCTCCCTCAAGACCCACCCCTGGTCGGTGGAGCAGGGCATCGCCCGCGGTCCCGGCGTCTTCGACATGAAGGCCGGCCTGGTCCAGATGTTCCACGCGCTGGCCGCCCTGCCCTCCCTCGACGGGGTGTGCGTCCTGGTCACGGGCGACGAGGAGGTCGGCTCGGACACCTCCCGCCCGCTCATCGAGGACCTGGCACGTCAGTGCACGGCCACCTTCGTCCTGGAGCCCTCCGCACCCGGAGGCGCACTCAAGACCGGCCGCAAAGGCGTCTCCCTCTACGACATCACGGTCCACGGCCGCGCCGCCCACTCCGGGCTCGAACCCGAGAAGGGCATCAACGCGGCGACCGAACTCGCCCACCAGATCCTCGCCCTGAGCCGGATCGCCGACACGGTGACCGCCGAGACCGGTCCGGGGACGACGGTCACCCCCACGCTGGCCTCGGCGGGCACCGCGAACAACACCGTTCCCGCCCGCGCCGACCTCAGCGTGGACGTGCGCGTCCCCAGCGCCGCAGCCCAGCACGCTGTCGACCAACTGATCAGGACCCTGCGACCCGAAAACCCCGGCGCGCGCCTGAACATCACCGGCGGCCCCAACCGCCCGCCTCTGGACCCCGACTCCTCGCGCGGACTCTTCGCCATGGCCGGCGACATCGCCACGCGACTCGGCCTGGGCCCCCTGCGGCAGGCGGCCGTTGGCGGCGCTTCCGACGGCAACTACACCGCCGGAGTCGGCTGCCCCACCCTCGATGGCCTCGGCGCCGTCGGCGACGGCGCCCACGCCGACCACGAACACGTCGTCACCGCCACCATGCCGGCCCGCGCCCGGCTCCTGGCCCACCTCGTCGGAGCGATGCAGTGACCGCACTCGACGTCCGGGAACTCCACACCATGGAGGACCTCGACACCGTCAGCCGCCTCTACGCCGGCATATGGGGCACGGCCGCCGACAGCCCGCCCGTCACCGCCGAGGTGATGCGAGCCCTGTCCCACGCGGGCAACTACGTGGCCGGTGCCTACGAGCAGGGCCGCCTGGTCGGCGCCTCCGTCGGCTTCTACGGCGACCCCGTCGGCACCACCCTGCACTCCCACATCACGGGCGCCTCCCAGGGCCGCGGCATCGGCCTCGCCCTCAAACTGCACCAGCGCCAATGGGCCCTCGCCCGCGGCCTCAAGCGCATCACCTGGACCTACGACCCGCTGATCCGCCGCAACGCCTACTTCAACCTCGTCAAGCTCGGCGCCCGCCCCAATGAGTACCTGACGTCCTTCTACGGCGCCATGGACGACGCCATCAACGGCGGCGACGAGTCCGACCGCGTCCTGACCGCCTGGGACCTGACCGCGCCCGCAGGGCCGTACACCTTCGACCTGCCCGCCGATGTCGCCCATGGCGTCCGCAACGACGACGGCCGCCCCGTGATCGGCCCGACCGACGCCGACACCGTCCTCATCGACCTTCCCGACGACATCGAGTCCCTGCGCCGCACCGACCCGGGCGCCGCCCGCGACTGGCGGCTGGCCGTACGGCACACCCTCGGCGGCCTGTTCGCCGAGGGAGCGCGCGTCGCCGGCTTCCACGACCGACGCAGCTACGTCATCCACCGCACCACGCCCTGACCAACGCACCAGGAGCCACCCGCACATGAAGACCACGATCTCCGGCGTCGAACTGCGCCGCATCGCGATGCCGCTCGTCGCCCCCTTCCGTACCTCCTTCGGCATCGAGACCAGCCGCGACGTCCTCCTCGTCCGCGTCGTCACCTCCGACGGAATCGAAGGCTGGGCGGAGTGCGCGGCCATGTCCGAACCCCGCTACTGCGCCGAGTACGTCGACGGGGCACAGGACGTCCTGCGGCGCTTCCTCGTCCCGGCCCTGCCGAAGGAGGGCGTGGACGCGGCGACCGTCGGCCGCGCACTGGAACCCTTCACCGGCCACCACATGGCCAAGTCGGTCCTGGAGACAGCAGTCCTCGACGCCCAACTCCAGCTGTCGGGAGAGTCCTTCGGCTCCTACCTGGGCGCGGCCCGCGACCGAGTCCCCTGCGGCGTCTCCGTCGGCATCATGAACTCGATACCCGAGCTCTTGGACGCGGTGGACGGATACGTGGCTGAGGGCTACGTCCGGATCAAGCTGAAGATCGAGCCCGGCTGGGACGTCGAACCGGTCCGCGCCGTCCGCGAGCGCTTCGGCGACGACCTCCTCCTCCAGGTCGACGCCAACGCCGCGTACACCCTGGTCGACGCCCAACAGCTCGCGAAGCTGGACGATTTCGGCCTCCTGCTCATCGAACAGCCCCTCGCCAACGACGACATGGTCCAGCACGCGCAGCTCGCGAAGCTGTTGCGCACCCCGATCTGCCTGGACGAGTCCATCGAGTCCGCCGCCGACGCCGCCGCGGCCATTTCGCTGGGTGCCTGCTCGATCATCAACATCAAGCCGGCCCGCGTCGGCGGCTACCTCGAAGCCCGCCGCATCCACGACATCGCCCGCGCCCACGGCGTCCCGGTCTGGTGCGGCGGGATGCTGGAGACCGGCATCGGCCGCGCCGCCAACGTCGCTCTGGCGGCCCTCCCCGGCTTCGCCCTCCCTGGCGACACCTCGGGCTCGCACCGCTACTTCGCCACGGACATCACGAAGCCGTTCGTCCTGTCCGACGGCCACCTCGACGTCCCGACGGGCCCGGGCCTCGGCATCGAGCCGCTCCCTGACGTCCTCAAGGAGGTCACCACCTCCACCGAGTGGATCGAGCTCTAATCCTTCACAGAGAACGGCCGATCCTCTCGAAGGCTCCCTGGACGCAACACGCCCCGGGAGCCTTTGCCGTTTCCTCGTCGACGGAGACGGAACAACCCTGCTGGATTCTGCTCCCAGCACGAACGAAAGAGCCTGCCGCTCCGGCACATTGGAACCACCGCACCGCGTGTCGCCGGGAGCCCTTACACCCGCGAGCATCCACGGCGCCGCGCAGCCCGCCCGCCTTGTCGACTTGGCTGAACCGCAGTTCCCGACGGCGGGCGGGACCCACGACCCCTCTACCAGGGTCTCCGGCCGTAGAGGAACGGACGGCGTCTCCTCCTGCGCGCTCCCCGCGGACTGCTCTTCGACCTGAGTCGGCCCCTTCATCGATCCGCGCTCCGCCTAGAGGGCAGGGGCCGAGTGGGTGGTCATCCTGCGCCTGCCGTTTCAGCGTCACCCTGGGTACCGCCGCCGAGATCTCGGCCACCCAGGCTGCGCCTCCTGGCAGGCCACGGCGAAGACGCTCAGAAGAATCCGAGCTTCTTCGGCGAGTAGCTGACCAGCAGGTTCTTGGTCTGCTGGTAGTGGTCCAGCATCATCTTGTGGGTCTCCCGACCGATGCCCGACTGCTTATAGCCTCCGAAAGCACTATGCGCCGGGTAGGCGTGGTAGCAGTTGGTCCAGACGCGGCCCGCCTGGATGGCGCGGCCCGCGCGGTAGGCCGTGGTGGCGTCGCGGGTCCAGACGCCGGCGCCGAGGCCGTAGAGGGTGTCGTTGGCGGTGCGGACGGCGTCGTCGAAGTCGGTGAAGGACGTGACGGCGACCACGGGGCCGAAGATCTCCTCCTGGAAGATCCGCATGCGGTTGTCGCCCTCGAAGATGGTGGGCTGCACGTAGTAGCCGCCCGCCAGTTCGCCGCCGTGCTCCACGCGCTGGCCGCCCGTCAGGATCTTGGCGCCTTCCTGCTGCCCGATCTCCAGATAGGAGAGGATCTTGTCGAGCTGGTCGGCGGAGGCCTGGGCGCCGATCATGGTGGCCGTGTCCAGGGGGTGGCCGGGGACGATGGCCTCCGTGCGGGCGATCGCCGCCTGGAGGAAGTCGTGGTAGTGACCACGCTGGACCAGGGCACGGGAGGGGCAGGTGCAGACCTCGCCCTGGTTCAGGGCGAACATGGTGAAGCCTTCCAGGGCCTTGTCGAGGAAGTCGTCGTCCGCCGCCGACACGTCGTCGAAGAAGATGTTCGGCGATTTGCCGCCCAGTTCGAGCGTGACGGGCTTCAGGTTCTCCGCCGCGTAGCCCATGATCAGCCGGCCCGTCGTCGTCTCGCCCGTGAACGCGATCTTCGCGACCCGCGGCGAGGAGGCGAGCGGCTTGCCGGCCTCCTCGCCGAAGCCGTTGACGATGTTGACCACGCCGGGCGGCAGCAGGTCGGCCACCAGACTCATCCAGAAGTGGACGGAGACCGGGGTCTGTTCGGCCGGCTTCAGGACGACCGCGTTGCCCGCGGCCAGCGCCGGCGCCAGCTTCCACACCGCCATCAGGATCGGGAAGTTCCACGGGATGATCTGCGCCACCACGCCCAGCGGCTCGTGGAAGTGGTACGCGACGGTGTCCTCGTCCAGCTGGCTCAGCGCCCCCTCCTGGGCGCGCAGCGCGCCCGCGAAGTAGCGGAAGTGGTCGACGGCGAGCGGGATGTCGGCGGCCAGCGTCTCGCGCACCGGCTTGCCGTTCTCCCAGCTCTCCGCGACCGCCAGCGCCTCCAGCGAGTCCTCCATCCGGTCCGCGATCCGCAGCAGGACCTGAGCGCGCTCGGCCGGCGACGTGCGGCCCCAGGCCGGGGCCGCCGCGTGCGCGGCGTCGAGCGCCCGCTCCACGTCCTCGGCGGTGCCACGCGCCACCTCCGTGAACGGACGGCCGTCGACCGGGCTCGGGTTCTCGAAGTACCGCCCGCGCGCCGGGGCGACGTACTCACCCCCGATCCAGTGGTCGTAGCGGTTCGCGTACGACATGAGCGAACCCTCGGTGCCGGGTGCGGCGTAACGGGGCATGGGCAGGGCCTCCCTCGGACCGCGCCGGCCGTCCCTGGCCGGCGTTCACCGCCGATGGTGCGCGACCGAACGTTGCAACACCGTTGCACCCGCGGACAGTTCGGCGTCCAGCGCGGCCAGCCGGGCCCGTACGGCAGGTGCCTCCGCGGCCGGCACGGCCGAGGCGAGCGCCCGCCACACCGTCAGGTCGTCCTCGCCCCAGGTGCTGTACGCCCAGTCGGCCAGCAGTCCCGGATCGCCCCGGTCCACCAGCGCCGCCCGCAGCCGCCCCGCGAGCCGCTCCCGCAGCCGTACGACACCGGGCGCCCCCGAACCGGGCAACAGCGGCCCCGCGTAGTCGGCGAGTGCCGTCGCGACCGCACCGGAGGAGAGCCGCCGGTCCACCGTCGAGAAGTCCGCGTCCACCGCCTCCGCCAGCCGGTACGGACGGGACGCCAGCAGCTCGGGGCCGAGCAGCCCGCGCAGCCGCGAAAGCTCCGCCCGCAGCGTGACCGGAGTGACCGACTCGTCCTCGTACAGCAGCGTCAGCAACTCGTCGCCACCCACACCCTCCGGCCGCTGCGCGAGGATCACCAGGATCTCGCTGTGCCGCCGGCTCAACCGCAGCCGTCGCCCGGCCACGTGCAGCAACGCCTCGTCCCGGCCCAGGGCCGTCAGCCGCGACCTGCCGGGCGCCGCGACGGGGGACAGCAGCGCGAGCTGCGACTCGGCGGCCCGCGCCACCGCCTGCACGAACGCCAGACTGTGCGGATGCGCGAGCCCGTCCCCACCCGTGACGTCGACCGCCCCGAGCAGCCGACCGGTGTGCGGGTCGTGCACGGGCGCCGCGGCACACGTCCACCGCTGCACCGGTCGCCGGAAGTGCTCGGCGGCGCAGACCTGCACCGGCCGGTCGACGGCGATCGCGGTGCCCGGCGCGTTCGTCCCCGCCGCCGTCTCCGACCAGCGGGCACCGGCCACGAAGTTCATCGCGCGGGCCTTCCGCAGCGTTCCCGGATGGCCCTCCACCCACAGCATCCGCCCGGCGGCGTCGCACACCGCGAGCAGATGCTCGCCGTCCCGCGCGTACGCCCCCATCAGCTCCCGGATCATCGGCATCGCCACGGCGAGCGGATGCGCCTCGCGGTGCCCCGCGAGCTCCTCCTCGTCCAGCTCCACCGGAGCCGCGCCGTCCGGGCTCACGCGCGCCCGCGCCGAACGCCGCCAGGACTCGGCGACGAGCGGCCGGACGGGCGGGGACACCGCGGGAGGCGCCTGACGGCCGAACCCGGAGCGGCCGGACCGGCCCGAGTCGCTGGGGCGCCCGGAGCCGCCGGGTCGCCCGGAGCCGCCGGGCCGGCCGGAGTCCTCGGGCTGGCCGGAGTCCTCGGACCGGCCGGAGTCCTCGGACCGGTCCGAGCCGCCGGGCCGCCGCCCGGCCTCCGAGGCTGCCGCCGTCGCTGCCTCGGTGAACTCCTCGTGCGCGCGGCGCACGGCGTCCGCTGTCGCGGCTGTCGCATGTGTCGCAGCGGTCTCCGCCGTCCCCGCCCACGCGTTGCTCACTCGGCCTCCTCGGCGAGGTCGCCCGCCTCGCCCGCCTCGTCCACCACGCTCGTCCACCACCTTGTCCACGCCTCGTCCGCCTTCGCGTACGTCGCCGTGGGCGGTGCGTGAACGCCGTCCTGCACGTCATCGTGATGCGCGCACGCCCCGCCGACAAGCGCCCGGACGGGCACGCATATGCGCCCTGACCGGTTACGCGCCCCTCGACTTACCCGCCCGCGCCCGTCACGTAGAGTGGGGCCCGGGCCGTGACTGGCGCTAGAGGTGGATCACCACCGGGGAGCGGCCCGGCGGACGCGCACACCCCGCGCGACCGTGCCGCTGCCGTGCGCCTGGGCGATCAACCGGTCATCGACGACGCTCAGGAGTGGCCCATGTCCACCAGCACCGCACGCCTCATGGACGGCACCGCGCTCGCTCGCCGCACGGTCGAGGAGACCGCCGCGCGCGCCGCCGAGATCACCCGCCGCACCGGCACCACGCCCTGCCTCGCGACCGTCCTCGTCGGCGCGGACCCCGCCTCCGTGACGTACGTGAAGATGAAGCAGAACCGCTGCGCGAAGGCCGGAATCCGCTCCAAGCACGTCGAACTGCCCGCCGAGACGACGACCGAGGAGCTGGTCGCGGCGATCACCGCGCTCTCCGAGGACCCCGAGGTGCACGGCATCCTGCTCCAGCACCCGGTCGGTCCGCACATCGACGAGCGCGCCGCCTTCGAGGCCATCGCCCCGGAGAAGGACGTCGACGGCGTCACGATGGCCTCCTTCGCCGCCATGGGCTTCGGTCTGCCCGGCTTCGTCTCCTGCACCCCCGGCGGCATCATGCGGCTGCTCGACGCGTACGACGTCGACCTCAGCGGCAAGCGCGCCGTGGTCGTCGGCCGTAGCGCCATCCTCGGCAAGCCGGCCGGTCTGCTGCTCCTCGGCCGCGACGCGACCGTCACCTACTGCCACTCCCGCACCACCGACCTCTCCGCCGCCGTCCGCGAGGCCGACGTCCTGGTCGCCGCCGTCGGCAAGCCGAACTTCATCAAGGGCGAGGACATCAAGCCCGGCGCCGTCGTGATCGACGCCGGCTACAACCCGGGCAACGTCGGCGACGTCGACTTCGACAGCGCCGTCGAGCGTGCCTCCCTCATCACGCCCGTCCCCGGCGGCGTCGGCCCCATGACCATCGCCGTCCTCCTCTCCCAGACCGTCGAGGCCGCCGAGCGCCAGCTCGGCCTGTAGGCACGAGCGGGACCGCGGGCGTCAGGGCAGGAAGGCCGCCGGCCGCGGCTCCCGCACGGCAGGAGGTCGCAGGGATTCCGTACGCGAGCATCTCGTACCGGCTCCCACAGGGCGTCTCGTACGAGCCGCGGGATTGTCACGGTTCTGTACGAGCAAGGCCCAACTCGCCGATATCGCTCGCCACATGACCGACGACGGGTGACCCTGGTTCCCATGCTCCACCCGCCGACGGAATCCCCGTCCCGCGACGCCCGGCCACCGAGACGGCCGGGCGTCGTCGTCCTGCCGGTCGCCGCGCTCGCCGCGATCCTCGCCCTCTCCCTCGCCGTCACGGCACGCGGCGGCTCGGGCGACGGCGACCCGAGCGCCGGGCCCTCCGCCCCGGCCGAGCCGGGGGCGGGCACCTCCGCGGGCGCCACCTCCGGCCGGTCGGCCGGAGCACCCGCCCACACGGCGTCCGGGACGTCCGGACAGCGGCCCGCCCCCCAGGGCGAGAGCCCGTCACCGCTGCCCACGCAGTCGAAGCGACCCGCCACGAAGCACCCGGCGGACCGCGACCGGCGCGTACCGACCGCCTCGCACCCGCCGACCGCCGCCCCGACCGCCTCCGGGACCACGAGCCCCCGGCCGCGCAGCGGCGAGACCCGTCGTACACCGCCGGCTCCCGCCCCCAGCCCGTACGACGGACTGCGTGTCGGCGACTGCTTCGACATCGAGCGCGACGCGCCCGGAACCGTCGTCCGCCGGGCCTGCGACACGCCGCACGACGCCGAACTCGTCGCCCGGCTCCGCCTCACCGGCACGTACGGCGACGACGGCGCGGTACGGGACGCGGCGGCCGCCTTGTGCCGGGAGCCGCTGCGGACCAAGGCCGCGGACCAGCCGCTCGGCACCCGCTGGTCGACCTTCGTCCAGTACCCGTACCGCACGAGCTACCTGCTCGGCCAGACCACCGTCGCCTGCAGCCTGGCCGCCCCGACGGGGACGGCCAGGCTCACCGCGCCGCTGCGGTGACCAGTCGCGTGCGACCAGCCGTGTGACCCGCCGTCAGAGCCCGGTGCGCGCCAGCCAGTGGTGGAGAAGGGAGCGGTCGCCCGTCACTGTCAGCCGGTCGTCCTCCGGCGCGACACGCCCGGACACCACCAGCATCAGATCCGCCACCGCTCCCGACACCACGACGTCGAAGCCGGCGTCGGCGTCGGTGTCGTGGCCGATGACGGTGTCGGTGTCGCGGGTGATGTCGTGGTCGGCGTCGGCGTCCATGTAGCCGATGGAGTCCGTGGAGTCCACGGGCCCGCGGGCCCACCGGGGCCCCTCAGGCGTACGGGTGACCACCCAGCCCTCGCCTCCCGCGCCGGGGCCCGGCCGGAACCCGATCCGTTCGCCCCGGCCACGCAGCTCGGCGAGCGCCGGCCTGACCGCCTGGAAGGCCGGTTCGGCCAGCAGGGCGAGGTGCTCGCCGATCACATCGGCCGCCATATCGTCGGCGATCCCGAACGCGCTGTCCGTCGCGTACGCCGCGTCGTAGTGGTGGACTGCCGTGTCGCCCAGCATCCTGCGCAGCCAGAAGCCCGCCGGCCGAGGCCCGAAGAACGTCTCGATCACGGTCTCGGCGCCGGTCTCCCCGATCGCGCCGATCAGTTCCTCCGCGCCCTCGCGCAGCCACCCGGCCCACTCGTCCGGCGCGCCGGGACGAGCCTCGCGCGGGTCGGGTACGGCCAGTTGGCGCCGCTCGCGCACGAGCCGCGCCGTCCAGCGGTGCTCCTGGCCGACATGGCCCACCAGGGTGCCCAGCGACCACTCCGGGCAGGTCGGCACCGGGGTTTCCGGATCCCGGCCGGCGACGGCGCGGGCGAAGCCGGCGGTCTGCTCCCGCAGCCCCTCCACGAGCCGCACGGCGTCAAGGGCGTTCCGGCCGTTATGGCTCCTCCGGCTGTCCTGGCCGTTCCGGGCATCCCGTGCCTCCCGAGTGTCGTGGGCGTCTCGGATGTCCCTTTTCGATGTCTTCACGGCGTCTCCTCTCGTGGTCACGCCGGTACCGTAGGAGCTCCAGTCCGGTGGAGGTTCAAGTGCCCTGGCTCGACGAGACGTTCGGGATCGGTGAGCTGTCGCGGCTGACCGGCGTTCCGGTGCGGACCATTCGCTTCTACGGCGACGAGGGCATCGTCGACTCGGTGCGCAGCTCCGGGGGACACCGGCGGTTCGACCAGGCGGCCGTCGAACGGCTCCGTCTCGTCAGACGACTGCGCGCGCTCGGACTCGGGCTCACAGCCGTCAGGCAGGTCGTCGCCGGGGAACGCTCCGTCGCCGAGGCCGTGGCGGCCGAGCGCGCCGCGCTCGACGCGCGGCTCGCGGAGCTGGCGTGGCGGCGGTCGGCCCTGCGCGCCGTCGAGGAGGCGGCCCCGGCCGACCGGGCCGGGAGACTCGGACTGCTGGCGGCCGTCGAGAACGGCGCCGCCGCGCGCGACGCGCTGATCGCGTTCTGGCGGCGCACGATCGTCGCCCCGGTGTCGGTGGAAATGTTCGACGCGTTCGTGGCCATGGCCGTACCCGAACCGCCCGACGATCCGAGCACCTCGCAGGTGGTCGCCTTCGCCGAACTGTTCGCCCTGGCCGGAGACCGGGACCTCGGCCGCCTTCTGCTGGCCATGGCGCGGGCCAACGCGGAGCAGATCGCCGACGAGGACGACTTCCTCACCGGTCTCGGCGAGGCGTGCGCGAAGGCCTGGCCGCTGGTACGAGCGGGCGAGCCGCCCCGGCCGGGCCCCGAACTCGACCTCTTCGTCGCCGTACACGCCTCGGCCCGCCGCGACCGCGACACACCGGCCTTCCGCGCCCGCCTGCTGTCCTGGGTGGCCGCCGACCGCGACCCGCGCATGCGCCGCTACTGGCACCTCGTGGCCGAGGCGGGCAGCGACCCGTTCACCCTGGGAGCCCCTCACATGTGGCTGACGGACGCGCTCCAGGCTTCCCTGCGGCGAGGGTGAGGCGGCCACCAGGAGCTTGCGCGGCGGATCAGACGGGGCCAGGCTCCAGCCCCGCCAGCGCCGCCGCCGGGTCCTGGTCCGCCGGGCCCGCCGGGGTCCAGGTGTCCTGTTCCTTGCGGTAGGGCCACCAGCGGCCGTCAGGCCCGAGGCGGAGCTGGGTGTCCGTGCCGACGACGGTCCAGCGGGCCGGGCCCGACGGATGCAGGGCGGGGCGTTCGGTCTCGTCCCAGGCCTCGGCCAGTTGGGCCTCGGCGCGGCGCAGGGCCTCCGGGGTCGGGTCCCACTCCTCCTCCAGGACCGCGAGGGCGGCACGACCGCCCAGGCGCCAGGCCCGTACCGCGAGGTCGAGCGCCGTGCGGTCGCGGCCTGAGCCCTTGGCGAGTCGCGCCGCGATCCACGGCGCGGGGGCGCCCGCGGCGAGCCGTACCGCGTCCTGAGCGGCCGTCAACGGAGGCTCGCCGAACGGGCTCGAGCCGGACATCAGCAGTCGGGCGCGGGCGGCCGCGTCCGCCGCCAGGAACTCCAGGGCCGTCGGATCCACCCCCGGCTCCGGGTCGGTCTCCGTTTCCAGCGACGGCGGCTCACCCGGCGCGGCGGGCGGTACCGGCGGGGCGGGCAGCGGCGGCAGGATGTCCCGCGCCGCGAAGGCCTCCTCCGCCGAGACGCCCGACGGCCGTCGTACGGCGACCGCCCCGGAGCCTGCCGACGGCTCCGCCACGCGGGCGGCGCTCCGCTCCTGCAGCGCCTCGATCACGGCCCGTTCCCCACGCCCGCGCATCAGCAGCAGCACGAACGGATCCTCGTCGAGGAGCCGCGCGACCTGGTAGCACAGGGCCGCGGTGTGCGGACAGTGGTCCCAGGCCTCGCAGCCGCACTCCGGCTCCAGGTCGCCGATGCCCGGCAGCAGTTCGAGGCCGGCCGCCGCCGCGTCCTCGACGAGGTGCGGTGGCATCTCGCGGTCGAGCAGGGCCGCGATGTGCCCCGCGCTGTCGGCGGCCAGACCGATCAGCCGGTCCCATTCCTCCTCGGACAGCTCCTGCAGCAGCACGTCACTGCGGTACGCCGTGCCGTCCCCGTCCTTCACCACCGCCGTGATCCGGCCCGGCCGCACCGACACCGCGCCGACCGCACCGGACCGGGCGTGTTGCCGTCCTCGCTTCAGCTGCCGGCCGTCGAGCGCCGTGTCCTCCAGCGCCTTCAGCCACGCCTGACCCCACCAGGTACGGGCGAAAGCCCCGCCCCGTACGGGCGGCAGTGCCGTGAAGGTCCGTTCCTCGCTGATCGTGTCTTCCTTTCGCCTGCGGGCGGAACCGCGGTTGTCGTGACCGGTCTCGTGACCGCTCTGATGACCGCTCTGATGACCGGTCTGGTGACCGGTCTCGTGTCGGCTCTTGTGAGCGTTCCTGTTCCCGTGCGCGGTCATCGTGTCTCGTCCTCCCCACGCAGCCGCACAAGTTCCGCCAGCTCGGCGTCGGTCAGCTCCGTCAGGGCGGCCTCGCCGGAACCGAGCACCGAGTCGGCGAGCGCGCGCTTGCGCTCCAGCATGTCCGCGATCCGGTCCTCGATCGTGCCCTCGGCGATCAGCCGGTGGACCTGGACCGGCTGTGTCTGCCCGATCCGGTACGCACGGTCCGTCGCCTGCGCCTCCACCGCCGGGTTCCACCAGCGGTCGTAGTGCACGACGTGACCGGCCCTCGTCAGGTTGAGGCCCGTACCGGCCGCCTTCAGGGAGAGGAGGAAGACGGGCACCTCACCGGCCTGGAAGCGGGCGACCATCGCCTCCCGCTCGGCGACCGGCGTGCCGCCGTGCAGGAACTGGGTCGGCACACCGCGCGCCGCCAGATGCCGTTCCAGCAGCCGGGCCATGCCCACGTACTGCGTGAAGACGAGCACGCTCGCCTCCTCCGCCAGGATCGTGTCCAGGAGTTCGTCGAGCAGCTCCAGCTTGCCCGAGCGCCCTTCGATGCGCGGCTGGTCCTCCTTCAGGTACTGCGCCGGGTGGTTGCAGATCTGCTTGAGTCCGGTGAGCAGCTTGACGACCAGGCCGCGCCGCTCCATTCCGTCCGCCTCGGCGATCGCGGTCAGGGTCTCGCGTACCACCGCCTCGTAAAGCCCCGCCTGCTCCTTGGTGAGGGAGACCGCGTGGTCGGTCTCCGTCTTCGGCGGCAGCTCGGGCGCGATGCCAGGGTCGGACTTGCGCCGCCGCAGCAGGAACGGCCGGATCAGCGCGGAGAGTCGGGCCGCCGCGGCCGGATCGCCGCCGCCCTCGACGGCGGAGGCGTAGCGCGCGCGGAACGCGCCGAGCCCGCCGAGCAGCCCCGGAGTGGTCCAGTCCAGGATCGCCCACAGCTCAGAGAGGTTGTTCTCCACGGGCGTGCCGGAGAGCGCCACCCGCGCCTTGCCGCCGATCGTGCGCAGCGCGCGGGCGGTCGCCGAGTACGGGTTCTTGACGTGCTGCGCCTCGTCCGCGACGACCAGTCCCCAGGACTGCGCCGCTAGCCGCGCAGCGTCCAGCCGCATGGTGCCGTAGGTGGTGAGGACGAAGCCGTCGGCGGCGATTCCCTTGTCGGCGGGTCCGTCGCCGGGGAGCCCCTCTCCGGTGAGTCCCTCTCCGGTGAGGGGCTCCCCGGTGAGCCCCTCCAGCGTGCGCGCCGGGCCGTGGAAGCGCCGTACGGGCGTGCCGGGCGCGAACTTCTCGATCTCACGTTGCCAGTTGCCCATCAGCGAGGTGGGGCAGACCACCAACGTCGGGCCCGCCGTGTCCGGGTCGGACTGCCGGTGCAGATGAAGCGCGATGAGGGTGATCGTCTTGCCGAGGCCCATGTCGTCGGCGAGACAGCCCCCGAGCCCGAGCGAGGTCATCCGGTGCAGCCAGCCGAGGCCGCGCAACTGGTAGTCGCGCAACGTCGCCGCCAGGGCGGCGGGCTGACCGATTTCCGGCTCGCCGCCCTCCGGACCGGCGCCCTCCGGATCGGCGAGCCGGGCGCGCAGCCGTTCCATCCAGCCGGTCGCCCGGACCTCGACCCGGCGGCCGTCGATCTCGGCGGTGCCGGTCAGTACGGCGCCGAGCGCGTCGACCGGGCTCAGCTTGCGGTTCTGGCGCGACCGGGCGCCGCGTACCTCCTCGGGATCGACCAGCACCCACTGGTCCCGCAGACGCACCAGCGGCCGGCCGGCTTCGGCGAGCAGGTCGAGTTCCGCGCGGGTGAGTTCCTGGTCGCCGATCGCGTAACGCCAGTTGAAGGCGAGCAGGCTCTCGGCGGAGAGGAACGACGGCAGAGCGTCGTTCCGGCCGTCCGGGACCGCCGCCCCGCTGTCTTGGACTTCCCGGCCGTCGTGGAGTTTCCGGCCGTCTCGGCCGTCCTCCCCTTCGTCGCGGACCGCCCCGGGCCCGTCGGGCGGGCCGATCACGGCGGTGGCGGTGAGCCGGTGCGCGAGTTCGCGCGGCCAGTGGACACGGACGCCGGTGGCCGCGAGGGCGCGGGCGGCGGGGCCGAGGAGCTCGACGATCTCCTCGTCGGCCAGGTCCACGGCGTCCGGCACGGCCGCGGTGAGCAGCGGCGAGAGCGCGGGCCAGGCGCGCGCCGCCCGGCGCAGCGCGAGCAGCGCGTCCATCCGGGCCCGCGCCCCGAAGGCGCTGTCGCCCGCGCTGCCCGCCGGTGCCGTACCGGCCCAGACGTCCGCCGCGTCCGCGACGAGTGCGGGGTCGGCGACCGCATGCAGCTGCGGCACGGCACGGAAGGACGGTGCCGGCGAATCCGCGGTGAACCCGGTTTTCCCGGCCGACGCGGGCTCCTCGCCGAGGACGACGCCCACGGCTGCCCCGTCTGCCCCGGTCGGCTCGGCTTCGCCGCCCGGCCCAGTGTTCTGGGCTGCTCCGGTGTTCCCTTCCCCTTCTCCCTTTGCCTGTCGCGCCGTCACCAGCTCGATGCGCAGCGACAGGCGGACTCCCGCGTCGTGCCCGGCGGCCACGTCCGCAGCCCAGGCCCGGTGCTCCGGCAGCGCACGGGGTGTCTGGTGCTCGTCGGCGGCGAAGGCCGGGCCGTCGGCCGCGAGCGGCGCGGCCGGGGTCCGGGGGAGGACGTCGGCGACCGCGTCGGCGAACGCCCGTAGCAGTTCCTCCGGTTCGGGCAACAGCAGGCCCTCGTCGGCAAGCGGCAGGCCCTCGTCGTACTCGGCAGGTGGCAGCGGTACGGCGTGGGCCGAGGGCGGCATGGAGGCCGCGAGGTCGCGCAGCGCCGCCACCTCTTCCGCGCCGAGCGGCCCGACCCGCCAGGCGTCAACATCGCCTGCGGTGAGGCCCGGAAGGAGCAGGCCCCGGGCGACCAGGTCAAGCGAGAACAGGGCAGCCGCGCCCCAGAAGGCCGCAGACGGCGAGGCGTCCGGGGCAAACCGTGCCCGCGCGAGGACCGGAAGCGCCTCTCGTACGGACAACTGCAGCGCCGACACGGTCCGCGGCCGGACGTCGTCGTCGACGACCGTCAGTTCGGCGAGGGCGCCGGCCTCGACAGGGGGCGTCTCGGCGGACCAGAAGGCGATCCGTCCTGCGCGCGGAGGGTCGGCGGGCAGGAACAGGGCGGCGCAGCGGGCGAGTTCATCGGCCAACGCCGTGGACGTGACAGCGCCGGCGGCCGTCAGCGAAGACGAAGAGGGCGAGGCGGACGAAGACAGGGACGAGGGTGAAGAGGAGGACAAAGGCAGGGACGAGGGTGAAGAGGAGGACAAAGGCAGGGACGAGGGTGAAGAGGAGGACGGGAGCGACTGCGACGGAGACGGCGACAACACATTCCTCAAATTTGACTACTGGGCCGAGCGGCCGAGGGTACCCCATGCGACCGCCCTCCCGTGAGCCCCGGCATCGTGATCCCCGTCACGTCCGAGAGAGGCAGGTGGGGAAGACCCCACCCCCGGCCCCCGGCCGGCCCCCGAGCGGGTCCGGGTGGTGACGCCATGGTCCCGGACGATCACCGATCCCTAGGTTTTTCCTAGCCGGCGCGGGCCTCGCGACGGCCTTCCCCAGGCCCCTTCCACGGCCCTGCCACGGATCCCGGAGACCGCCATGCCTCAGGCCACCGCGACGATCGACGCACCCGCATCGCCGCCCGCCGCGCCCGAACCGAGTTCCGCCCGCCGCCGTCAGGCCACCCCGGGCGGAAGCGAGTTCGCGCCGCTCCTGCGCACCGTCAAGGAACAGGGCCTGCTCGAACGACGCGTCGGCTGGTACGCCCGCGACATCGCCGCCAACCTCCTCGGCGTCCTCGCCGTGATCACCGGCCTGGTGCTGATCGGCCCCTCCTGGTGGGCCCTGCCGCTCGCGCTGCCCCTCGCCCTCTTCTCCGCCCGCATCGCCTTCGTCGGTCACGACGCCGGCCACTCCCAGATCACCGACCGGCGCAAGCTCGGCCGTGCCGTCCAGCTCGTCCACGCCAACCTGCTCCTCGGCATGAGCCGTGAATGGTGGAACGACAAGCACAACCGTCACCACGCCAACCCGAACCACCTCGACAAGGACCCGGACGTCGCCGCCGACGTCCTCGTCTTCGCCGCCCACCAGACCGCCGACCGCACCGGACTGCGCCGCTGGCTCACCCGCCACCAGGCCTGGCTCTTCTTCCCTTTGACCACCCTTGAGGGAATCGCCCTCAAGGTGTACGGCATCCAGGCCCTGCTCTCCCGGACCGGCCCCTACCGCACCCGGCGCGAGCGCCTCGTCGAGGGCGCCCTGCTCCTGGCCCATGTCGCCGGATACGCGGCCCTTCTGCTCACCCTGCTGACGCCGGTCCAGGCCCTCGTCTTCGCGCTGCTCCACCAGATGCTGCTCGGCGTGCACCTCGGCATGGCCTTCGCGCCCAACCACAAGGGCATGGAGATGCCCGACGCCCACCCGGACGGCGACTCCTGGGGCCATCTGCGCCGTCAGGTGCTGACCTCCCGCAACATCCGGGGCGGCGTCCTCACCGACTGGTTCCTCGGCGGTCTCAACTACCAGATCGAGCACCACCTCTTCCCCAGCATGCCGCGCCCGCACCTGCGGCTCGCCCAGCCGGCGGTCCGGGCTCACTGCCGCGCGCTCGGCATCCCGTACACCGAGACCGGCTTCGTCGACTCCTACCGCCAGGCGCTCGGCCACCTGCATGAGGTGGGCGCACCGCTGCGCAGCGAGCTGACCGCGTAGAGCCCGGACCCGGAAGGCCCCGGGCCGGCCCGGATTCGTCCCGATGGGAAGGCCTGGGCCGGGTCCCGACCCCGAGCGGGCCTGGGCCGACCCCGAGCGGGCCCGGGCCGCCCCGGACGGGCCCGCAGTGAGCCGTCAGCTCGGTCGGACGGCCATCGCGTCCAGCGATTCGAGCAGCGCGGGCAGCTTCGGACCGCGGGTCACGGGAAGGACCTCGTGCGGTTCGTCGTCGAGGAGCACGAAGGCCATGTCGTCGGTCCGCGCCACCAGCGACCAGCCGGGACCGTCGGCCCGCAGCATCCGAGCCTCGCCGCCGGCGAAGCTGGACCGCACGCGACCGACGGGCGGCGCCTCGGCGACGTACTCACCGAGCTCCTTCAGAGCGCGGCGGACACCCTCGTACGGGTCGGAGCCGGTCACCTCGGACGCGCCTCCGCCTTCGTTCCCGCCTTCGTTCCCGCCCTCGCCCTCGCCCACGCCGCCGCCGACCTCCGCCCCGGTCTCGGTCGTCGTTCCGCCGCCGTCACCGGCCTCCGTACCGGCTGTGCTCCCGGCCCCTTCGTCGCCCATCCGGGCGCGCCACTCGTTCCACTGCAGCGCCACCATGTCGGCGCCCAGGCGCCGCTGCGCCGGTCCCCACGCGTTGCCGTCCGGCGGTGCGAGCGGTGCCGGGGAGCCCTCTTCGGGCGCGGGGTCGTGGGGCGCCGGGATTCCGGGCGCGGCGGTGGCGACGGCGAGCGGCCAGCCCGGCAGCGCGGACACCACGGACCGCTCGTCGGGGGAGAGGTCGTACTCCATGCCGCAGTCCCACGAGGCGATGGCGACGGCGACGAGCGACACGTCGTCGACGACCACGGTCCACCGGGCTCCCGTGCCGTCCTGCCCGAGCACCAGGCCGTAGCCCTCCGCATAAGGCTCGAGGCGCAGTGCCGCGCAGGCCGCCGGGTAGTCGTCGCCGAGGACGCTGGGGAACTGCGCGGGTGTGAGCAGCGCCGCCGTCAGCACGTACAGCGCGTCGTCGTCGCTGGCTGCGACGGCGCCCTCCGCCGCGGACATGACGGCGTCGTCCGCGCCGGTCGCGGTGGGTTCCGTTTCGCCCACGTCTGCCTCCCCATCTGGTCGTCGGCGCACCCTAACCAGTGAGTAACCCGCGCGTCGAGAGCTGGAGCCGTCCCGACGGGCGGGCCGAGCGGCGCGTGGGCGTCGTGCGCGGCCATGCCTCCCGGAGGTCCCTGCCCCGGAGGTCCCTGCCCCGGACGTCCTTGCCCCGGAGGCTCTTGCCCCGGAGGCGCATGCCCCCGGACGCCCGGGCCCCGTGCGCCGGCGGCCGCACCGCCTGCGATCGCCGGGGCCGGACGCCTGAGGCTCGGAGCACCGGCGGCCGCACCGCCTGCGATCGCCGGACCGCCGGGGCCGTCACCCCGTACGGCGCACGGCAAGTGCCAGGTAGCGGTCGTCCTCGTCGGTGTACGCGACCAGGTCCCACCCCGCACGGGCGAGCACGGGGCGGAGGTTGGGCTCGGCGCGCAGGTCGTCGTCGGTGATCCGGCGACCGTGCCGGGCAGCGAGGGCGGCGCGGCCGATCGGGTGGAAGAGCGCCAGCCGGCCGCCCGGCCGTACCACCCGGGCCAGCTCGCGCAGGTCCCGCTCCGGGTCGGCCAGGTGCGAGACGAGTCCCGCACCGAAGACGGCGTCGAGCGCGCCGTCGCGCAGCGGCAGCCCGGCGACGTCGGCGAGGATCAGGGCGCCGTCCTTGTCGCGGCCCACCTTCGTCGCCTCGGCCAGCATCTCGGGTGTGAGGTCGATCCCGACGACGGTGCCAGCGGGGCCGACGGCGTCGCGCAGCGGCGGCAGGGCACGGCCGGTGCCGCAGCCCGCGTCGAGCACCGCGTCTCCCGGGCGCAGACCGATGTCGGCGACGGCGGCGGCGTAGGCGGGTCCGTCGTCGGGAAACCTGGAGTCCCAGTCGGCGGCGCGAGCGCCGAAGAACTCCCGTACGTGCGTGGGGTCATCGCTCATGTGCCCCATGATCCCTCACCGTCAGGTCACCCACAGGCGTGAGATTTTCGCCCGGGGCGCCCCGAATCTCCCCTGTGTGAGTGAACGATCTGTGCGCATGTTCGAGACTGTCGCGATCGTTCGGGTACATCTCTCTGTCATATTCCATCAGCTTTCGAAATGCGCCCCCAGTGCGCCCCCAGGGGCGCACTAGCGTCCCTGGGTCATGGGACACCTGGACCACGCCACCTATGGCTGGCTGACACCTGTGCTGTCGTACGCGATGGCCTGCATCGGCGCCGCCCTCGGACTGCGCTGCACCGTACGCGCCCTCGACGCGACCGGCCGCCCGCGCCGCAACTGGCTGCTCACCGCCGCCTCCGCGATCGGCACGGGCATCTGGACGATGCACTTCGTCGCGATGCTGGGCTTCGGCGTCACCGGCACGGACATCCGCTACGACGTACCCCTCACCCTCCTCAGCCTGGTCGTCGCCATGGCCGTCGTGGGCGTCGGCGTCTTCGCCGTCGGATACGGACGCGACCGGATCCGATCGCTCCTGATCGGCGGTCTGACGACCGGCGTCGGAGTGGCGAGCATGCACTACATGGGCATGGCGGCACTGCGACTGCACGGGCACGTGCGTTACGACCCGCTGCTCGTCGTCCTCTCCGTCGTCATCGCGGTCGTGGCCGCCACCGCCGCCCTCTGGGCGGCCCTCAACATCCACGCCCCGGCAGCGGTGGCGCTCGCCTCCCTCGTGATGGGCGCGGCGGTCAGCAGCATGCACTACACCGGGATGTTCGCCGTACGGGTCGAAGTCTCCCCGTCCTCGGCCACCCTCCCGGGCGCGACGGTCATGCAGTTCATCTTCCCGCTCGCCGTCGGTCTCGGGTCCTATCTCTTCATCACCTCCGCCTTCGTCGCCCTGTCACCGACCGCGCGCGAGCGCGCCGCCTACGCCTCCGCCGAGCGCCTGACCGAGCCCGACGAACGCGCCGTGGACGTCGCGCCTCCCGGCTTCCGCCCGGAGGCGGAGCCCCGGCACCGGGAACGCACCTCACCCGCCTACGCCCACCCCTCGGGCCCGGTCCACGGCCCGGGCGACCACGACCACCGCCACCACGACGCCCGAATCTGAACCCTCACCGGGCCCAGAGGGCCAGATGCCGTCGAGCCGTTGAGATCGAGCCATTGGCCATTGGGTCAGCGGGCCTTGAGCCGTTGAGCCATCGGCCCATCGGCCCATCGGCCCATCGGCCCATCGGCCCATCGGCCCATCGGGCCATCGGGCCTTGAGTCACCTGTCCTCGAGCCATCGGGGCACCGGGCCGCCCCGTCCCCAGCGGCCCGGCCCCGCCGGCCGAGCGCGAGCTCCACCGACCGCCGAACAGCCGCCGCGTGACCAGCCAGCCGGAAGCCACAGCACCAGCGGACCCCGCCGCTCCCACCGGGTCCGTGAACGAAGGAACGAGGAGGCCATGCGAACTCCCCGCAGGACCCCGGACACCGGGGCCTCCGCCCAGCCGCCGACGGCGGCCCGCGGGCGCCGCGCGCACGCCGGGCCGCCCGCCGACGAGACGGCGGCGCGCGAGCGCACGGCCGGGGCCGGGGCGGCCGGCCCGTCCTCGGCGACGTCCGACCGAACGGAACCTGACCGACCCCGACGCGGCCGATTCGGTCGATCCCGCGGATCCGGTCAGCCAGGCGGATCCGGTGGATCCGGTCGATCCGGTCGACCGGGCCGAGACGAGCGCGGCCGAACCGAGCCCGGTTCCTCACCGGAACCGGCACACGCACCCGTACAAGCAGCGCCGGCGCCGCCGCGTACCGAGACGGCGGCGACGGCCGCGGCACCACAGGCAGGGGCCACAGTCCCCGCCCCTCTCGCCGCCCCCGCCCCGTCCTCCGCCTCTGACCCCGCCCCCGCCGGCGTCTCGGTACGCGGTGGCGGTGGTGGTGGCGGTGGCGGTGGAGACGGCCGAGGCCGCGGGCTCCGGCCCCGTACCGTCCGAGCGAAGATCGTGTCGCTCCTCATGGTCCCGGTGGTCTCGCTCCTCGCCCTGTGGGGTTTCGCCACCGTCACCACCGCTCAGGACATCGCCCGGCTCCGCCACCTCCAGGCCGTGGACGCCGACGTCCGGCAGCCGGTCGCCCTCGCCGTCACCGCCCTCCAGGACGAACGCCGAGCCGCCGTACGGCAGGCGGCCGCTCCCGGCTCCGCGCGCGCCGCCGAGCTCAAGGACCGGGTCCGGGTCACCGACGCCGCCGTCCGGAGGCTCCGCCTCGACGACCGGCACACGGTCGGCGACAACGGCAGCCTGCCCGAGGACGTCTCCGCCCGGGTCGCCGACTTCGTCGCGCAGGCCGAGGGACTGAGCAGGCTGCGCACCGCGGCAGCCGAGGGGCGCGCCGACGTCGACCAGCTCCATTCCGTGTACACCTCCGCCGTCTCGGCGGGCTTCGCGGTCGGCGGCGCCCTGGCCGGGATCGACGGCACCGAGGCGGGCGCCGAGACTCGCGTACTGCTCGAACTGGCCCGCGCGGGCGAGCTGCTCGCCCGCGAGGACGTGCTGCTCGGAGCCGCCCACCTCACCGGCTCGCTCGACGCCGACCGGCTCCGAGCCTTCGGCGGTACCGTCGAGGCCCGCCGCACCCTCGTCGAGTCCGCCACCGCCGACCTGCCGGCGCCCCAGCGCGGCGCGTGGCTGAACCTCACCGCACAGCCCGCGTACCGACAGCTCCTCGCGGCCGAGGACCGGGTACGCGTCGCCGCCCCGGGCCGCCGTGCCGCCCAGGCCGTCACCTCCGGGGAATGGGACCCGGTACACGCCTTCGTACGCGACGGGATCACCGGCATCGAGAAGGCCGCCCACGCGGCGGCGACGGAACGCCACGACCCGTTCGGCGGAGGCGCGTTCAGCGCGGGCGGTGCCGCCGTCCTGCTCGGCCTCGCCGCCGTCGGAGCCTCCCTCGTCATCTCCGTGCGCATCGGCCGCGGCCTCGTCGTCGAGCTCGTCAGTCTCCGCAACACCGCCCTGGAGATCGCCCGTCGCAAGCTCCCCGCCGCCATGCGCCGGCTGCGCGCGGGCGAGGAGATCGACGTCCACGCCGAGGCCCCGTCCGGCCCCGCGCCGCAGGACGAGATCGGCCAGGTCGGCGAGTCGCTCACCACCGTCCACCGCGCGGCGCTCTCCGCCGCAGTCGAACGCGCCGAGCTCGCGAGCGGCATCTCCGGTGTCTTCGTCAACCTCGCTCGTCGCAGCCAGGTCCTGGTGCACCGTCAGCTCAACCTGCTCGACAGCATGGAGCGGCGCGCCGACGACCCGAACGAGCTCGGTGACCTGTTCCGGCTCGACCACCTCACCACCCGCATGCGCCGCCACGCGGAGAGCCTCATCATCCTCTCCGGCGCCGCGCCCGGCCGCGCCTGGCGCATGCCCGTCCTCCTCACCGACGTCGTCCGCGCCGCGGTCTCCGAGATCGAGGACTACGCGCGCGTGGAGGTGCGTCAGCTGCCCGAGACGTCGGTCGTCGGCGGCGCGGTCGCCGACCTCACCCACCTCCTGGCCGAACTCATCGAGAACGCGGCCCAGTTCTCCCCGCCGCACACCAAGGTGCGCGTCAGCGGGGAGCCGGTCGGCAACGGCTACGCACTGGAGATCGAGGACCGCGGGCTGGGGATGGGCAAGGACAGCCTCGCCGAGGCGAACGCCCGCATCGCCCAGTCCGAGGCCCTGGACCTCTTCGACAGCGACCGGCTCGGACTGTTCGTCGTCAGCCGCCTCTCCGCGCGACACGACATCAAGGTGCACCTGCGGACCTCGCCGTACGGGGGCACGACGGCCGTCGTCCTGCTCCCGACCGACCTGCTGCAGAACTCTCCGGCGTTCGGCCGCGCCGCCGGAGCGGCGGAGACCTCCGGCGCGCGGGGACGGGCCGGTGTGGCGCCGCCGCCGACGTCGCCCTCCGCGGCGCCGTCCGCGTCGATGGGCGCGGTGTCCGGGGTCGGGACCGGGGCTGCCGCCGACCGCGGTTCTGATCGTGGCCACAGCCATGGTCGTGGTCCTGGTCCTGGTTCTGGTCCCGGTCCTGGACTTGGCCCTGGCCCTGGCCCTGGCCGCGGGTCGGGTCCAGGTGCGGGACAGGGAGCCGGGCAGCGCGCGGTGCCCGGGCCCCGTTCGGTGCCGGGCTCGCCGGCCGCGCCCGCCCCGGCCCTCGAACATCCCGGAGACGACCGCGACCCGGGCGGACCGCGCCGGCCGAGGCCCCCTGCCGTCGCCGTGCCCGAGGAACCGAGCAGGCCACCGGCCGCCGTCACCGCCCTGCGCCAGCGCGGCCGTACGACCCCGACCCGTACGAATCCACGGCCCTCCTCGCCCGTAACTCCCGGCCCTTCCGTACCGCCTGGCCCTTCCGGCCCTTCCGGCCCTTCCGGCCCTTCCGGCACGGCCGGGACAGTCGGAACGGCCGGGGGGAGCGAGGAGCCGGGCACCGATCTGCCGAGGCGGATACGGCAGGCGAGTCTCGTGCCGCAGCTCCGTGAGGCACGCTCCGGCTCGGAGGCAGGTGCCGCCGCGGGTTCCGCGGCCGCAGGAGGCAGCGGGGACGGTTCGAGCGAGCGGACCCCGGAGCAGGTCCGGGACCGCATGGCCGCCTACCGCGACGGCTGGCAGCGTGGCGGCGGCCCCGCTCCCGGTTCCCCGGTTCCGGCTCCTGGCAGCCAGACGGGCATCAGACGGCCCCTCGGCACCGGCTACGGGCCCGACTCCGTACGCGGCCCCGGCACCGAACCCGTACGGGGTCCCGGGCCCGACTCCGTACGCGGCCCCGGCGCCGAACCCGTACGGGGTCCCGGACCCGAACCCGTACACGGCCTAGGAGCTGACGACGCCCCTGGTCCTCACCACGCTCCTGGCCCTGACCACGTCCTCGGTCCTGACCACGTCCCGGGGTCCGACCTCGGCTTCCGCCGCCCCCGCCACGCATCCAGCGACCATGCCCCCGAAGGAGACGACGAATGATCGACCACGAGAGGATCTCCCACCACCGCTCCGGCGAACTCGACTGGCTCCTCGACGACCTCGTCACCCGCGTCCGCGAAGTCCGTCACACGGTCGTGCTCTCCAACGACGGCCTCGCCGTCGGCGCCTCGAGCGGACTCAGTCGTGAGGACGCCGAGCACCTGGCCGCCATAGCCTCCGGCTTCAACAGCCTTGCCAAGGGCGCCGGCCGGCAGTTCCACACCGGAGGCGTGCGCCAGACGATGGTCGAGATGGACGACGGCTTCCTCTTCGTGGCCGCGGCCGGGGACGGCTCCTGTCTGGCCGTCCTCAGCGGCGTACACGCCGACATCGGCCTCATCGCCTACGAGATGGCCCGCCTGGTGAAGCGCGTCGGCGAACACCTGCACACCCCGCCGCGGCTCACGGTCACCCCGCCGGCCGCGGGCTGACCGGAGACCCCGGAGAGCCCGGAGATTCCGGAGAACACCATGGACAACGACAGCACCGGCGGCACCGGCGACGCCAGCAGCGGCGTCGACGGTACCTGCGACGACCGCACCGGGGATGACAGCACCGGCGACGACGGCACCGGTCGGGACGGCGTCGACAGCAGCCGGTGGTACGACGCCGACGCCGGGCCGCTCGTCCGGCCGTACGCCATGACCGGCGGACGGACCAAACCCGGACCCAGCAACGTACGGTTCGACCTCATCGCACTCGTGGTCGTCGACGACGACCCGCCGGGCCCGGCCGAGGAATGCTTCCTCGGTCCCGAACACCGCGCCCTGCTCGCGCAGTGCCGCGCCGAGACCCAGTCGGTGGCCGAACTCGCAGCCGACGCCGACCTGCCGGTCGGAGTGGTGCGCGTCCTCCTCGGCGACCTCCTCGAAGCGGGCTTCGTGAAGGTCAGCAGACCCGTCCCGCCCGCACAGCTCCCTGACGAACGGATCCTGAGGGAAGTAATCGATGGCCTACGAGCGCTCTGAGAGCACCCCGGCGGGCGACCTGGACAGCACGGCCCTCGCCCTGAAGATCCTGGTCGCCGGCGGCTTCGGGGTCGGCAAGACCACCCTGGTCGGCGCGGTCAGCGAGATCCGGCCGCTGCGCACCGAGGAACAGCTCAGCCGCGCCGGCGAGTCCGTGGACGACACCGGGGGAGTCGACCAGAAGACCACCACGACGGTGGCCATGGACTTCGGACGCATCACCATCCGCGCCGGGCTCTCCCTCTACCTGTTCGGAACTCCGGGGCAGGACCGCTTCTGGTTCCTCTGGGACGACCTCTCCCAGGGTGCGCTCGGCGCCGTCGTCCTCGCCGACACCCGTCGCCTCGAGGACTGTTTCCCCGCCGTGGACTACTTCGAGCACCGCAAGATCCCGTTCGTCGTGGCCGTCAACTGCTTCGCCGGCGCCCGCGCCTACGGTGCGCACGACGTGTCGCGCGCGCTCGACCTGGACCGCGGCACGCCGGTCGTCCTGTGCGACGCGCGCGACCGCGACTCCGGGAAGGAAGTGCTGATCCGGCTCGTCGAGTACGCGGGACGCATGCACACGGCACGGCTCCTGGACACGGTGGGCTGAGCCGGCACCTGAGCGGACGGCCGCGGTCGGTCGGCTGACGGAACGTTCGATCGCCACGCGGATGGTGACGGGTGCTTGCCCTGCTCACGACAGTGCGTAAGGCTGACCGGAAGACGGTCGACCGGTAGAGCACGTGCGGCCGGCCGGAAGCACGCGCCCCCCGGACCGCGGGGACCACGGGGCGACGGGGACGCACCACACAGGGGGAGGATCACGCATGGCGCTGGACAAGGAACTCGACTGGCTCCTGGACGACCTGACGCGACGGGTCGACTCGATACAGCACGCCCTCGTGCTGTCGAACGACGGCCTGGTGACGGGCGCGAGCAGCGGTCTGGAGCGTGAGGACGCCGAGCATCTGGCCGCGGTCTCCTCGGGTCTCCACAGCCTGGCGCGCGGCTCGGGCCGGCATTTCAAGGCGGGCCGCGCGCGGCAGACGATGGTGGAGTTCGACGAGGCGCTGCTGTTCGTGACGGCGGCGGGTGAGGGCAGCTGCCTGTGCGTGCTGAGCGCGGCGGAGGCGGATGTCGGTCAGGTCGCCTACGAGATGACGCTGCTGGTGAACAGGGTGGGCGAGCACCTGGGCGTGGCGGCGAGGCAGCCCGGTGCCGCGGGCGGTCTGGGTGGCGCGGGCGAGTTCTGACGGTCGTCTGGGAAGTTATCCACAGGGCGAGCACGATGTCGTCACTGTGCGTTACGGTCATCACTGAAAGTGTTCGAGTCGGGCGGCAGGCGTCCGACGACACGCGGGGGAGGACCGACCCATGACCACGGAAGAGACGACACGAGCGGCGGCGACGACGTTGCCGGGGCGTGCGACGGAGACGGTACGGATGCGGAAGGCCGTACGGATGACGCCGACGCCGCCGTGGCCACCGATGCCGCCGGCGCCACCGATGCCGTCGATGTTGCCGTCGGACCTGGCGGAGCCGCCTGAGGGGCCGCCTGACGGGGCGCCTGATGCACCGCAGTGGGCGGAGCTGCCGGATGTGCCGGAGCTGCCGGTGCCGCAGGCACGGGCCGCGCGGGAACTGGAGCTGCGGCGGGACGAGTTGCGGCTCGCGGTCGACCTGGGAATCGTCCGTACGGTGCCGGGGGTGCCGCCCGGCACCGCGGACGTCCACGGGGACCCGGCCCGGCGTCGCGTGCCCCGGGGGGAGATCGAGCGGCTCAAGGCCGCCCCGGACTTTCCCGAAGGACTGCGCGAGCGGGTGAGGGCGGTCGGTACGGCGGAGGGCGCCGAGCTGCTCGCGGTCACCCGGGACCGGTTCGCGCGCCTCGCGAGGACGGGTCACTTCAGTCCGGTGCGCTTCTACATCAACCGCTACCGGGCAGTGGTCTGGCTCTACCCTGCCGCGGAGCTGGCGGAGTTCGCGCTGAACCATCCGCGACTCCTCACCGGACGGCTGCCGCTCGACGTCCGGACCAGGGCCGATGAAGAGCGCCAGGACTGGCGGCCCAGGAACTGGCGGGCCCGGCGGCTCGGCGCACTGCTGAGAGCCAGCAGCGACCCGTGGGACCGAACGGCAGCCATCGCCTCGCTCCTCGACCCGGCCCATGTGGCCGAGGTCGTCGACGATCCTTACGAACGGGTCTACCTGCACCGCCTCAGGCCGGCGCCGCCGATGTGGCGGCCGAACGCCCCCGCGGCCCGGGAGATCGCCGACCGGCTGATGCTCGCCGACGATCCCGACGAGATCCTCTGGCATCGGATGAGCCTCGGCCTCGCCCTGGACGAGGCCCGCGCGGAGCGCGAGGCGCCACGACCGGGCATGCCGTCGGACGCCGGGTCACGGATGGGCTCCCGTTCCATGGCGAGTGCGCCGTCACCAGGTGACTTCGGCCCGATGGACGTTCGTGCCGGCCGTTGGACTCCGCGCCCAGTGGTGTCGACACCGGCTACGCCGACTCCATCAGCTCCTGCAGGTTCTTCAGGCTCTTCAGCTCCTCCAGGCTCTTCAGCTCCTCAAGGTCCTTCAGCTCCTGCAACTGCTCCAGGTCCTTCGGGTCCTTCGGGTCCTTCAGGTCCTCCTGCACCTGTGCTGTTCGCGGCTGCTCCGCCGTTCCCGGCCGGCCGTCCGGCGGGAGTCACGCGTCCGCCCGGCAGGCGGGTCCGGCGGAGCCTGCTCGACCGGCTGCGCCGGCGGAAGGAGGTCACGCCGCGGTCCGGTGGGTGACGGTCCGGCCGGGGTGCGGGGCGGCGTGCGCGCGGGCACGATGGGCCCATGCTCCTTGCCCGAGTCGCGGAGGTGTCGGGGCAGGTCGCCGCCACGTCGGCGCGGTCGCGGAAGATCGGACTGCTCGCCGAACTGTTCGCGGAGGCCGAGCCCGAGGAGAGTCCGCTCGTCATCGCCTATCTGTCCGGGAGTCTTCCACAGGGACGGATCGGCGTCGGCTGGAGCGTGCTGAAGAACGTCCTGCCGCCGGCCGTTCCGCCGGCGCGGCAGCCGGTGCTCACCTTGTCCGGTACGGACGCGGCGATGACCGAGCTGGCAGCCGTCGCGGGAAGCGGGGCGCAGGCCCGCCGGCTCGGCCTGGTGCGGGATCTGATGGCGGCGGCGACGCTGCCGGAACAGGAGTTCCTGCTGCGGCTGCTGTCCGGCGAGGTGCGGCAGGGCGCGCTCGATGCCGTCGCCCTCGAAGGCGTGGCACGGGCGGCCGGGGTGGCGGCCGAGGACCTGCGGAGGGCCGTCATGCTCGAAGGGTCGCTGCCGCGGGTGGCGCGGGCGGTGCTCGCCGAGGGTGCCGGCGCGCTGGAAACCTTCACCCTGAGGGTCGGCAGTCCCGTGCAGCCGATGCTCGCCCACACCGCGGGCAGTGTGAGTGAGGCGGTGGCCGCGCTCGGGCCGTGCGCGGTGGAGGAGAAGCTCGACGGCATCCGCGTCCAGGTGCACCGCCGCGGCGCTCAGGTCCGGGTCTACACCCGGTCCCTCGACGACATCACCGACCGGCTGCCCGAGGTGGTCGCCACCGCCCTGGAGGCGGCGGGCGACGGACTGGTCCTGGACGGCGAGGTCATCGCGCTCGATCCCGCGACGGGCCGGCCGCTGGCCTTCCAGGACATCGCCTCCCGTGTGGGCTCCCGGGTCGACGTGTCCACGGCGCAGGCCGCGCTGCCCGTGTCGCCCGTCTTCTTCGACGTGCTCGCGGCGGACGGCGAGGTCCTGGTCGACCGCCCGGGCCGTGAGCGGAATGCCGTCCTGGCCCGGCTGCTGCCCGATCCGCTGCGGGTGCGCCGGACGGTGGTCGAGGACCCGGAGGACCCGGTGGCGGTCGACGCGGCCGAGCGCTTCTTCCGCGACACCCTCGCCCGCGGCCACGAGGGCGTCCTCGTGAAGGCCGTCGACGCGCCGTACGTCGCGGGCCGCAGGGGCCGCACCTGGCTGAAGGTGAAACCCGTCCACACCCTCGACCTCGTCATCCTCGCCGCCGAGCGCGGGCACGGCCGCCGCACGGGCTTCCTCTCCAACCTCCACCTGGGCGCCCGTGCGGCCGACGGCACCTTCGTGATGCTGGGCAAGACCTTCAAGGGGCTCACCGACGAGATGCTGCGCTGGCAGACGGAGCGCCTCACCGAGCTCGCCGTCTCGGACGACGGCTACACCGTCCGCGTCCGCCCGGAACTCGTCGTCGAGATCGCCTTCGACGGCCTCCAGCGCTCCACGCGTTACCCGGCCGGGGTCACTCTCCGCTTCGCCCGGGTGATCCGCCACCGCCCGGACAAGCCCGCCTCGGAGGCGGACACGGTGGAAGCGGTGCTGGCGACCGCGTGACGCGGCCTTCGTCAGCTGTCGGACGGGTCGGTCGTCAGTGCGGCGGGCCGGAGGTGTGGCGGCTGCGGACCCAGAGCGGGAGGGCGAACCAGCACAGCAGGTACCAGGCGACGAGTCCGGTGACCAGCCAGGGCACGAACGTCGCCCCGGTGGCCACGCGCAGGACGAGCAGCAGCGCACAGGCCAGGGTGGCGAGGAGCAGCACGAGGCCGAGGAAGGTGAGGCGGGAGGCCCAGGTCACGGCGCGGGGCTTGATCCGGCGGCCGGCGACCAGCCGGTGGAACGAGACCGGGCCGATGAGGGCGCCGGTCGCGGCGGAGCCCAGGCAGATCGTGATGATGTAGATCGTCCGGTCGGTGTCCGGCAGCTCCGGATAACGCTGGGTGAAGACGACGGTGAGGAGGAAACCGAAGAGGATCTGTACGCCCGTCTGGGCAACCCTGATCTCCTGCATCAGCTCGTTCCAGCGCCGGTCCGCCCGCTCCTCCGGCGTCTCGTGACGGCCCTTGATCATGCCGTCGGCACCCGGTTCCTCGGAGCCCTTTCCTTCGTGTCCCGCCTTCGCCACGTCGCCTCCCGGGTCGCGCTCTCACCTTCCACCGTGCTGCCCGCTCCGCGGATCCGCCACCCTGCGGCCGGGACCGGGCGCGCCGTGGCGGGATCTCGCGCACCGCCGCGCCGCGAGGGATGCTGGAAGCGGTCTAACGAGGAGATGAGCGCCGTGTACGACTTGCACATCGACACCGACGTGACCGTGCAGCTGAGCGAGTGCTGCCGGGAGGACGCACAGGCCGTCTTCGAAGTCCTCGACCGCGCCTACCAGCTCGAGGACATCACGACGCCGGGTCCGCAGGCGGCGACCGCACCCGCCGCCACCGTCTGGATGGCCACCTTCGACACGGCCGGCGGCCGGCACGAGGAATCCCCGCCCGTTCCGCTCACCGGCATGGTCGGCGCGCTGCTCACCGGCGGTTACCACGCCGTCGACAAGGTGGAGAAGGTGCTGGCCCGTTCCTTCGACATCCAGTCCCTGCAGTCCGTCTCCGGTGACCAGGAGACCGAGGCGCGCCTCCTCCTCGCCTCCCGCTGACGGGCGGGACCTGCCGGGCCCCCGACACCCGGGCGGAGCGGACGGGCGCCGCCCGGGGCCGCCATGCCCGCCGCACAGGCCGGCTGCGGCACCGGACCTCTGTAGGCGCGTTGCGTCGAGCAGTGCTCCGTATGCCGCTCTCGCTTGCCCCGACCTCTGCCCCGACCCCTGCGCCTCCCCGGCTATACACCGTGTGTAGAGTTCTCGGCGAGCCGCAGGGCCCCGCCATGACCAGGCGTGGGCCCTTGGCGTCGCATGAGTCATTCGCACCACACTTCCGGGGAAAGCGGGTCGTACATGTTCCGAACCAAGCCGGGCCGGCGCAGGGCGCCGGCCCTCGCCCTGCTCGCCGCCGCGTCGCTGGTCGTCGCCCTCACCGGCTGCTCCGCCGACACCGTCACCCCGGAGGAAGCGCGCGGCAAGGCGGGCACGGACGGCAAGGCCGGGACGACGGCCGGCGCGGTGGACTGCGCCAAGGTCAAGTGCATCGCCCTCACCTTCGACGCGGGACCGGGCAAGGACACTCCCCGTCTGCTCGACATACTCAAGGAGAAGCAGGTTCCGGCGACCTTCTTCCTGCTCGGCAAGAAGCACGTCGACCGCTACCCCGAGGTCGTCAGGCGCATCGCGGACGAGGGCCACGAGGTCGCCAACCACACCTGGACCCACCGCATCCTCACGGATCTCGACGCCGCCGAGGTCCGGGACGAGCTCTCGCGCACCCAGGACGCCATCGCCCGGATCACCGGCCGCAAGCCCACCCTCATGCGCCCGCCGCAGGGTCGCACCGACGACACCGTCTCCGACGTGAGCCGGGAACTCGGCCTGGCCCAGGTCCTGTGGAGCATCACCGCCAAGGACTACTCCACCGACGACACCGCCCTCATACGCCAGCGGGTGCTCGACCAGGCCCACGGCGACGGCATCATCCTGCTCCACGACATCTACGACGGAACGGTCCCGGCCGTGCCGGGGATCATCGACGAGCTCAAGCGCCGCGGCTACACCTTCGTCACGGTGCCGCAGCTGCTCGCGCCGGGCAAGGCGGAGCCCGGGTCCGTCTACCGCCCGGAGAAGGACGACTGAACGGACCAATCGGGGTGAGGTGACTCACATACGGCACCTGGCGCAAGGCGGAACAATGGGTGAAGGTTTACCGTTCATCCTTATGTGACGCCGAAGGGGCCCGGTCCCCAGGTCCCCCCAGAGGTGACCGCCCTTCATCCGTCACGGCAGTCGGCCCCGGTTGGAACCCCCCGTCCAACCGGGGCTTTGTCGTAGCCGCTGCCCGCCGGCTCCGGACGGTGTCCGCGGCCGCGAACCGAGAGCTCTCCGAACACCCTGTTGGCGGCGCGCACTCCGGCGCGTTCGACCCCTTCGAGTGAGTCGCCGCGGCCCTTCGCATGGCCGGTCCGGCACCGGGCATTGATCGCCACGAAACGGCGGTGATCACACCGTCGGCCATCGCCGCCCAGGCCCGCCACCAGGGGGAACCATGCGCCACGCGACCCGCCGAGCGATCGTCACGGCCTCTGCCGCCCTCGTCCTCGCCGGCTGCGCCACCGTGCAGCCCGGCTCCGCCGACCCGGCCGCGCCCTCCGGATCGGCCGCGGCGCCCGTCACCCCCGCCACCCGGCAGGAACAGGACCGGATCCTGAAGGCCGCCGAACAACGGCTCGTCGCCGAGTGCCTCGACGCCCAGGGCCTTGCCCTGCCCCCGGCCTCCCAGGCGCGCGCCCCCGCCCCCGGACCCGGGCCCGGCGCCGACAGCCGCCTGCGGACCGCACTCTTCGGCAGCGACCCCCGCGAGCTCTCCCTCACCCTCGCCACCGGTCTCACCGTCACCGCCAACAGCGACGGCTGCGTGGCCTCGGCCCGCACCGAGCTGTACGGCGACCAGACCCGCTGGTTCCGCGCCCAGGTCACCGTCGACAACCTGCGCGCCATGGCCCAGGCCCGGATGAAGGACGATCCCGCGCACCGGGCCGCCCTCGACCGCTGGACCCGCTGCGCCGCACCCTCCGGCGGGCCCCGCACCGGCCGCCCCGACCCGGCCGTCGCCGAACGCTGCACCCGCGAGAGCGGACTCGCCGACGTACGGGCCCGGCTCGAACCCGCCGAACTGGCCACCGTGCGCACCCTCCACCGCGACCAGGTCGCCACCTACGAGCAGCTGCGCGCCCGCGCACTGCGGCGGGCAGCCGAGCTGTCCGCGAACCCCACCCAGAAGAAAGGCACCGACGCTTCATGAAGCGACTCCTCGGCCCGACCACCGCGGCCCTCCTCGCCCTCGCCGGCGGCCTCGCCCTGACCACACCTGCCACCGCCGCGGACTGCCCCTCCGGCAACTTCTGCGCCTGGGAGCACTCCAACTTCGGTGGTCAGCGAGCCAACTGGAGCGGCGACGACGGCTGGTGGGAGAGCTGGATCGCCGACAACGACTCCTCCTGGGCCAACCACGGAATCTCCGGCCCGGGCATCAAGGACTACGTCCGGGTCTACGAGTCGGCCTGGCAGGGCGGCTCCATGACGATCTGTCTCGCCCCCGGCCAGGAGGTCGGCTACAACGGCGCCGCCAACGACCGAGGCGACTCCCACATCTGGTCCACCGGCTGCTGAACCCCGCCACCCCGAGCCGCCTCACTGCACAGTGAGGCGGCTCACGCCGATGCGACTCGGTGCAGGTGAGCGATCTGGCGCAGCCGTAGTCCGACCGGATCAGGCCGTCGTGCCCAGCCACAGGTCGGGGCCGAAGACCTCGTAGTGGACGTCCGCCGCCGCGACGCCCCGGGCGAGCAGGTCGCCGCGCACCGCGCGCATGAAGGGGAGCGGGCCGCAGAGGTAGGCGGTCAGGCCTTCCGGCAGGTCGAGCGTGGTGATGTCCGCCCGGCCGCTGTGGGCGTCCGTCGCGCCCGGCTCCTCGTACCAGAGGTGCAGGGAGCCCTGCGGCAGCGCGTCGACCAGGCGGCGCAGCTCCTCGCGGTGGGCGTGGCCGGCCGGGGAGCGGTCGGCGTGGACGACGGTCACCGGCCGGGTCGAACCGGTCGCGACGAGGTGGTCCAGCATCGCCAGCATGGGCGTGGAGCCGATGCCCGCGGAGGCGAGCAGCAGCGGTCCGTCGCCCTCGGGGAGCACCAGGTCGCCGAACGGCGCCGACACGGTGACGAGGTCACCCACCCGTCCGTGGGCGTGCAGCCATGAGGAGACCTCGCCGGCCGGGTCGCCGTCGACGCGCTTGACGGTGATGCGCCACTCGGGGCGGCCCGGCGCGGCGGAGAGGCTGTACTGGCGGATCTGCCGGGCGCCGTCGGGCAGGGTGACCTGGACGCTGACGTACTGGCCCGGCCGGAAGGGCGCGGCCGGACGCCCGTCCGGGTGGCGGAGCGTGAAGGAGACGGTGTCGGCGGTCTCCTCGTGCCGCCCGGCGATCTCCATCGACTCCCAGACCTGACCCTCGGTGACGCCCCGCTCCTGGTACAGACGCGCCTCCAGGGCGATCAGCGCGTTGGCCATCAGCCAGTACACCTCGTCCCAGGCCTGCGCGACCTCGGGCGTCACTGCCTCGCCGAGGACATCGACGATCGCGGCGAAGAGGTGCTCGTGGACCACCTTGTACTGCTCCGACGTGACGCCGAGCGAGGCGTGCTTGTGGGCGATCCGCGACAGCATCACGTCGGGCCGGGTGTCGGGACTGTCCAGCAGTGCTCGGGCGAAGGCGGCTATGGAGCCGGCCAGTGCCCTGCGCTGGTCGCCGGTGGCCTGGTTGCCGCGGTTGAACAGGTCCCGCAGCAGCTCGGGACGGGCGGCGAACATTCCCGCGTAGAAACGCTCGGTGATCTCGTCGAGCGCGCCGCCGACGGCGGGAAGGGTGGCACGGATGACCGGCGTGGCCTGCTCGGACAGCATGACGCCTCCATAACTGGTAGATGATTTACGTATTTAACGGGGTGACGGGGCCGCCCGGGCAGGGCGGGAGTCGAGAAGGGGGTGAGGGGGATCAGTCGCCGGGGCGGCGCCCGGACAGGGTGACGAGCACCGGCCCCGTGGGAGACTCCACCAGATCGGCGACGGTCAGCGGGTCCAGCGTGCGGTAGAACGCCTCCTGCGCTTCGCGCAGCGCGCCGCGCAGCCGGCAGGCCGTCCGCAGCGGGCACGGCGGATCGCCCTCGCAGGCCACGACCTCGTCGTCGCCCTCCAGCGTCCGCGTCAGCCAGCCCACCGACGACCGGCGGCCGAGCTCCGTGAGGGCCAGGCCTCCGCCGCGCCCGCGGCGCGCCTCGACGACCCCGAGGTGCTGCAGCCTGGTGACCACCTTCGCCATATGGGCGTAGGGGACGACCATGGACTCCGCCACCTCGCGGGTGGTGGGGTAGGTGTGCTGCCCGGCGACCGCGAGGCGCATCACGGCCCGCAGTGCCAGGTCGGTGAATTTCGTCAACCGCACGCCCCGACCGTATCAAAGGCGTATTTCAGATTCGCATTAGGGGGAGGAGTGGAGGGGAGGGGTGGTGTGGCCTTGAGATGCCTCGCGGTCAGCGCCGCCCGCGTTTCCGCCGGCGCCAGACCCACCAGCCGCCGACCAGGACCGAGCTGCTGACCAGGACGATGCCCAGCACCGGCCACCGCCCGCCCGCGATGTGCAGGTCCGCGCCCACGACGACCGCCACCCCGATCAGGGACACGAGCAGCGAGAACACCGCCCGCGCCACAGCACCGATCACCGCCGGGTCGAAACGGTTGGGACGGCGCGGGGCGGGCGCCCCCGCGTAGAAGATCGCCGCCCGGTCCAGCAGGGCCAGCGTCGAACGCCGATAGCTGAAGGCCAGATACGGCAGCCACACCAGCGGCGCGACGAGACCGACCAGGAACACCGCCCCCACCAGCGCCCACTGGCCGATCCGCACCAGCCGCCCCGCCTGGCTCTCCGTCGGCGTGATCAGCCCCAGCAGCCGCGCCATGCGCATGACCAGCTCCCACAGGGCGGCCAGCCGGCCCGGCCGCTTCCCGGCCCCGCCTTCCGGTGCGCCCTGGGCGGTCGGCTCGGCCAGCGCGATGCGGGCGGCGTCCGTGTCCTCGTACACCCCCTGGAGAACGAGCAGTTCGGCGGTCCGCGCGGGATCCGTCGGGTCCTTGCCCTCCAGCGCCGCCAGTTCGAGCACCGTCCGCGCCTGCGACAGCAGCGCCGCACAGAAAGCGAACGGGACGAACAGGATGAAGGGCCCGCCCACGAACGCGCCCTCGGCGGAGGCCGTGCGGACGCCGCGCGCCACCACACGGGTGCGCAGCTCGTCGGAGCTCGCGTCCGGTCTGGCGGCGTGCAGCCGCCGCACCGCCCGGTCCGCTGCCGGACCGAGGCGGCGCTGCGCGAACACGGCGAGCGACTCCGGAAGCCGGCCCGGCGCGGCCATCACGTCGCGCAGCAGCGACGGGGACAGCCGGGACGGTTCCTCCTCCTCGCCGCCCTGTGGACGGATCAGGACAGGACCTTGGCCTTCGCCCTCTCGAACTCCTCGTCCGTGATGGCGCCCCTGTCCCTGAGGTCCGCGAGCCGGGCCAGCTCGTCCACGCCGCTGCCCTGACCGGTACCGCCGGCCGCCGCGGGCGTGCCCGCCGTCTTGCGGATGTAGTCCTGGAACGCCGCCTCGGCGTCCCTGGCCTGCTTGACGTCACGCCGGCTCATGCCCTTGCCTCGGGCGATGACGTACACGAGCACCCCGAGGTAGGGCAGCACGATGCAGAAGATCAGCCAGCCCGCCTTGCCCCAGCCGCTCAGCTCGTGGTCACGGAAGATGTCCGTGATGATCTTGAACAGCAGGAACAGCCACATGATCCACAGGAAGAACCAGAGCATGGTCCAGAAGAGGTTGAGCAGGGGATAGTCGTCCATGCCGAAACTCCGTTCCCGGCGCGGCCTGGTCGGCCTCGCGTACAGCGAGTCTCACCGAACCCTCGTGGGCCCGCATGTCGTGATCCGCTCCGGGTGCGGCCGCGCGGCCGCCGTGTTCCGATGGGTGTGACCTCCGTGGCCCAAGGCCCCGATCCCGCGCGCTCAGGCCTTCCGCGTGCGCAGCGCCGCGAGCGCCTTGTCCGCGTGCGCGCTCATCCGCAGCTCGCTTCTGACCACCTCCAGGACCCTGCGGTCCTGGTCGATGACGAAGGTGACCCGCTTCGTCGGCGCGAGCGAGAAGCCGCGCTTCACTCCGAACCGGTCCCGTATCTCGCCGGACGCGTCCGAGAGCAGCGGATAGCCGAGCGAGTGGCGGTCGGCGAACTCCTGCTGGCGCGCCACCTCGTCCGGACTGATGCCGACCGGCCGTGCGCCGGCCGCCCGGAACTCGCCCGCGAGGTCCCGGAAGTGGCAGGCCTCGGCGGTGCAGCCCGGCGTGAGCGCCGCCGGGTAGAAGAAGAGGACGACGGGACCGTCGACCAGCAGCCCGGACAGGGAACGGGGCTGCCCCGTTTCATCCGGAAGGGTGAAGTCCTCGACGATGTCACCGACGTTCATACGAGCGGACGTTACCCCACGGTAGGGAGCTCGGGGTAGGGGTGCCCGTCACCAGGACCGCGCGGCCCGCAGCAGCCGGTCCCGTACGAGCGCCACATGGGGGTTCTCCGGCGTGCCCGGCCGCTGGACCAGAAACGACGTGTTGATCGGCGGATCCTCCGGATCGAGCAAGGCCGTCAGCCGGCCCGCGGCAAGCTCGGCACGGCACAGATAGCGCGGCAGCACCCCGAAGCCGGCCCCCGCCGACACGGCCGCCAGGACTCCTCGCAGGTCGGGCACGGTGACCGCGGCCTCGCCGGTCAGGCGGCGCCCGAAGACGTGTCGCCAGTAGCGCCGGGCGATCGGCAGGTCGGCGGCGTACATCACCATGGGGACGTCGTGCAGCGCGGCGGGACCGTCCGCCGCCACCGCGCCGGGGCCGATCCGCCGTGCCCACTCGGGCGAGGCGACCAGGACGAACTCCTCGTCGACGAGCGGCACCGAGGCCAGGGCCCTGCCGCGCGGCCGCTGCGTCGCCACCACCAGGTCGTGGTGCCCGGCCCGCAGCCCGTCGAGCAGTTCGTCGGTGAGCCCCAGCGTGACCTGGAGCCGGATCCCTTCGCCCACCAGCGGCGCCAGCGCGGGCAGCGCGCAGAGCGACAGGAACTCGGCGGGCCCCGCGAGGTGCACCGGCTGCGGCGCCGGCGGGGCGCCGTCGAGACCGCAGTCCGCGACCGTGGCGAGTGCGTCGATCGGGCCCGCGACCTGGGCGGCGAGATCGTCCGCGTACGGCGTCGGCGCCACGCCGCGCGGGCCGCGCTCGAAGAGCTCGCGGTCGAGGCGCCGTTCGAGCGCCCGGATCTGGGTGGTGACGGTGGGCTGCGACAGGCCCAGCAGTCGGGCGCCGGCCGTGAACGAACCCGTTCGGTGCACGGCCAGGAAGGTGCGGAGCAGCGAGAGGTCGAGCGGCCCGCGCGGCTGCGGCGGCGTTCCGGCGTCCGGCCGGGGCACGGACGGGTCCGGAGGACCGGCGGGTCGGGGCGCCGGGCGGGGGCGTGACCGGCGACCCGCCTTGGGCCCGGGCCTGCTTTCAGGCCTGGATCCGGAGCCGTCAGCCGGGCCATGCTGCTTCCTGTCGCTCACGGCGGTCAGCATAGGCAAGCCGATGGATCACCTGCCTGGCCCGGGCTGCTGTTCCTCGCCTCCGGGCCAGGCCGCCGGCTTCCCGTCCGGGCCCCGCCGTCCGGGAGACCGTCTCGCCCCGCCGCCTGCCGGGCCGCCCCGCCCCCGCCGCCCGTCAGGCCGTCCGCCCCGCCGTTCGCCGTGTCTCGCGTTCGGCGAGGACCGCCAGGGCCCGTTCGCCCCAGCGGATGTTCTCCTCCTCGAACGCCATGCCGCGCAGCAGGGTCAGGAACGGTCCGATCCGGTCCGCCTCGCGGAGGTACGTGTCCTCGTCCCGCCCGTCGAGCATCCGCTCGCGCATCCGCTCGTAGCGCGCGAGCTTCCCGCGCGCCGCCTCCATCCGCTCCCGTACGTGCGCGCGTACCGCCGCCGTGTCTCCCGCGTCGCACGCCTGGACCTGGACCAGCAGCTCGTCGCGGACCGCCGTCGGCTTCGGCGGGTGCGCGGTGTACGCGACGAGGTCCGCGAGACCGGCGTCGGTGAGGGTGAACATGCGCTTGTTGGGCCGGCGTTCCTGCAGCACCACCCGGGCCGCGATGAGACCGGCCTCGGAGAGCCGGTCGAGCTCCCGGTAGAGCTGTTGCGGCGTGGCCGCCCAGAAGTTGGCCACGGACACGTCGAAGAGCTTGGCCAGGTCGTACCCCGACGCCTCGCCCTCCAGGAGAGCCGCCAGGACCGCGTGCTTGAGAGACATCCGGACAAAGTAGCAGTCCGTTGAATATGTTCCTCCACACCTATTCACCCGAGAAAGACCTGGTGAGGGGCGGGTTCCAGGCAGCGTGCCGCAGGATCGCGCGCACCGCCACGCCACTCGGGGCGAGCCGCAGCAGCGCGTTGCGCAGTGGCACGGCGAGCGGGTGGTCGAGTTGCTGGCCCATCCGTCCGGCCCGGCGGGCCGCCATGGCCACGGCCGTGGTCCGCGGCCGCCGTCCGGCGTCGTAGCGGGCGAGCGCGGCGTCGACGTCCGGCGCCCCGTCGAGCTCGGCGGCGAGCACGACGGCGTCCTCCAGGGCCTGGCAGGCGCCCTGGCCGAGGTTCGGGGTCATGGCGTGGGCGGCGTCTCCGAGCAGCACCACCCGCCCGGAGACGAAGGAAGGCAGGGGAGTGGCCAGTTCGGCGATGTCGTGGTGGAGGACGGCCTCGGGGAGCGTCGCGGCCAGCAGCTCGGGGATCGGCTCGTGCCAGCGGGCGAAGCGCCGGCGCAGCACGGCGAGGGGATCGGCATGGCGCACACCCGCGGGCGCGTTGAGCACCGCGTGCCACTCGGCACGTCCGTCGGCGAACGCGATGTGACCGAACTCGGCCCCGCGGCCCCAGGTGATCTCGAAGTCGGTACGGAGGTCCACGGGGCGGTCCGTGATCGCCCGCAGGACGGTCGAGCCGCTGTGCACGGGGCCGGGATGGGCGGGGAAGAGGGCCGTGCGCAGGCGGCTGCCGATCCCGTCGGCGGCCACGACCAGGTCCGCCTCCAGGGCTTCCGGCAGCTCAGCGGGCTGCGGTCCCTTGTCGTCGGCGGTTACGGGCTGCGCCCCGCCGAAGCGCACCCGCGCCCGTCCGCCGCGCAGCGGCTCCGCGGCCGCCGCCGTCACGCCCGTGCGCAGCGTCCCGGGGGTCAGTGCCTCGCGCAGCAGCCGGTGGAGCTCCGCGCGCGGAATGCCCACGATGGGCGAGCCGAGGGCGCGTTCGAGGGCGGCGCCGTCCATGCGGGCCAGCCAGGAGCCGCGTGGTGTCCGGGTGCCGCCGGTGTACTGGCCGTGCCCGGCGGCCCGTACGGCGGTGCCGACGCCGAGCACGTCCAGGGCCCGGACGCCGTTGGCGGCGAGCGAGATCCCCGCACCGGCGTCGGCGAGCACGGGTGAACGGTCGACGACCGCCACCTCCCACCCGATGCGCTGGAGTCCGACGGCGGCGGCGAGGCCGCCGATCCCGGCGCCCACGACGACGGCGGTGTGTCCCATGGTCCGTATCCCTTCCCGTGCTGCTGCTCCCGGGCTTCCCCGAAGACTTCTACATCTGTAGAAGCCTAACGCCACCCCTCTACAGGTGTAGAAAGAGGGGGTGACTTCCCAGAATCCCCGCCGCACCCTGCTCGCCGACGCCGCGCTCGACGTCCTCGCCGACGCCGGGATGCGGGGCCTCACCCACCGGGCGGTCGACGCGGCGGCGGGCCTGCCGGCCGGAACGACGTCCGCGTACTTCCGCACCCGGTCCGCCCTGCTCACCGCCCTCGTGCGGCGGCTCGTCGAGCTCGACCAGGCCGAACTGGTGGCGGCCGCCGAGCGCGCCCCCGTACTCCGGACGGCCGAGGACCTCGTCCAGGGGCTCGCCGCGCTCGTCGCCGCCCGGACCCGGGGCGAGGGGCGGCGCCGCTCGCTCGCCCGCTACGCCTGCGTGCTGGAGAGCGTGCGAGACCCCGAACTGCGCGACATCCTGGTGCCGAGGGAGAACCCGGGGCGCGACGCGGTACGGGCCTTCCTCGCCGCGCGGGGCGTCGCGGACCCCGAGGCCCGCACACTGAGCCTGCTCGCCTGCGTGGACGGACTGGTCCTGGACCGCGTGGTCGCCGGAGAGGAGGCGGTGAGCGGGGGGACCGAGGCGATCGAGGGGCTCGTGGCGGCGGCCCTGCGGACCTGAACGCGACCGCGGCAGCCCGCACGGCCGTCGATCCGACGTCAGCAATGGAGCAGCTCCGATGGACAGCAGTGACAACAGTGGCACCGGCACCGGCGCCGGCCGTCGCGGCAGCGACAGCAAGGCGTTCGTGTACACGACGTACATCCGCACCACGCCCGACGAGCTGTGGAAGGCGCTGACCGATCCCGGCCTCACCCGCCGCTACTGGGGCGTGGCCTTCGAGACCGACTGGGCCGTCGGCTCGCCGATGGTCTGGGAGGAGGGCGGACGCACCACCGCCGACCCGGAACAGGTCGTGCTCGTCGCCGAGCCCGGCCGGGTGCTCTCGTACACCTGGCACACCTTCACACCCGAATGGGCGCAGGCCGTCGGCATCGGCGACGAGCTCTTCGCCCGGCTCGTGGACGAGGGGCGCTCCAAGGTCACGTACACCATCGAACCGGCCGGGGACATGGTGAAACTGTCCGTCGTCCATGACGACCTCAAACCCGGCGGCACCATCCGGAGCCTGGTCGGCGAGGGCTGGCCGGCGATCGTCGCCAGCCTGAAGTCGCTCCTGGAGACGGGCGAGGAACTGCCCGAGGTGCCGCGTTGAGCCCGGGCCGTTGGTGCTTTCGAGTCGTCTCGGGGGCCTCTCACGCGCCACGCCCGGTCAGTTGATCATCTTTTCCGCCCCTGATCCGTTTTGATGCACCGGACAGAGCAGGCCGGCGCCGGTGCGAGAAGGGGTGGACGTCCGACGTGTCGTCACGCGCGAGCAGCATCAGGAACGTCAAGGGCTGGACCGCGCTGTCCGCCGCGGTCGGAGCCGTGCTCGCGCTCCAGGCGGCCCAGCACACCGCCGTGGGCGCACCGGCCGGAGGCCCGCCCGACGCCGCCGTGCAGCTGGCCGTCACCAGCTGCCCCACCACCGGCGCCCTGTGCACCACGCCCCGGCGCAACGTCGACCTCGACGGCCGGACCCTTGCCTTCGACGACCGTGCCGCCGGACCCGTCGAACTCACCCTGCGCACCGCCGGGCGGCTCGCCGACGTGAACGTCACCGACCACAAGGGCCGCCGCGTGGCCGGCCGGGTGAGCCCCGACGGCCGCCGATGGACCGGCGCGGCGCCGCTCCCCGCCGACGGCCGCTACACCGCACGCCTCGTCGTCGAACGCACCGACGGCGGACGGCAGCGATTCCACCACGCCCGGCTCTCCCTGAGCACTCCGGCCGCGCCCGAGGGCGAGCGCCTCACCGCCGCATTCGGGCCCGGCGGCGGCACGTACGGAGTGGGACAGCCGCTCACCGCCGAACTCAGCCACCCCGTTCCCGCCACCGACCCCGACGCCCGCCGAGCCGTCGAACGCGCTCTGCACGTCAGCTCGGAGCCACGCGTCGAAGGAGCGTGGCACTGGGTCGGACCCACCACCCTCCACTACCGCCCGCGCGACTTCTGGCCCGCTCGCGCGACCGTCAGCGTCCGCAGCGCGCTCGACGGGGTCCGGGTCGCCGGCCACCTCTACGGCGGGCCCTCCGCCTCCCTCACCCTGACCACCGGCGACCGGATCGAGGCCGTCACCGACGTCGCCGCGCACACCCTGACCGTGCTGCGCGACGGCGAGGTCGTCCGCACCATCCCCGTCACCACCGGCAAGGCCGGCTACCGGACCCGAGGCGGCGTCAAGGTCGTCCTCGGCAAGGAGCCCATGGTCCGCATGCGCGGCGACTCCATCGGCATCGCCCGCGGCAGCAGCGACTTCTTCGACCTGAAGGTCCGCTGGGCCACCCGGGTGACGTGGAGCGGCGAGTACCTGCACGCCGCCCCCTGGTCGCTGGACGCCCAGGGCAGCGAGGACGTCAGCCACGGCTGCACCGGCATGAGCACGGAGGACGCCGCCTGGCTGTTCCGTACCGTCCGCGAGGGCGACGTCGTGCGCGTGATCAACGGATACGGCAAGCCGATGACGCCCTTCGACAACGGCTACGGCGACTGGAACCTGAGCTGGCCCGAATGGCGCCGCGGCAGCGCCTTCGGCTCCGGCGCGGGGACGGGGGACCCGGCCACCGGGGCCGCGGGCTCCGGCGCCTCCGGCGCGGGGCCCGACGGCAGCGCGCTCCGGCCCGCCCTCTGACCACACACCGAGGAGTCACGATGACGGAGATCACCAGGGTCGAACTCGCCGAAGGCGTGCTCTACGTGGAGGCGGAACCCCTCACCGCCGCGGCGGCCGGCTGGACGGAGGACGGGGGACTGGAGGGCATCGGCCGCCGGCTGCCCGATCTCTCGGCGGTCACCGACGCCCTGTCGTCCTTCGCCGGGCAGCTCGGCGAGGCCCTGCACCGGGCCGCGCCCGACCGGGCCACGATCGAGTTCGGCTGCCAGCTCGGCCTGGACAGCGGAGGGCTGACCGCCCTCGTCGTGCAGGGCAGCACGAGCGCCAGCCTGCGGGTCACCCTGGAATGGAGCCGGGACAGGGGCGCGAGGACGGGCGGCTGAGCCGGCCCGTACCCGGTACGCGCCCGTCACCGGGTCAGACGCGCCCGCCGCCCGTCGTGTCCGAGGACAGCCGCTGCGCCGCGTAGATCGGGATCACCGACAGCAGCACGAGCAGCGCCGCCACCACGTTCACCACGGGCGCCTGCTGAGGTCGCGTCATGTTGTCGAAGATCCACAGCGGCAGGGTCTGCACTCCCGGGCCCGCGGTGAAGGTGGTCACCACCACCTCGTCGAAGGAGAGGGCGAAGGCGAGCAGGCCGCCCGCGAGCAGCGCCGAGCGCAGCTGCGGGAAGGTGACGTCCCAGAAGGTGCGGAAGGTGTGCGCGCCCAGGTCCATCGCCGCCTCCTCGTACGAACCCGGCAGCCGGCGCAGCCTGGCGACCACGTTGTTGAAGACCACCACGATGCAGAACGTGGCGTGCCCGACGATCACCGTGAACAGGCCGAGCCCCACCCCCAGGGGTTCGAGGACGGTGCCGAAGGCGGAGTTGAGCGCGATGCCGGTGACGATGCCCGGCAGCGCGATCGGCAGCACCACCGCGAACGACACCGCCTCCCGCCCGAAGAACGCGTGCCGCTGCACGGCGAAGGCGATCAGCGTGCCGAGCACCAGCGCGACCGCGGTCGCCGCGAGACCCGCCCGGACCGAGGTCCACAGGGCCTCGCGCGCGCCGTCGTTCGCCCAGGCCGCCGACCACCACTTCAGGGTGAGCCCGGGCGGCGGCCAGCTCGCCGAGCGGTCCGGGTTGAGCGAGCCGACGAGGACGAGCAGCAGCGGCAGGTAGATGACGGCGAAGCCGAGCCCGGCCGCGGTGCGCAGCGCGATCCGCGCGGGGCGGGAGAGGTTCATCCGGTGTCCTTCCACGGGCGGCTGGGGCCGGTCACAGGCTGCGCAGTGCCCCGGTGCGGCGCACCGCGAGCAGATAGAGCACGATGACGGCCACCGGCACCGTGCCGAGCGCGGCGGCGAGCGGCAGGTTGAGGGTGACGTTGGAGTAGACGAGGTTGCCGATCAGCTGGGTCTTGCCGCCGACGATCTGCACGGTGATGTAGTCGCCCAGGCTGAGCGAGAAGGTGAAGACCGACCCGGCCGCGACCGCCGGCCACACCAGCGGGAGCACCACCGCGACGAACGTCCGCCCGGCCCGCGCCCCGAGGTCGGCCGAGGCGTGCAGCAGGTTGTCCGGGAGCTGTTCGAGTGCCGTGTGGATCGGGAGGATCATGTACGGCAGCCACAGGTACGTCAGCACCAGGACGGTGGCGGTGAGCCCGTAGCCCGGACCGCTCAGACCCAGCGGCTTCAGCGCCCAGTCGAGCGGTCCGCCCTCGGAGAGGATCAGCCGCCACGCGTACACCTTGACGAGGTAGCTGGCCCACAGCGGGGTGAGGATCGCGACCACGAGCAGCGGCCGGCGGCGCGGGCTCGCGACCCGGGCGGTGTAGAAGGCGAGGGGGAAGGCGATGACGGCGCACAGGACGGTGACGGCGAGCGCGACGCCGACCGTGCGCAGGGCGACCGTCCGGTAGACCGGGGAGCTCACGAGCTCCTGGAAGTTCCGGCCCGACCAGACCCGGACGACCTCGGAGGTGAAGGAGTCGGTGGTCCAGAAGGCGGACAGGAACAGGGCGGCCAGCGAGCCCAGATAGGCGAGCACGAGCCACAGCAGCGGCGCGGTGAGCAGCGCCGCGAGCCGGACGCGGGGCCGCTTGTGCAGGGCCCCGGCGAGCCGCCGGACCGGACCGGGTGCCCGGTCGGTGCCGGCGGCCCGCGTGACGGGGGAGAGCGAGGTCATGCGACGGGTCAGCCCTTGATCTCGTTCCAGGCCTGCACCCACTTGGCGTACGGGACGCAGGTGACGTCCTTGCGGCCGTCGAGGCACTGCTCGATGGGCGTGGTCCAGAAGCGGACCCGCTTCCAGTAGGACTCGTCGCTCGCGTGGAAGGTCGCGCAGTGGTCCTTCGCGGCGGTCTCGGCGCAGGACTTGGCGTTGGCGGGGGCCTCGCCGAAGTACTCGGCGACCTGGGCGTTGGTCTTCGGCGAGACGATCCAGTCCAGCCACTTGTAGGCGCAGGTGGGGTGCTTGGCCTTGGCGGACACCATCCAGGTGTCGGACCAGCCGGTGGCGCCCTCCTTCGGGAGCACCGCCTCGACCTTGGCGCCCTCGGCCTTGGCCAGGTTCGCGATGACCTGCCAGCTGGTGCCGACGACGGAGTCGCCGCTCTTGAAGGCGGAGATCTCCTTCAGGTAGTCGCTCCAGTACTCGCCCACGTGGGCGTTCTGCGCCTTGAGGAGCGCGACGGAGGCGTCGAACTGCTTCTGGTCGAGCGCGTACGGGTTCTTGATGCCGAGCTCGGGCCTGGTCGCGCCGAGGTAGAGTGCGGCGTCGGCGATGTAGATCGGGGAGTCGTAGGCGGTGACCTTGCCGCTGTGGGCCGAGGCGCCGTCGAAGACCGCCGACCACGAGTCGGGCGCGGGGGTGACCTTGGCGGTGTCGTACATGAGGAGGTTGGCGCCGCGGCCGTGCGGGATGCCGTAGGAGACGCCCTTGACGGAGTTCCACTCCTGGTTCTTCAGGCCGGAGAACACGTCCGCGTAGCTGGGGACGAGGGCGGTGTTCACCGGGGCGGCGTCACCGGAGGCGATCAGCCGCAGCGAGGCGTCCCCGGAGGCGGAGACGGCGTCGTACTCGCCGGTCTTCATCAGCGCCACCATCTCGTCGGAGGTGGCGGCCGTCTTCGAGTTGACCTGGCAGCCGGTCAGCTTCTCGAAGCCGGACACCCAGTCGACCTCGGGGTCGTTGGAGCCGTCCTCGACGTAGCCGGCCCAGGCGATCAGATTGACCTGTCCCTCGGGGGCGCCGAGGGACGTCGGCGCCTTGAGGGCGGGCGGGTTGAGCCCGCCGGACTTTCCGGACCCGGCCTGGTCGGCCGAGCCGCAGGCCGTGACGAGCAGCAGACCGGAGACGGCGGCGGCCGTCAGGAGCGAGCGGTGCAGACGCACGTGTGATCTCCGTTTGCGTGAGGGAGCGGTGAGGGGGAGCGGTACGGGGGAGCGATGGCGACGTACTGGTGCGGGGAGTCGTGCGGAACGGGCGGTACGGAGGAGGTCACGGGCCCGTGGGGACGGCCACCGCGTGCGACGGGTGCCAGCGGAGCCCCACCCGCGCGCCCCGGAAGGCGGCGAGGTCGGCGGAGGAGGTCTCGAGGTTCTGCTGCACGGCGGTGAGCCGGCCGCCGGTGTCGAGGTCCACCAGGAAGCGCGTGGCGTCGCCCAGGTAGACCACCTCGGCCACGGTGCCGGCGGCGCTCATGTGCCCCGCCTCGGCCGGCGCCGCGGGGTCCGCCACGACGCGGATCTTCTCCGGCCGGATGCTGTACGTGCCGGAGGCGCCGACCACGGCCCGTGCGGTGTCGCCGCTCAGCAGGTTGGAGGTGCCGACGAACCCGGCGACGAAGGCGGTGGCGGGGCGCTCGTAGATCTCGGCGGGCGAGCCGACCTGCTCGATCCGGCCCTGGTGGAAGACGGCGATCCGGTCGCTCATCGTCAGCGCCTCCTCCTGGTCGTGGGTGACGAACACGAAGGTGATGCCGACCTGGCGCTGGATCGCCTTGAGTTCGACCTGCATCTGCTCGCGCAGCTTGAGGTCGAGCGCGCCGAGCGGTTCGTCCAGGAGCAGCACCCGCGGCCGGCCGACGAGGGCGCGGGCCAGGGCGACGCGCTGACGCTGACCGCCGGACAGCTCGGCCGGGCGGCGCCGGCCGTAGCCCTCCAGGCGCACCTGGGCGAGGGCCGCGCGGGCCCGCACCAGGCGCTCGGCCTTGGGGACGCCGCGCACCTTCAGTCCGTACGCCACGTTCTGTTCGACCGTCATGTGAGGGAACAGCGCGTAGTCCTGGAACACGGTGTGCACGTCGCGCTCGAAGGGCGCCAGCCGGGTGACGTCCTCGCCGGCGAGTTCCACCGTGCCGGCGGTCGGGGTCTCGAACCCGGCGATCATCCGCAGGACGGTGGTCTTCCCGGAGCCGGACGGGCCGAGCATCGAGAAGAACTCGCCGTCGGCTATCTCCAGGTCCACCCCGGCCACGGCCTCGGTCCGGCCGTAGCTCTTGCGCAGTCCTGAGAGCCGGATCGCCATTCCCTCCATGGGCGGGAACCTTTCTGGTGCTGAGGAGCGTTCTGCGAGTGCGCGTAAACATATGAAGTCATAGTTCAAATCTCAAGGCCCCCGTAAGGTAAAGGCTGAGTCAACGCGTGAGGTGGTGCAGCGTGAGGCCAGACGGCAGACAGGGCTCGGGCGCGCAGGGGAGCGCCCGCAGTGCCGTGTTCACCCCTGTCGACACCCGGGCCCGGGTCGACACCGTGGTGCGCCGGCTCGGCGACGCCATCGAGCTCGGCCTCCTCGCCGACGGCGAGCAGCTGCCCGGCGAGACCGAGCTCGCCGGACAGCTCGGTGTCTCCACGGTCACCCTGCGGGAGGCCCTGATGGCCCTGCGCCAGCAGGGGCTCGTCACCACCCGCCGCGGCCGCGGCGGCGGCAGCTTCGTGACCGCCCCCGAAGGGCCGGCGGAGGACCGGCTGCGGGCCCGGCTCGCCGACTGGTCCACCGAGGAACTGCGCGACCTCGGCGACCACTGGGCCGCCGTCTCCGGGGCAGCGGCGCTGCTCGCCGCCCAGCGCACCCAGCCCGGCGACCTGCGTCAGCTCACCCGCACGGTCGACGAGTTCGCCCGCGCCGAGGACCCCGCCGCGCGCAGCAGGCTCTACGGCCGCTTCCACGTCGAACTCGCCGCCGCGGCCCAGTCCGCCCGGCTCACCCGCGAGGAGGTCGCCCTCCAGGCCGAGTTGGGCGCCCTGCTCGTCCTCGTCCTCGACGAGCCCGCGTATCGGGAAAGCGTGGCGGATCGTCACCGCTCCGTGATCTCCGCCGTGCAGGATGAGGCCGACGAGCGGGCCAGAATGCTGGCCGAGCAGTGCGTACGCGAGTCCGTGGGCCGACTGGTCGCCCTGCGGCTCGCGCCCCCCACGCGCGCACCCGAGCCGCGTCCCGAGGAGGACACCGATGGCCAGGACCACCGGGCTCGCCCGCCCCGCCGGAGCACCGGCTGACCCGCCGGACCCCACGTCGGAGGCCGCGACCGGCCCTACCGCACGGACGTCCGGCGGTCCGGCCGCACGCACACCGGGCGGACCGCCCGCCGGCACGGCTGCCGGAACGGCTTCCCGAACGTCGGCCGGACCCGAGGGAGCCCCGCAGGCGGCCGGTGTGCCCGCCGACGCCGTCTCGGAGCGCGTCCGCGCCACTCTCGAAGGCGTCTTCGCCGCCGTCGCCGCCACCGCCGCCGACACCGCGGCCCTGCTCACCCGGGTGGCCGCCGACGGCCGGAACCCGGTCCGCGCCGACCTCGTCGCGCTCCGCCCCGCGCTTCACCACCGCCTGGGGGCCGGCGCCCCGGCCGACCCCGGCGCCCCGGGGTCCCTCGCCGGTCTCGTCTCCGGCATCGGCTTCGTCGCCGCGCCCGGACTCCTCGCGGACGTCCCGGCCTGGCTGGAGTGGTGGCAGCGCGGCCCCGACGGCGCCGTCCGGCCGCTGCACGTCGACCTCGACCCGGAGCACTCCGCGTACTCCGACTACACCCACTGGGACTGGTACGAGCTGCCCCGCGAGACCGGCCGGCGGGCCGTCGCCGGGCCCTACGTCGACTACCTGTGCTCCGACGAGTACGGCCTGACGCTCTCCGCTCCCGTCCACGTCGACGGCGTCTTCGTCGGGGTCGCCGCGGCCGACGTCTACCTGCGCCACTTCGAGGCGGCCGTGCTGCCGGTGCTCCAGGAACTGCCCGTCCCCGCCCGGCTGGTGAACGCCCGGGGCCGCGTCGCCGCCTCCACCGACCCGGCCCGCCTCGCGGGCTCCCTCACCAAGGGCCCCGACTTCGCGGCGGTCCTGGCCGCGCCCCCGGCCGTCCACCGGCACGGCGCCCTGCGTCTGACGCCGTGCCACGGCACGCCGCTGGTGCTCGTCACACCGGAGCGCTGAACGGCCAGGGGCCTGCCCGGCGGATCGCGGCGCCGCCTGGCGGACGGCCGGCTCAGTCGTTGACGGCCGTCAGCAGGACGACGGCGTCCTCGAGCGCGGTGAGGCCGTGACGTTCCTTCGGGATCATCTGGAGCTGGCCGGCCGCCAGCTCCTGGGTCCGCCCGGAGGCCGTCAGCTCCACCCGGCCGCGCAGGACCTGCAGGCTCGCCGCCGGCGGGGCGTTGTGCTCGTCGAGCGACATGCCCGCGATCAGGGCGATCACGCTCTGCCGCAGCACCCCGTCGTGCACCAGGATGTGGGCGCTGCGGCCGTGCGCGTCGGTGCGGGCGTTCGCCAGGTGCTCCTCGACGAGGGCGCCGAGGTCGTGAGGTGCGGGCTCCTGCATCGTGTCTCCCTGCGGGGTGCGCGGACGGATACCCCCAGCCTTGCGCGTGCCGGGCGTCACGCAACTCGGGCCCGCCCCGCCCCGGCCGTCGGACCGGCCACGGCGAACGGGACGGCGGCGCGTGTCCCGGCCGGACCCGCGCAGGCGTCGCGGCTACGGTGAGGCGGTGCAGCGCGCCGAAGACCGGCTGACGCTCGCCGCGTTCGTCGCCGCCGCGGTGCTCGCGGGCGGCAACGCGGTCGGCGTCCGCTTCAGCAACCGAGAACTCGACCCCCTCTGGGGCGCCGCCCTCCGCTTCGGCGCCGCCTCCCTCGTCCTGCTCGCCCTCATGGCCGTGCGCCGGATGCCCTTCCCGCGCGGCCGGGCCCTGGCGGGCGCCGTCCTCTTCGGCGTCCTCGAGTTCGGTGTCACGTTCGCCCTGGCCTACTACGCGCTCGTCCGCATCCACGCGGGATTCGGCCAGACGATCCTCTCCCTGACCCCGCTCGCCACCCTCCTGCTCGCCGTCGCCCAGGGCCTCGAACGGTTCCGGCTCGCGGCCGCCGTGGGCACCGTCCTCGCCACGGCGGGCGTGGCGGTCATCTCCCGCGCCCCGCTCAGCGAGTCGGTGCCCGTGCTCTCGCTCCTGGCGATCCTCGGCTCCGTGCTCTCCTTCGCCCAGGCGACGGTCCTCGTCAGGCGGCTGCCGAAGGTCCACCCCGTCACCATGAACGCCGTCGGCATGACCGCCGCGTCCGTCCTCCTCTTCGCCGGCTCCGCCGCGGTCGGCGACACCTGGCGCCTTCCCGACCGGGCCGCCACCTGGTGGGCCCTGGCCTACCTGGTGATCGCCGGCTCCGTCCTCACCTTCGTGCTCTTCCTGTTCGTCGTGCACCGCTGGGACGCGTCCCGGGCCGCGTACGTCTTCGTCGTCGTCCCCGTCGTCACCATCGTCGTGTCGGCCTGGCTGGACGACGAACCCCTCACCGCCTCCCTGCTCCTGGGCACACCGCTGATCCTCGCGGGCGTGTACGTCGGTGCCCTCCGGCACCGGCCCGGACCGGCCGGGGACGAGACCCGGGACGACAAACCCGAGGGCGGGCCCCGGGACGAGAGCTAATCAGTCAGGACGGCCGGCGGCGGGCTCCACCGGCGCTTGGGCGACACCGTCGAGGACACGCCGTAGTCCTTCTTGAGGTGCTCCGGGATCGCGTAGTGCATGACCCGCCCCCGCGTGAGCGAGGACAGTTCGAACACCGTGGTGAGATGGCCGAGCCGGTCCAGGAGCCAGGCGCCGAGCGGCGAGCGGTCCTCGACGGTCTCCAGGACGCCGAGCAGGTGCGGCACCGCCTTGACGACGGTGTCCCACGGCGTGCGGGCGACCTCCAGCCAGTCCGCGCACGTGTCGCCCACCAGATGGCGGATCAGCGCGGACACGATCGGGTCGAAGAAGGTACCGGGCACGACCTCCTCGTACAGCTCGACCAGCTGCCGGGTGAGGAGGGCCCCGTCCTCGGAGGGACCCATGTGGCGGATCATGTACAGGTCCAGGAACCGGCGCGCCTCGTCGAGGTCCTTCGGCACCGCCTCCTGGTCGACGCCGAGCATCGCGCCGACCACCCGCCACGCGTACAGGTAGGCCTCCGCGCCCTCCACGGACATGTGGATGCCCAGGCGGTGCAGACTGTCCAGGACCAGCATCGAGAAGAACATCTGCCCGCCGATCATGTCCTCCTGGCAGATCGGCACTCCCAGCGCGGCACCGTCCCAGCGGTCCTCCCGCTTCAGGTGGTGGCGGATGGAGGCGTGCAGCAGCCGCACCTTCTGCGCGGCCGGCACGAACCGGCCGCCCGCCTCGAAGGCGTCAGGCCGCATCAGGTACAGCGTGAACTGGCCGGTCTCCGCCATCCGCTTGGCCGGGTACTTCAGCCCGTGCGTCGTCGCCAGCAGCTTCGCCACGTGCGGCACGAGGTAGCAGGCGGGCATGGCGGCGAAGGACAGGGCCGTGGTGATGTGCACGTCGTTGTCGGCGAAGAACAGCCGGGCCTTCTCCATCTCGCCCCAGTCGACCCAGCTCGGCGGGGCGGCGGTCACCCGCAGGTACTCCCGGGCCACGTCGGGCAGTCCGTCCGGCAGCGGGGCGCCGGACGTGGAGACGTAACGCATCAGGGTGTTGAAGGTGCCGACCTCCCCGCGCTCGAAGAGGGTGGCGACCGTGGCGTCGGCGAGTTCGTCGCCGGCCTGGCGCAGGGCGTCCATCGACGCCTCCGTGGGGATCATGCGGGCTCCTCGTACAGGGGTCAGGACTGGCGGGCCGAAGCGGAGTGGGCCAGGGAGGTGAGGGCGGCGACGGCCGTGGGCGGCGCGTCGAGACCGTCGAGCGCGTCCAGTGCCTCCTCGACCCGGGCGGCGATCATGTGTTCCACGCGTTCCGGAGTCCGCAGGCTCCGCATCAGCGCGCGCACCTCTTCGGGATCGGTGCCGTCCCGGCCCAGGAGCGAGCCCAGCCGCTCGCGCTGGGCGGCGTCCGCGACCCGCCAGGTCTCCGCGAGGAGCGCGGTCGGCCGGTGCCCCCGCAGGTCGTCGCAGGTGGCCTTGCCCGTACGCGCCGGGTCGCCGAACAGGCCGAGCAGGTCGTCCCGCAGCTGGAACGCCTCGCCGAGGGGCAGCCCGTACGCCGAGTAGCCCGCGCCCAGGCGGGACGCGGCCCCGGCCAGCGTGCCGCCGATCAGCAGGGGCTGCTCCACGGTGTACTTGGCGGTCTTGTAGCGGATCACCTTGAGCGAGGCCGTCGTGTCCGGGGCCGCGCCCGTGCGCAGGATCTCCAGGCACTCGCCCGCCACCAGCTCCCGCGCGAGCGCCGCCCACAGCGGGCGCGCCCGGGCGAGGTAGGCCGCGGGCAGTCCGCTGGTCACGAACAGCTGCCCGGCCAGCGACATCAGCAGGTCCCCGACGAGCATCGCGAGGGACCGGGCCGCGGCGCCGGACCGCGGGTGGTCCGGCACGGCGGAACGCAGCGCCCGGTGCGCGGTGGGCCGTCCGTGCCGCAGCGGACTGTCGTCGATGAGGTCGTCGTGCACCACCGCGGCCGCGTGGACCAGCTCCATGGACGCCGCCGCGCGCAGCAGGGCGTCGCTGTCCGGCTGCCCGCCGCCCCGCCAGCCCCAGTAACAGAACGCCGCCCGCAGCCGCTTGCCGCGCGCCACGGCCGCCTCCAGCTGCTCGGCCACCGGCCCGAGCGCCGGGTCGACGTCCACGAGCCGGTCGGCCTCCTCGGCCACGAACCCGCGCAGCACCTCGTCGACCCGGGCCTTGAACGCGGCGGGCTCCCAGGCCTCAGTCATCGGCACGGGACCGTGTGGCGAGGACGTGCCGGGCGAGCACCTCCAGATGGGCCGGCGGCAGCGCCGCGTGGCGGTCGAGCGCGAGCCGCCCGCGCGCCACCAGGTCCCGCTCGGCCTCCTCGACCAGCTGCACGGCGTCCGAGCGGCGTAACAGCCCCCGTACCGTGCCCACTGCCGAACCCAGCGTGCTCACCGCCAGGTCCGCGAGCCCCGCGACCAGCAGCACCGCCTGGTCGTCCCGGCCCCGATGTCCGTTCGTCTGTCCGTTCTCCGACGTCATGACCCTCAGCGTGATCACGGACGACGGGCGGCACGGGGAGAATTCACGAACGAGTGAAGCGCGGGCGGGCGGGGCCCGGTGCTTTTCGGTCAGTCCGTGGTGAGCGCACCCGTCAGATGGTCGTACGCCACGTGCGCGTGCAGCCGCACACCGGTCACCAGGGTGTCGTCGTCCGCGTAGAAGTGCGGGTTGTGGTTGGTGACCAGACCCCGGCCGCCGGGCGCCGGGACCGGCCGCCCGGCCTCGTCCAGGCTCGCGTCCTGGACGCCCAGCGTCACGTAGAGACCGCCGAAGCGGTTCACGAACTCCGACACGTCGTCGTAGCCGAGCGTCGCGCCGGTCTCGACGACCCGGTCCGCGCCCACCACCCGCCGCAGCGTCGGCAGTCCCGCCTCCACCCACTCCGCGGTGTTGTGCACCGGCGGCACCGGCTGGAGGAAGTCCACGGCGGCCGTGGCGCCGTAGGCGGCCGCCGTGTGCTCGGCCAGCGCCGTCAGACGCCGCTGCACGTCCGCCATGCCGGACTCGACGGCGCAGCGGATCGTGCCCCACAGCGTGACGGTCTGGCCGATGATGTTGAACCGGCCGACGTCCTCGACGTGCCCGATGGTGACGGTGACCGGGTCGAAGGCGGACACCTGGCGGTAGATCTGGCCGATTCCCGTGAGCACGGCGCCCGCCGCCGGCATCGGGTCGACGCCCTGCCAGGGCGTGGAGCCGTGCACCTGCCGGCCCGTGACGACGATGCGGACCAGCGTGGAGGCCGCGTACTGGTTACCGGCCCGGTAGCCGACGTATCCCTTCGGGTACGGCGTCACGTGCATGCCGAACACCATGCTCGGGACCGGACCGGCGAAGGCGCCCGCCTCGACCATGGCCAGCGCCCCGCCGGTCTCGCCGACCGGGGGGCCCTCCTCGGCCGGCTGGAACACGAACAGGACGGTTCCGGGCAGCCCTTCGCGCGCCCCGGCGAGCACGGTGGCCGCGCCCATCAGCATCGCGGTGTGGCAGTCGTGCCCGCACGCGTGGGAGACGGGGAACGGGCCGCCCGGGTAGTCGGCGTCCACCGTCTCCGACGCGAAGTCGGTCCCGCAGAGGTCCTTGACCGGGAGCGCGTCGATGTCCGCGCGCAGGGCGATCGTCCGCGGCCCCGGCCGTCCGCCCCTGAGCACGCCCACCACTCCGTGGCCGGCGATGCCGGTGCGGACCTCGTCGAGACCGAGGGAGCGCAGGTGCTCCGCGACGAACGCCGCCGTCCGCTCCTCCCGGTTGGACAGCTCCGGGTACCGGTGCAGGTGCCGCCGCCAGGCGATCACCTGCGGCGCGACCTTCTCCGCACCCCGCTCCAGCGCCGCCCGGACCTCGTCGTGCGTGGCTTCCGCGCTCACCCGGGCCTCCGTCTCCGTCCTGCTTCGAGCGATGACGTCAGGAACCAGGCTCGCATGACGAGGTGGCTTCTCGCCGGACGAACGGTCAGACCGTGGCGACTACGCCCCGGTCGTCAGGGGCGCGCCGCGTTCGATGATCGACGTGGTGTCCACACCGGCCGGCAGGGTGCCGAAGGCGATGCCCCAGTCGCCGTCCAGACGCGAGGCGCAGAAGGCGTCGGCGACCGCCGGGTGGCCGTGGCGGACGAGCAGGGAGCCCTGGAGGACCAGCGCGAGGTGCTCGACCAGTCGGCGGGCCCGGTACTGAAGGGCCGTCGGGTCGCCCAGTTCGGCGAGTTCCTTGCGCAGCCGGGATACGGCCGCGTCCAGCCTGCGGTCGGCGCCGGCCGCCCGGTCCACCTCGGCGAAGAAGGCCTCCACGGCGGCGGGCTGCTTGGCCATCGCGCGCAGCACGTCGAGCGCGGCCACGTTGCCCGAGCCCTCCCAGATGGACGGCAGCGGCGACTCCCGGTAGAGCCGGGGCAGCCCCGAGTCCTCGACGTAGCCGTTGCCGCCCAGGCACTCCAGGGCCTCGGCGGCGTGGGCGGGAGCCCGCTTGCACACCCAGTACTTGGTGACGGCGAGGCCCAGGCGGCGCAGCTGCTCCTCCTCGGGGTCACCGGCCGCCGCCCGGTCCACCGCGCCGGCGAGGCGCATCGCGGCGATCGTCGCGGCCTCCGCCTCGACGGCCAGGTCGGCGAGGACGTTGGTCATCAGCGGCTGGTCGACGAGCCGGGCGCCGAAGGCGCTGCGGTGGGTCGTGTGGTGGACGGCCTGCACCAGGCCGAGCCGCATCCCGGACGCGGAGCTGATCGCGCAGTCCAGGCGGGTCATGTTCACCATGCGGATGATGGTGGCGACGCCCCGGCCTTCCTCGCCGACGAGCCGGCCGAGGGCGCCCTCGTACTCGATCTCGCCGGAGGCGTTGGACTTGTTGCCCAGCTTGTCCTTCAGGCGCTGGAGCCGGATGGCGTTGCGCGAGCCGTCGGGCAGCACGCGCGGCACCAGGAAGCAGGAGAGCCCGCCGGGCGCCTGCGCGAGGGTCAGGAAGACGTCCGACATGGGTGCCGAGGTGAACCACTTGTGTCCGGTCAGCGCGTACGTGCCGGGCTCGCCCGTGGGCACCGCGCGCGTCGTGTTGGCCCTGACGTCAGAACCGCCCTGCTTCTCGGTCATCGACATCCCGGCGATGATCCCGCGCTTGTCCGTCGGGACCCGCAGTCCGAAGTCGTAGTCGGGAGAGGTCAGCAGCGGCTCGTACACGGCGGCCAGCTCCGGCTCGACGCGCAGCGCCGGCACGGCCGCGTACGTCATCGAGACCGGGCACAGGTGGCCCGCGTCGGCCTGACCCCACACGAACACCTTCGCGGCGCGCGCCACATGGGCACCCGGCCGCCCGTCGGCCCACGGCGCCGCGTGCAGGCCGTGCCGGACGGCGACGCCCATCAGCTCGTGCCAGTACGGGTGGAACTCGACCTCGTCGATCCGGTGGCCGTACCGGTCGTGGGTGTGCAGCACGGGGGAGTGGCGCTCGGCGAGCCGCCCCCACTCCTGGGCCTCGGCGTTCCCCGCCCGCACCCCCAGCTCGCGGACCTCGCTCTCCGCCCAGCCGGCGCCCTCGCGCCGCAGCGCCTCGAGGAGCGCCGGGTCGGCCGAGACGTCGTAGCCGGTGAGCGGCGGAACCTGGTTGGTGACCTCATGCGTGGTCGGCATCGGGAACTCCCAGAGCTCGCAGGGTGAAGGTGACCAGTGCGGGGACGGTGCCGGGCCCCGGGGACCCGACAGTCAGAGGGCCGATCAGCGCCTCCGCGCCCGCGCCGACGAGTGCGGAGGCGGTCAGGACGGCGTCCTGGGGAGGCAGTTCGCCGTCCCGCACGCCGGCCGCGATCCGCTCGGCGAAGACGTCGCGGAACGCGCGGCGGAAGACGAGCCGTTCGGCGTCGACGGCCGGGTCGACCGGCTCGGCCAGCAGCGCGTAGGCGAGGCGCGGCGCCCTGAGGGCGCGGCCGGCGAAGGTCTCGATGACCGCCACGACCCGGTCGGCGGCCGTCCGGTGCGTGTCGAGCGCGGCGGCCTCGGAGACGGCGGCCACCTCACGCCGGACGACCGTCCGGAACAGCTCGACGGAGAGCTCCGCCTTGCTGGGGAAGTGGCGGTAGACGCTTCCGGTGGCGATTCCCGCCCGCGCGGCGACGGCGGCCACGGTGCAGCCGGCGTAGCCGTGCTCGGCCAGCAGGCCGAGGCCCGCCTCGACGACAGCGGTGCGCTGTGCGTCGAGACGGGCCTGGACCGCGGGCGTGCGTCGATAGGGCATGGAAGAAGTGAAGCAGTGATTCACACCTTCAGCAAGAGATCGCCCACCGCTGCCGGAGAGGTGACGGCGCGCTTTCGCCGCGGCGGATCACGAAGGGCGGCGCGGGGCCGGCCGCGTGTCAGCCGGTGACGATCTCGGCGAGTGACCAGACGGCGAGCGCGGCCATGCACACGCCGCCGATCCGCTGCACCGTCTTCAGCGGCACCTTCTTCGCGATGAACCGGCCCGCGACCAGCGCGAGAGCCGAGACGGTCATCAGGGCGGCGGCGGAGCCGACGGCGGTCGACCAGGTGCCGTTGGTGGCGGCCAGGTTGGCCGTGGTGATCTGGGTCAGGTCACCCCACTCGCTGATGAACACGGCCATGAAGGCGGTGGAGTAGACGGGCCAGAAGCCGGTCACGGTCCTGCCGCCGGCGTCCTCCTCGTTCTCGTCGTCCCCGCCGCCGCGCAGCAGCACGAAGGCGCCGAAGCCGAACATGAGGGCCGAGGCGAGCTTGACGGTCCAGCCGGGCAGCAGGCCGAGCAGGCTGCCGGCGCCGACCGCGATGGCGACGTGCACGGCGAAGGCCGTCGCGGTGCCGAACCACACGTACAGCGGACGCATGCGCGTGCCCATGGCCAGGGACGCGAACATCGTCTTGTCGGGAAGCTCGGCGAGGAAGATCAGCCCGAAGGCGGTGACGATCGCCAAGGGGTCGAGATGCATAACCGGGAGGCTCTCTGCTCGGACCGGGCCCGGGACCGACACGGCGCCTCGGTGGGCGACGGGAGGACCACTCGGCCCGGCATGACGGACCACGCCCACGGAACGCGGACGTGGCGGTACTGCCTGGCCGAAGGTCTCGCCCGCCCGCGCTTCACGCGGACCCGGTCACCGGGAACCCGAGGGCTCCAGTGTGTCGACGACCGGTTCGCAGGGCTACTCCCCTTCGCTGCCGTCCAGTGTAGCGGACGGCCGGGGCGATCTTCGTAGACGCTGTCTACGAAACTGGTCAGGAGTGGTAGACACTGTCTACGAAGATCGGGTAGACAGAATCCATGCCTGAAGAAACCGTCTCCGAAGAACCCGTGCCCGCACCCGGGGAAGGCCTGCGCGAACGGCTCGTCCGCACCGGCGTCGAGCTCGTCGACGCCGAAGGCGTCCAGGCCCTCTCGCTCCGCGAGATCGCCCGCCGCGCCGGTGTGTCCCACGGCGCGCCCCGCCGACACTTCCCGACCCACCTCGACCTGCTCTCCGCCATCGCCCGCGAGGGCTTCCGCGAGCTCGGCGCGCGGGTGGCAGCGGTGAGCGAGGACGAGCCCCGCGCTCGGATCGAGGCCCTGGCCCGCGTCTACCTCGACTTCGCGGAGGGCCGTGGCGGGATGTACGAGCTGATGTTCCGCCACGACCTCCTGGAGAGCGGCCGGCTCGGCCTGCGGGACACGAGCCTCCCGCTCTTCGGCCACCTCGCCGAGCTGGTCGCCAGGGCCCGTCCCGGCACCGCCGAGCCCGCCGTCACCGCCGGCGCCCTCTGGGCCAACCTCCACGGCATCGCCCAGCTCCGGCGCTGGGGCAGCCTCCGGCTCGCGACCGGCACGGACGACGTCACGCCGGTCCTCGCCGCCGCGCTCGACGCCCACCTCGGAACCGCGGAGGTCCGCCGGTGACCGGCCGCCCGGGCCGCCGGGTGGCCCTCACGTGCAGCGTCGTCGGCGCCTCCGTCGTCGCCCTCGACGGCACCGTCCTGACCATCGCCCAGCCCGTGCTCCAGCGGGACCTCGGGGCGGACACCGGCCAGGTGCAGTGGACCAGCACGGGATACCTGGTGGCGGTCGCCAGCCTGCTGGTCTTCGCCGGACGGCTCGGCGACCGCTACGGCCACCGGCGGGTCTTCGCCCTCGGCTGCATCGGCTTCGCGCTCGCGTCCGCCGGTATCGCCGCCGCGCCCGGGATCGGCTGGGTCGTCGCCCTGCGCGTGGTCCAGGGCGTGACCGGCGCGCTGCTCCAGCCCGCCACGCTGGGGATGCTGCGCGGCGCCTATCCGCCGGAGCGGCTCGGCATGCCCGTCGCCGTGCGCACGAGCGCCATCGGGCTCGCCGCCGCGGCCGGACCGCTGGCGGGCGGCGTACTGGTGGACGCGTACGGCTGGCGCGCGGTCTTCCTCATCGGCGTCGTGCCCACCCTGGCCGTCGCCCTGCTCTGCCTCGCCGTCCCCGAGCCCGGCCGGACGGCGGGGACGCGGACGGAGGGCAAGGGGGCCCAGGACCGGGTGCCGCGGGGTCGGATGCCGGGCAGCCGGCCGGACGGCCGGCGGAGGGAGGAGCCCGGAGGCGCACGTGCGGCGCGCAGGGGAACCGCGCGTCTCCCGTCCGTCCGGGCCGCGCTGCGCGCGCTCGACCTGTCCGGCGCCGCTCTGCTCGCCCTCGCACTCGCCGCCCTCGTCCAGGGGCTCGCCCACGGGCCGGCCGCCGGAACCGTGCCCGCCCTCGCCGTCGCCACGGTCGCCGCCACCGCCTTCCTCCGGCACGAGCGGCGCGTCCCGCGGCCCCTGCTGCCGCCGGAGATGCTGCGCCCCGGTCCGGTCACCGCCGGTCTCGGCGCCCTGCTCGCCGTCTCCGCCGCCCTCTCCGGCACGCTGTTCACGGCCACGTACCTGTTCCAGGACTCCCTCGGGCTGGGCCCGCTGCCGACCGCGGTGCGGATGGTGCCGCTCGCGCTGCTGATGATCGCCGGCGCGCCCCTCAGCGCCGTCCTCGCCAGGCGTGTCGGCGCGCGGACCACCGCCACGGGCGGAGCCGTGCTGCTGGCCGCCGGCGTGCTGCTGCTCGCCCGGCCGGAGGTCACCGGCTCCGGACTCGCGACGGGCTCCGCCGCCGCGCTGATCGGCGCCGGGTTCGGGGCCGTCATGGTCACGGCGACCTCCGTCGTCGTCCACCGCGCCCCCGAGGAGCACGCGGGAGTCGCGGGCGGCCTCCAGCAGACCGCGATGAACACCGGCCCCGTCCTCGGCGTGGCGCTCGCGAGCCTGCTCCTCGCCTCCGGCGCCGCACTGCCCGCCCTCGCCGCCGTCGCGGCGCTCGCGGTCCCGGCCACGCTGTCCCTGCCCCGCGCGGACCGGAAGGCCGGACACGCCCGTGACGTCGTAACGCCAGGGTCCGCCCCGGCCCCGAACGTACGATCCTGAAATGCCTTCCGGTGGTCACCGCGTTCCCGCCACGACGGGAACGCGCACCCAGTTCACCCTCGGTCTCGCGCTGCCCCTGCTGGCCCTCGCCCTCGTGGTCCTCGCCGACCTCATCACCTCGCAGGGCCAGCACTTCGACCGCCTCCTCGTCATCGGCCCCGCACTCGCCGCCATCACCTGGGGCGTGCGCGGCACCCTCGTCATCGGGGTGCTCGCCATGGTGCTGCGGCTGGTCCTCGGCCTCGTGCAGGGCGACGCCGCCACCGACGTCATCGGCGCCGAACTGGTCCTCGGCGCCGTCATCGCCGCCGCCGTCTGGGTGAGCCAGGTCCGCACGCGCTACGAGCGCGACCTGAGCGAGGTGACCGCCGTCGCCGAGGTCGTCCAGCGGGTGCTGCTGCGCCCGCTGGCACCCCGGCTCGGCCGGGTCGAACTGCACCTGCTGTACGTCTCCGCCGCCGCCAAGGCCCGGATCGGCGGCGACTTCTACGAGGCGGTACGGGTCCCCGGCGCCGTCCGCGTCATGCTCGGCGACGTCCAGGGCAAGGGCCTCGGCGCGGTCGAGACCGCCTCGGTGCTGCTCGGGTCCTACCGCGCCTCCGTGACCGAGGCGCGCGACCTGGCCGGACTCGCCGACCGGCTCGAAGAGGGCCTGCAGCAGTACGGGGCCTGGGACCCGGACTCCGACGCCGCCGAACGCTTCGCCACCGTGCTGCTGCTCGAACTCCCCGACGACGAGGACGTCGTGCGCCTCCTCAGCTGCGGGCATCCCGCCCCGCTGGTCCAGCACGGCGACCGGGTGCAGCCGGTCACCCTCGCCGACCCGTCCCTGCCGGTCAACCTGGCCGGCCTGTACGCCTCCCGGCACCGCGTCGAGGAGGTGCCGTTCGGGCCGGGGGACCGGCTGCTGCTCTTCACCGACGGCGTGAGCGAGACACGTGACGGGGACGGCGACTTCTATCCGCTCGAGGAACGCCTGGCCGCCTGGGCGGGGGAGCCGGCGGAGCGGGTCCTGCCGCTGCTGCACCGCGACCTCGCCGCGTACGGCGCGGCGGGGCTCGACGACGACGTGGCCGCGCTGCTCGTCGTACGACCGCCGGAACCGGCCGCTGCGCCCGCGCCCGCCGTCCCCGGAGCCGTGCGGTAGCGGGCCGGAGCCGTTCCAAACGTGTGAAACCGGGCAGCTGGTGTCGTCCCTGCCCCGGTTGGATGTCTCACGCGCCCTTCATGTGCTCTCTGGTGGCTCTGTCCGCAATGGGCCAGGCTTGCTGACCGTGCGCCGCCGTCCGCATGGCGGACACACCGCGTCCGGGTGACCGGTGACCGTGGACCGCGCGCACGGAACCGCCGGACCAGACGAGAGGAACGGGTGCACGTGCCCGAGGACAACACCTTCAGCTCGTTCATCAGCGAAGCCGTGACCGAGGCCGATGTCGCACGGATCGCCGCCCGCGGCCTTTGGGCCGCCGACGGCACCCTCGACCCCGATGCCGCCAGGCTCGGCCAGACGCTGGCCGCCGCCCTGGAGGACGAGACCAGGACGGACCTGCTGCCCGCCGGACTCGCCGAACTCGTCGGCCGGGTGCGCGGACTCGCCCTGCCGGGCTTCCCGCGCATCGAGACCGAGGACGGCATCCGGCTCTCCGCCTTCACCCTCCGTCAGCTCGCGCCCGGCCCCCACCCGCTGGTCGTCATGCCGGCCGGCTGGCAGCCCCTGGGCTGGGCGCTGTTCATGTACGCCTATCTGACCCTGGCCGCCAGGGGCTACCACGTCGTCGCCTACACACCCCGTGGCCTCGGCATCGACGGCCTGCCCTCCACCTCGCCGGGCCACATCGACGTCGCCGGGCCACGCGACTGGGCGGACGGCTCGGCCGTCGTCGACTACGCGGTCGACGGCTTCGGCCCCAGCGCGATCGGCTTCCTCGGCGAGTCCTACGGCTCCGGCATCAGCCAGCTGGTCGCCGCCCACGACGACCGGGTGCAGGCGGTTGTGGCCCTCAGCACCTGGGGCAACCTGGCCACGAGCCTCTACGACAACGGCGTGCGCCACGTCGAGGCCGTCAGGACGCTGCTCAGGGTCACCGGCGGCAAGGTCGAGGACAAGTTCGACGAGCCCACCCGCGCGATCCTGGAGAAGTTCCTGGCGGGCCGCGACATGGCGGAGGTGGTCGCGTGGGGCACCCGGCGCGCGCCCCAGTCGTATCTCACGGAGACCAACGAGAAGGGCACGCCGACCTTCTTCTCCCACACCTGGCACGAGGGCCTGTTCCCGGTCAACCAGGTCCTGGAGACCTTCAACGCGCTGACCGTGCCCAAGCGGCTCAACATGTGGATCGGCGACCACGCCGTGCCCGAGGGGCGCGGCCTGGTCGCGCCGCCCGCCACGCCCGGCGACGTCAACATCCCGATGCGCGAGGCGTACCAGTGGCTCGACCACCACCTCAAGGGCGAGCGCAACGGCGTGGAGGACTGGCCCGCCGTCAGCAACCAGGTCATGTTCACGTACACCACCGTGCCGGTGCGCGACCCCGGGACCGGGCAGCCGACGGGGGAGAACGAGATCGTCGAACCGGCCCGGCGCGAGACCCACGCCGACTGGGCCGGGGTCACCACCCGCACCGAGCCGCTCGCCCTGACCGGCGGCGGCGCGGGCGGCACGGACGGCGGACTCGTCCCGGTCGACGCCCCGCCCGGCGCCGACGCGGAGACCGTCTGGGAGCGGTCGTTCATCGCGGGCGTGGACACCGAGGCCACCGCGATGGACAAGATCATGGAGACCGGCAGGGCGGAGTGGTCCGGCAACCCGAAGACCTACGACACCCGGAAGATCGACCGCACCCACGCCCTGGTGTGGACGACGGAGCCGCTGACGGGACCGGCCGGCGGCACCGCGGGCCGCCGGGTGCGCGGCGTTCCCGAGCTGCGGCTGGCCGTCCGGTCGACGGTCGGCGCGGCGACCCTGGTCGCGCACCTCTTCGACCTGGCCGAGGACGGGACGGCCCGGATCATCACCCACGAGCCGCTGAACGTCGAGGACCTGACGCCCGGACAGGACCGGCAGGTCCGCTGGAAGCTGCAGGCCGCCGCGTACGACATCCCCGAAGGACACCGGCTGATGCTGGTGATCGACAGCAAGGACCCGCTGTACGCGGACGTCTCGGAAGAGGTGGCGGCGGTCTGGACGCAGACCACGGTCTCCGCGACCGAGGGCGCCCCGGCGGTGCACGAACTGCCGCTGGGCTGAGC